>JAFAZK010000039.1 GCA_019239825.1 Verrucomicrobiota bacterium | reverse complement strand
AACGGATTTCGGTGAGCTCCGGTTAGAAGCCGTATGGGGTCCGGCATTTTCCGCGAGACTGCTGGACGCACATACGATTGGTGTCGCTACGACAAATGGATCCATCCGGCTACTGCAAACAACCTTTGCCCCGTTAGGATCACTACTTGAGACCGTGGAGAAAATCTTGAGCACCGCCTGTGCGACCGGAAAGCCGGTCATGGCTTCCCACCCGGCCGGCTAATTCGAACCAACAAAATCGACAACCCACCGATATGTTAGTAACTCTCTACTCTTTTACAGGCTCTTTTGGTCTTGGCAAAATATCAGGTAAAACGACGTTTATCCAGACTGCCAGATTGCGTGTTCTGCCTATGTTTTCTGAGAGGTTTCACTATTTCGCCGGGTGGACAAAGGTCTGTCCTAATTTAACTAACCTGTGATTTCTTATTTGAAAGGTGCGTCTGCGATTGAAGCGATCCGCGAGTAATCAGCCGGCGCACATGAAAGACGATCCCCCGAACTTTCTATCGCAGGCTGACTCTATTCTTAACCGGAAGACGCGGACGAGCGGGAGCTCTGTCCCTACCGACTCACCACATAAAAAAAAGGCAGGATTACTCGTAACTATTATGACGCTTCTCGTTGTTAACACGAACGCTGAAACCCAGGAGCAGGAGATCATCAACACAGTCAGCACGGTCTTCGCCGCTGCTGCGACCGACGATACAGCAAAGTTCGATTCGGTCATCGCTCCGGGTTTTTACATGTTTGATGGCGGCCTCCGCTTCAACGGAGACTCTATTATGGCCGTTATTAAGGCCCAACATGCCGGCGGCAGGCACTACGAGTGGAATGTGACCGAACCCGACGTGCACATCAGCGGCGACACCGCCTGGATCGCCTACGTCAACAAAGGCAGTATTACCGATGCTTCCGGTACTACGCAGCAGAAATGGCTAGAATCGGCTTTCCTCCAAAAGCAGGCAGGCGCCTGGAAGATTGTCTTCATGCACAGCACCCGAATTCCCCCGAAACAAGCAGAAAACAGCGGTCAATGACTTTAAGTGCATTAAGTGCACCAAGCCTACGGCTGGTGCACTAGTCGGGGATCGTGATTACGGCAGTTTGTCGAAAACTCGCGGTTCGCCGCGAGTATGCCGTTTAGTGCGTACATATGGTTGCTAAAGAACGGGACAGTTATTCCAGCGGACCAACCCATCGGTTCGTCGAAACAAATGGTATTCGGATGCATCTGGTCGAACAGGGAGAGGGTCCACTGGTGCTTCTTTGCCACGGGTTTCCAGAATCGTCGTATTCCTGGCGTCATCAGCTTTCCGCGTTAGCGGCAGCAGGTTTTCGCGCCGTGGCTCCCGATATGCGGGGCTACGGCAACACGGATCGACCGGAGCCCATCGACCAATACACACTCCTTCACTTGGTCGGTGATATGATTGGAGTGCTTGATGCTTTAGATTACGAAACGGCGGTGATCGCAGGGCATGACTGGGGAGCGCCAGTTGCCTGGCACGCGGCTTTGCTCCGTCCTGATCGTTTCCGTGCTGTGATCGGTTTGAGTGTTCCTTTCATTCCCCGCCGACCGGACTATCCGAGCAAAAGCTATCCACAGACCGATGACGCCGTATTCTATCAAAGCTATTTTCAGTCCCCAGGGGTAGCGGAAGCGGATCTCGAGCACGACGTGCGCTTTACGACGCGTGCGTTTCTGTACGACGGTTCCGGCGATGCTCCCCATTCTGCTATCAGATCAAAGCAGGCCGGTCACGTTTTCATGGTGCCACGGCAAGGTGGCATGATGGCGAATTGGGTAAATCCGACAGCGCTACCACCCTGGCTCACTGAGGCCGATGTAGAGGTCTACGTGGATCAATTTAAGCGAACTGGCTATCGCGGTGGCCTAAATTGGTATCGCAATATCGATCGGAATTGGGAACTCATGGCGCCTTTTGCAGGACTGAAGATCACTGTGCCGGCTCTCCTGATTGCCGGCGATCGCGATGTTGTGCTGGCGTTTAGCGGAATGGATTACGTAATCGCAAATTTATCGCAAAGCGTGCCCAAACTTCAAAAGACCCTGATTCTGCCAGGGTGCGGCCATTGGACTCAGCAAGAGCGACCTCAGGAAGTAAACGAGGCGATGCTTGAGTTTCTGCGGCAGATATAGCCGGCGGTTCGCCTTAGGCTCGCGCTGTGAGACGTGAGAGGTGAGACGTGATTAGCGATCGTGCCCGCCGCGCGGTGTCTGACTCCGCGTCAAATACTTCTCACCTCTCACCCATCACGTCTCACTTCTCACAGCGCGAGCCTGAGGCGAGCGCGGCGGTGAGCCGGAGTTACCGGAACAAGGATTACGGCAGCTGGCGCAGTGGATAGCCGTCTAGCCGATAAGTGATGTTAGTTGCTTACATCAAGCAACGGAGTTGCCATGAAAATCGCTACTAAAAATCAACCTCTCACCCATCAAGACGCCACAACCGACGAACTTCGGTCTGGTTCCGCTCCTGAAGTCAATGACTTCTTCGAGGTGCGTCATCAGCTAATGCTCGAGAACCGAGAAATCGATAGCATCCGAGAAGAACCTGTCGGACGCGTGAACCGCAATCGCAGACTGGTATCCTCTCTGATCTCGGCTGAGCGGGTGGAAACAGCCCTTTACTGGTTCATCTCTGCGCCAGCGCTTTTCTATCTAGCTTACTTAGTCATTCGGCCTTTAACCGGTGTCGCGCCATGATGCCGAAAGAGCGAGCAATGGATCGTAAAGATCTTGCTGAGCCGCGCGAAATACCTGAGGGCATGGACGCTGATTGTTTCCGTAGCCTGCGGTGGGTTAAACTGGCTGATACCGCCGAAAGATCTTTGTATTGGCTGATCCCAGCGGCGACTCTGGCCTATCTCGTGTTCAGAATCCTCCCTTTGCTGGGTTCTTAGTGTACCAACCGTCACGGCACTGTTGTCACTCGGCGACGGTGGCCGATGACGGAAATGACCAAAGTGAAATGAAACAACAAATTTTGGATTGGGTCCTCACCATCGGGCCGGAGTCAAGCGAACAAATTACCCAATCTGGTCAGGCTTTCGCTGGACTATACCCTAGCGCAAAATTGCTTTCTGATGAAGGCAAGGTGCTGCTCTTAGCTCATTTGTACTTGGAACTGCGCCTCACTGTGGAGCAGGCACTCCGCGCCGCACGGGCTGATATCATGATGGCGCCTAGAGCGCAAACCTACCGTCGATGGGAAGAGCAGCCAGCCGCTCACCCACGATCCGTGAACAAAAACAAAAGTATGCCGTTCGTTTCGTGATCGTCCATCGCCTTCGATGCTTTTCAGGTTTGTACTCATTGATCGTTGGCTCTTCCGTGAATCGCTTTTGCTGGTAATGGCGCCCTGGTGCCCGATGCACAAACGAATAGACTCCGAGAATTTGGAAACACTAGACGCCAAGAGTATGAGAACGGTTCTTGGTTGTTCCAGCTGCACGAGTGGCGCCTAAAGCGCAAACCCACCATCTATGGGGAGAGCAACCCCGGTAATAAACGCTGCTTCAGGCGAGCAGAGGTAAAGAACAGCACCAGCGACCTCATCTGATCGACCAAAACGGCCCACTGGATGGCGTTCCAACAGGTCGCGCTGAGTTTCTTCGTTGCTGCGCATTTTCTCGGTCATATCCGTTTCAATGATGGCTGCGCAGACGGCATTTACCCGAATCCCTTTTGGGGCGAACTCGAGGGCAACGGACTTGGTGAACGAGATAACGGCGGCCTTACTTGCGCTATAGACCACCGAACCGCCACTGGGACGCAGCCCGAGTACGGAAGCGTTGTTTACGATGGCACCACCTCCAGAGAGCAGCATCGCGGGGATCTGATGTTTCATAGAGAAAAAGACGCCGCGGCTATTGATGTTCATAATACGGTCGTAAACGTCTTCTGGGGCCGAGATTCCGCCACGGCCTTCCCCACCGACACCAGCGTTGTTAAAGGCAAAATCCAGGCGGCCAAAATGTTCCTGGGTGCGAGCCACCAACGCGGCTACCTCTGATTCCACAGCTACATCGGTCTGCACAAACAGTCCGCTGCTACCCGCTTTTTGAATGAGGGCAACGGTTTCAGCCCCTTCGGCTTCGCGCCGGCCAGCTACCACAACGTTGGCGCCACGTTCCGCGAACGCGACGGCGGTAGCGCGACCGATGCCCGCGGTTCCTCCAGTGATTAGTGCGACTTTGCCAGAGAACATAGTAGTGAGAAGTGATCAGTGAGAAGTGATTGGTGAGAGGTGAGAGGTGGAAGAGGATCGTGGCACCGCCCAGACCGGAGGGGAGCCGCATTCCGCGTTACCTTACCCGTGACGATTTACTCATGCACGGTGTCTTTCGTCTAAATCGCATTGTTAGCCGCGGCTCCCTTAATCGGTGTGGCAGGTCTCGAGACGTCCAATCTCCCGCGGCGTGGCACGATTTCAGGGGCGTCGCGGTGTGGCAAATCGAAAATCCGTTGCTCCAAGTATTAGGTCGAGGACACGCCACGGCACGGCACATCCAATGCAACGCCCCTCCGGGTTCGGTAGTGCCGCCTCCGATCACCTCTCACCCTCTCATGCTGCGCGTTCAGTGCGCCTCCGTTGGCTTTCCGGGTGGGTTGAAATTCTTGATACACAACGCCACACCGACTGCAACCACAGCAGGTATTATTAGACTGACGAAACAGTCGAAATAGGAGAGCAAGGACGCTTGCTGATTTACGATGGCATACAGTTGGCCTTGGCCACGGTTAGCTGCTTCCAGGGCCGAATAACCGCCGCGGACGAAGACAGCGCTAGCATGTTGCAACCAATCCCGATAGACGGATTTATCCGGGGTTAGATGCTGAGCCAAAATACTTTGATGAAACTGGGCGCGTTGGGCTAAAATCGTATTGGCGAAGGTGATCCCAAAACTGCCGCCTTCATTACGGAATAGGTTTGTCAGGCTGCTAGCTTTATTATTCTTGTTCAAAGGCAGATAGGAATAGGCAAGCTGAGTAATGGGTACGATCAGGAATCCGAGCCCCACTCCTTGCAACATGCGGGCCCGAGCAAAGACCCAATAGTCCGAGCTTAAGGTCAGTTGGCTGAGGTGCCATACTGCTATTATTAAGATGGAGAACCCGACTATAATCAGACGTTTCGCTCCAACAATCGGAATCAGCCGAACCACAAATGGCGCCATCAACACAATCAAGATAGCGCCCGGTGTCAGCACCATGCCGGCCGTGGTGGCATCATAATTGTTTAGTGTTTGCAACAGTTGAGGCATCAGAACAGTGGTACTAAAGAGGATAAAACCGAACAGAAAGAAGAGCGTACAAGCAATGGCAAAGTTCCGGTTCTTCAAGAGGGTTAGATCCACGACCGGATCTTTGTGATGAAGTTCCCAGACGACAGCGATCACTAAAGCGGACAAGGCGATGACGGTGAACGTAGTGATAAACGGACTGCCAAACCAATCGTCCTCCTGTCCCTTGTCCAAGACGACCTCAAGGCACCCAAAGGCGAGGGCAAATAATAGAATGCCACCGTAGTCTACCTTAGCTTTTCCGGACGCTTTAAGCCGCTGACGTTCCTCGGTGAACGTAGGTGGGTCGGTCACCAATTGACTGGTTAAAAAGAGAGAGAGAACTCCCACAGGGATGTTGATAAAGAAAATCCAGCGCCAGGAAGAATTGTCGGTGATCCATCCGCCTAGGGTCGGACCTAGAGCCGGCGCGCAAACAATCGCCATGCTATAAAGGCCGAACGCTGCTGCGCGCTTGGATGCCGGGAAAGCATCAACCAACATGGATTGCTCAGACGGAGCCAGCCCTCCTCCAGCGATACCTTGTAGCACCCGGAAGAAAATCAAGAGTTCGAGATTCGGCGCTATGCCACACAAAAAAGAGCTGCAGGTAAATAAGGCAACGCAAGTCATGTAGTAGTTCTTGCGCCCGAAGACTCGGCTCAACCAGGCGCTGAGTGGTAGAACAACCGCGTTCGCCACCAAGTAACTCGTTAACACCCAGGTTGCTTCGTCCAGGCTGGTGCCGAGGCCACCAGCAATATGAGGTAACGCAACGTTGGCGATGCTGGTGTCCAACAGCTCCATGAACGTTGCCAAGGTCAGAGTTAGCCCGATCCACCATGGATTCACTGCTCGTCCGCTCGGTGTAATGTTGTGGCTCATGGCGTTCGGCGTTCGGCGTTTGGCGTTTGGCGTTTGGCGTTTGGCGTTTGGCGTTTGGCGTTTGGCGCTCGGCGCCGACCAGTCACCTCTCACCCTTCGACGCGCTTAATGCTTGCTCAGAGCAGGCGTCTCACGTCTCACCTCTCACCAAGGATGGCGGGAGGCAGCGGCTGAGCGAGACGGTCGCCAAGTGCGCTCGAGATCCCCACATTCACTTTCGGCTCGACTGATTCGCCGGCCCAAAGGCGCTCCAGTTTGCTGGAGGGCTCATCAAAAACGATCTTCACGGGCACGCGCTGAACTACCTTAACGAAATTGCCAGTGGCATTCTCCGGTGGTAGGAGCGTGAAGCGGCCACCGGTCCCAACTTGGAAGCTGTCGACATGCGCTTTGAAATCGTGCCCCGGGACCGCATCAACCTTAATCGACACCGGTTGCCCGGCTCGCATGTTTTTCAACTGGGTCTCTTTGAAGTTAGCGATAACCCACACTTCCGGGGGCACCAACGAGAACAGGGTTTGGCCTGGCTGCACGTAGTCACCGGGTTCGACACTCTTCTTGGTCACGCGACCGTCGAAAGGAGCGTAGATCTGAGTATAAGAGAGCTGCAATTCTGCTTGGCGAAGCTGGGCCTCAGCTTGTTTCTCTGCGGCGGAAGCCGCTGAGTACTGAGCGGCGGCCAACTGAACTTGTGCCTCCTGCGATGCCACTTTCTTTGCGTTTGATTCTACATTAGCGACATCGCTCTTGGCTTGAGCAACAGAAGCGTCGTACTCGCGCCGATCGATAACATGGGTCTGATAGAGCTGCTCGTTTCGTTTGAGATCAGCCTGGGCGTTGTCTGCGGTAGCTTGGGAGCTAGCCAGATCCGCTTTGGTTTGTCCTATCCCGGCTTGAGCCACATTTTGTTGCGCCTCTGCCTGGGCGAGTTTGCCTTTGGCGGATGCCAGGTTAGCCTGAGCGCTCGCCAAATTGACTTCAAAATCCCGCGGATCCAGCTCGATCAGGAGATCACCTCGTTTGACTTGGTAGTTGTCGTCAAAATGGACCGCCTTGACGTGAGCGGATACTTTTGGGCTCACCTCGATCACATGGGCCTCGATGGCAGCGTCGTCGGTAGTTTCATAGCCTGCGTTCAGGAAATACCAAACTGCGCCGCCAACCAACAAAGCGCCTCCCAGCACGCCTAATAGCAGGAACCGGCGGGAGCGTTTGGGCTTTGAGCTAGCGGTTTGCGGACCGGCGTTGCCTGCAGGAGTTGATCGTTCCGGGCCGGAAGATTTGAGGGTCGGAGCGGAGACAGTAGCAGATGAAGCGCTCATGGGATCGAATCCAGTTAAAGGTTTAGGAACGGCGCGCTTGGCGAGTCATCTCGCGAAGCGCGGCCAGTGAAAACCGAGTCACGTGATCGGCGATCTCCGCGACATTCGACTTAAGGTTTTTAAAGTCGGGATTAAGCCTCTCGATGATTGGTTGATACTGTAGAAAGTAAAGGCATTGGCTCATCACGCTGGAAGCAATCAAGCCAATCTCTCGCTCACTAAAGCGGCCTTCAGTGAGATCCCGTATCGTGGGTCTCAAAAATTCGTCGCGCAGCGGACGAAGATTTTTCTCTACCAGCTCATCCAAGGCGGCGGTTGGGTTCGCCATTTCACGAGCCTTTAAGCGGCGCATCCAATCCGGTCTGGCCGGATCCAGCAAATAACGGACAAAGTGGTGGACGATACTGCGCAGGCGGTCCTCAGGCGAGCCGGCAGCGTCAGCCATGGCGTCCCGCAGAGCAGCCTGCACTGAGCAAGCTTGGAGAACCACTTTGGTGTAAAGTTCGGCCTTATCCCGGAAATGATAATTGACAGCGGCAACGTTGACGCCAGCTCGTTCGGTGATCGCACGGATCGTCGCACCTTCAAAGCCTTCTTCCGCGAAGACCTCGCCGGCAGCATTGAGGATCTTTTGACGGGTGCTTTCCTCGCTGGTTTCAGCCCCGATCTCGTGACGTTCTTTAGTTACCACGCCTCCAATTTCAAACACTTGTTTGAAGATGTCAAACAAACGTTTTAAATGTGCGCATGAATCGGATGTTTAATATCGACGTTTGAGCAAGCAGAGACGCGGAAGCGACAAATCGACATGGTGGCCTGAGTGGACGAACTCCGATCGCCGTCCACTAAGTCCACTGCGTCCACTGATGAGATGGCGGCGGGCCTAGCCAAGCGACACGACAACTTTGCCCGTGCGGGTATTGGCGTTGAGGTATTGGTGAGCCGCGGTGTATTCGCTCAGCCCATCAAAAACACGGTCAATGGTGGGCTTGAGGACTCCGGAGGCTAAGCCTGCCGAGATAAAACTTTTGGCGCGTTCGACAGCAGCTGAGTTCCCGCAGATCCCTAGCTTGGGGTTTCCCGTGTAGTCGAAAACTTTGAAGCTGGGGTACAGATTAATTCCGCGAAGAAAGCATGCTCCCAGGGGCAGCCGGGTAGTGGCATCCATCGCGCCCAAGTATCCGTACACGATTACAAAGCCGCGTCTGCGAGTGGCCCAGATCAGTTCTTCCAAGCCGGGCCCAGCGACGCCGTCATAGACAACATCGGCGCCTTCGCCATCCGTGATCTCTAGAACCATTTCCTGCACATCATCAGCACCTGCTACCACTACGTGATCCGCTCCAGCTTGAAGCAGCCGGGTTCGCTTTCCCTCCGAGCGAGTCACCGCAATGCACCTGGTGCCTAAACTCTTCGCCAATTGAATCGCAGCCATACCCATGGACGAGCTGGCTGCAGTGATGACAACAAACTGGTCCGGCGCCATCCGAGCAAGTTCTCCCAAAGCAAAGTAGGCGGTAAACAGGCCTAGGTTAACTGATGCGGCTTGGCCAGCGCTCAGATTCTGCGGATACAGAAACAAACCGTTTTCCGGGTAGATCGCCGATTCCCCGTGAGCTGGATAGTCGACCAGAGACACAGCAGGAAGAGTGGAAACCCGGTCGCCGATCTTGAGTTGGTGAACTCCAGATCCTACCGATTCGATGATACCGGCGGCATCGTAACCGATACCCGCGGGGAACACTGGTTGCTCAAAGTAGGAACCTTCCCGCCAAAGAACATCGATCCGGCTAAGACCAAGTGCGTGCATTTTCACGAGAACTTCACCGGCATCCGGTCTGCGAAAGGGCGTATCCTCGACCTTCAGCACATCAGACCGGCCGATCTGGTGAAAGCGGATCATTTTCGCGATGTTATTTACGGCGCCGGAGGGGGAAACTAGGTCATGACGAACTAACATGGTCAGGAATTATTATAGGCTCACGCCACAGTAACGCCTACGCCTAGAACGGATCGTTGTGGATAACCCGAAAGGGTAAGGCGGAACGCCACGTGCTAATGGCAATCCGGGGACGTGTAACGGACGGCACTTATGGGACAAATGGGACTGATGGGATAGCCGGCGACGCCACCTTTCACCTTTCACTTCTCACCTCTCACGGCCGAAGCACCCCGGTGGACAAGAACACTAAAGCGCTTCACAGTTCACTCATGAAGTTCGATCCGGGTCGGGTGATCCGCCAATCATGGGGCCCCTGTTTGGTTGGAGTCGCCGCTATAGCACTCGTGACCATCGTTTGTGCCCAGCTGCACACGCTTTCTTCGGTGCCTGCACTCCTTTTCATGGTCATCATTGTGTTGATCTCTCTGCAAGGACGCTTCATTCCAGCTATTTTCATTTCACTGGTTGCGATCTTTTGCCTGGACTACTGGTTTATTAAGCCTGGCTTTCCCATCGCTTCTGAGTGGACATTAGACATTGTCGGGCTAGTTGCCTATTTGACGACCGCAATCGTTATCACCAGCTTGTTAGCTAAAGTTCGTAAGTCTTTTCGGGAGCTGCGCCGCAGCGAAGGCCGGTTAGCAGAAGGCGAACGGTTAAGCAGAACCGGCAGTTGGACCTGGACCGTTTCCAACCGGGAAAACGTCTATTGGTCAGCCGGACATTTTCGGATCTTCGGATTTGATCCCGACAAAAAACCGATTCCGTACCAAAGGGCTCTAGAGCGGATTCATCCTGAGGACGTCGGTTTGTTTGATACGCATCTGAGTCAAGTAGTACAGGAAAAGAAAGATTGGGATTGCCTCTTTCGCGTCATCGTCCCGGGCGAGCCGATCAAGCACGTCCGTACCATTGGCCGGCCGGTTGTGGATGAGTCAGGAAAACTATCTGAGTACGTCGGAACGGTGATCGACGTCACTGAACAACGCCAGTCGACGGCGGCGCTGGAGAAGGCGTTTAAGGAGGTCAAGACGCTGAATGCAGAACTCACCCGGACTAACCAAGAATTATTGCGAGAGATCCGCGAGCGGCAAGAAGCGCAAGAGGCGTTGAAAATCAGTGAAGAACAGCGAATTACGCACCTAGCTCGGGCCAACGAAGCACTGCGTGGATTTTTGGACACCCTGGCGGACGTTCCGGAGTTGGATGATTTCCTGGGGCAAGTGATGGCGTCCATCAATCGATATTTGGGGGCCGCTTTGTCCACGTTACGGCTGCTAAATACCGAACGAAATCGATTGACGGTCGAATTGGTGCTAAAAGAGGGGCGCGTACTAACCCCAATCGAGGCAGGATTCCCAGAAGCGTGGCGATCCGTTTCTCCAGAGGAACAACATCTGACGGTCTACCGGAATAAACCGGCCACCGTGACGCATTTGTTGGACCCGACATCTCCAACACCGCCCGGTTTGCGGGAGTACTTGGTCGGCCTTGGGATCCGAACGGGACTGATTATGCCACTGACTTCGGGGGGGCAGATGCATGGGTTGCTTGCTTTTTATTTTTATGATGAATGCGAGTTCGATCCCAACACCCTGGAGATTGCGCGAGCATTGGCAGTTCAAGCTGGAATCGCCATCCATCTTACCCGTTTGGCGAGAACCGCTAGACAGTCCGCCGTCTTAGAGGAACGAAATCGTTTAGCCGGTGAGATTCACGATTCGCTAGCCCAAATTTTTACGGGCATTTCCATGCAATTGTTTGCTTCTATGGAAGGTCTCGAAAAAGAGGAAAATGCTAGCCGCGGCTATATCGAACGAGCCAACGAGCTCGCGCATTTTGGTCTGGCCGAGGCCCGCCGTTCGGCTCTCAGTTTACGTTCTGACATCATCGAAAATTCAGGCTTGGTTTACGCCCTGCAACTGTTAGTTGAACGTTCGAATATACCAGGCCGGTTACGTTGCAATTTCAGTACGAAAGGGTTCAGGGAAGAGACGTTATCTCTGACCGCTGAGCAAGATTTGCTCCGAATCGCTCAGGAGGCGATCAGCAATGCTCTGCGCCATGCAAAGCCGACGGTAATCAGTGTGCTACTAAAGGGAGAACAATCGGTGGTAACACTGGAGATCAGAGACAACGGCACCGGTATTGATCGGGTCCGCTTGGAGAACCAGGAAGGATTGGGTATCACCAGCATGCGAGATCGAGCCAAACAACACGACGCTCAACTCGATCTGCGGACCGCGCCCGGACGCGGAACTACTGTGACCGTGCGCTTACCGCTTCGGTGTGAGACGCCTGCCCTGAGCACCTCGACAAGCTCGATATAGGCAAGCATTGAGCGCGTCGAATGGGTGAGCAGTGGCACCGCCGAGAAAACAGCATCGCGAGACGTTCCCGAGAGCCGCTTGCTGCCAACCGATAGAGCTGCCAACTTGCAAAGCGGCTCCCCTCCAGTAGACGCGCGCATCTTTCACCTTTCACTTCTCAACGCGAAGCTCACCCTTCTGGGTTGGTCCTGGGTATACTTTGGTATCATGGAAAGAGGAAGGTGACCGGGTATGGTTTAGCATGCCGGTAATAAAACTATGCCCGAAATTGATCCTGGAAGGGACTCGGCTCACTGGTAAGACGGATCTGGCGCTGGCTTTGAATGAGAGTTCACGAATCATCGGCGTAAGAAAATATCGCTATCATTCACCGATTGTATCGGCCGAATGGAACGGTTTTACACCTAGCCCCTATGGTTCCAGTCTCATCAACTTCCAGGCGGCGCAGGAAAAGCAGGCTATGGCAGCCTATCGTCTCTGGATCGGGCTCTTTGAGCTTTACCGGTATTATTCTTGGATCATTGACCGTTTCCACATTTCGACTCAGATGTGGCAAGCGATATACAGAGGAAAGCGTTATCGGTTCAAATGGCTCGAGTCTCGTCTGACAATGCTAGGATTTCGATTGGTGTTCTGTTGGAGGAACCCTAGCTCCTTCTCTGAGGCTCGGGCACGCCGGCTGAAGATTTCGAGCAATCCTTCACAATACGATGATCTAACATTGTTCATCCGGGAACAGGAGGTTATGCAAGCGTTAGTTCAAAAGTCGGCTATTCCGAGCTTAAAGGTAGACGTCACCGATTGTCCGCTCGAGGAACAAGTCGATTATATCGCTGACTGGCTCGAAACCACTGGGGGTCTAAACGCAACGGAAACTGCACCTGAGCCGAAGATAAGGCTGGTACCCTCTTTCGGTCGATTCGCACCCCGGAGCTGGATTGCACAGCCATCCAGAATAGCGAACAGCTCATAGCGGATAACGAATCTGGTCAGGAGGACGCCTCTATGAAACAACATGCCATTTTGCTGTTTACTGATTTCGCGATTTTCGCTAGCTTTTTTGACCGCTATTGTGAATGTCAGTGGCCCCGCCGCGGGAGTCGCAAGGATTTGAGTCATAGCAGTTACGGGCGCAAAGCGTTCAGATTACTCGTTCGGATAGGCTTAAAGGACTCGTTCCGCCAATAGCGATAGTAGACGGTCAAGACTAGGATGGCGTATCAGAATGACTCCAGAGACGTTAAAGCCAAGCGTAGCGGGAGACCAACCTGTTTCCGCACCAAAAAGAAATAGGACAGGTCGATGGGTCCTGGCCGGCGGAGCGATCCTGGCGGTAGCAGCGGTATTTTTTGTGCTCCGGTTAACCTCATCTAAATTGGAAACCCCGGCAGCAACGGCTCAAACCGCACCCGCCATAACCGTGAACGTGGTTCATCCGACAACCGGCGGCAGCGGCAGTTTACAGGTTTCCGGCTACACCCAAGCTTATACTGAGGCACCGATCTACGCCCAAACCAGCGGCTATCTGACGAAATGGAACTTCGATATCGGCGGCCGGGTACATGCCAATGATGTCCTAGGTGAGATCGATACACCTGAGGTTGACCAACAGTTGGAGCAGGCGAAAGCGCAAATCCAGGTGGCACAAGCAGCAGCGAACCTCGCTAAAGTTACCTACCAGCGGGATCAAACGCTTTTTGATCAAAAGGTTTTGGATGCGGAAACTCGCGACAGCGCAGCCGATATGTTTGCTGAAGACCAAGCCACAGTGGTTGCTGACCAGGCTAACTTGGATCGCCTCAACGCTCTGGAAGCTTTTAAAGTGTTGCGAGCACCCTTCGACGGAGTCGTTACCGCCAGGAACATCGACGTGGGGACGTATGTGGCCAACGGCTCAGGCAATCAGCTCTTCGTAGTCGATCAAATCTCGCCACTTCGCATTTATGTCCAGGTGCCTCAGGCTTATGCACAGCTGGTAAAAATCGGTATGGAGGCAGAGTTGACGCTGCCCGAGTTTCCCGGCCGGACATTTCAGGCAAAGGTTACCAATACCGCGGATGTAGTCGATCCGGCATCGCGGTCGCTCCTTACCGAGCTGCAAATCCCGAACGCGTCCGGCGAACTACTTCCAGGGGCCTATGCTCAAATAACGCTGAAGTTTGCAGGTACTTCGCCTTATCTGACGATACCGGAAAACACTCTGATTTTTCGACGGGAGGGAGCTGCCGTCGGCGTTGTCGATGCAAACGGCAAAGTTGAGATTCGACCCATTACTATCAATCAGGACCTGGGAACTAAGCTGGAGATTTCCCGCGGATTATCAACCACTGATCAAGTCATTCTCGATCCATCTGACAGCTTAGCGAATGGTATGATGGCGCGGATCATGCAGCCGGGGACGTCAGCGTCGAAGGAGTGACACAGCAAAGGATGTTCACAAAACATATCACGGCATCACCCCATTCGGTAACTAGTCCAGTTGTGGGCATCTCGAGGACAAAGACGACGAGTACGAAGAGTAAGCCATGAGCGAGAGCGTCACCACACCTGTGGCGCCCGGTTCAGCGCCTACGCCAAAGAAGAAGGGCGGCAAAACTATTATCTTCTTTCTGGCGGCCGCCGGAGTTCTCTTTCTCGTCCTGGCCGTCTTTGGAATCTATACCCGGAATCAATGGACAACCGAGGTGCAGGCACGGAACGATAAATCGGCGCGTGTACTAGTGGAAGTGGTGCACCCACAACCCTCCAGCGGGGTTGTCCACCTACAGTTACCAGGTGAAGCCATGGCATTTACGGACTCACCAATTGTCGCTCAGACCAGCGGATATTTGAAGAAATGGTATTTCGACATCGGGGCTCGAGTAAAAAAAGGTGATGTGCTGGCAGAGATCGAAACTCCCGAGGTCGATCAACAACTGGCGCAGGCCCAAGCCCAACTGAAGGTGGCACAAGCGGCTAGCGACCTGGCCGAAGTAACTTACAGGCGAGATCAGGATCTCTTTAAGAACAAAGTGATTGCCGCGCAGGAATTCGACACGGCCGCAGATAATTTCGCCGGGGCGCGCTCCACGGTTATCGCGGATCAAGCAGCCGTGGGTCGACTACAAGCGCTGGAAGCTTTTAAAATAGTGCGTGCGCCATTCGACGGCATTGTCACTGCGCGAAATACCGATGTCGGAGACTATGTTGCGGCCGGATCTGAAACAGCCCTTTTCCGAATGGCGGCTACTTCGGTTCTTCGAGTATACGTCACTGTCCCGCAAGCTTTTTCATCACTGGTAAAGGCGGGTGAACAAGCGCAACTAACCGTTAACGAGTTTCCTGGCCAGACATTTCCGGCGCACGTCGTGAGCACAGCTGGCGCCATCAATCCGAACTCTAAACGACTCTTAACCGAACTCGAAGCAGCCAATCCAACCGGGGCCCCTCTCCCGGGTGCATACGTGCAGACGACGCTGGACATTCCCATCGATGGCCGCGGGGTGCTGGTACCAACAATCAGTCTACTTTTCCAAGGCACACATCCGGCTGTCGCAGTGGTTGGCCAGGATGGTAGAGTCGAAATTCACAAGATCAATATTGTCCGTGATCTAGGGACAAGGCTGCAAGTTAGTGACGACCTCTCTTCGTCAGATCAGCTGATTGTCAACCCGCC
Organism: Verrucomicrobiota bacterium; assembly: GCA_019239825.1. Taxonomy (GTDB): domain Bacteria; phylum Verrucomicrobiota; class Verrucomicrobiia; order Chthoniobacterales; family JAFAMB01; genus JAFAVN01. The sequence goes on along the minus strand of JAFAZK010000039.1, from coordinate 23,952 downwards.
GCCAGGACTAACGACAGGAACGCAGGTCACGGTGGTTAAGTCTAGCCAGCTGGTAGAGGCCCAGTGAAGAATTAAGGAGTTCGAGAAGTTACAGGAGTTAAAGAATGGGCCAAATACCACGTCTGCGGAGGGATCAACATCCCATTACTCCAACACTCCACTACTCCATCGCTCCTAGCTCGCTTCGCGCTCCTAGATGCAATCGCGCCGAATTTGAATTCTTGAAGTCCTCGAACTCCTTCTTCTCCTATGTGGATCGTTAACTTAGCGCTACGGCGGCCTTATACATTCATCGTTCTGGCCATCTTCATTTTAATCGCGGGAGTTCTTTCCATCTTAAGCACGCCCAAGGACATTTTCCCATCGATTAACATACCGGTCATCTCGGTCATCTGGAACTACAGCGGTATGGCGCCGACAGATGTTGCCGATCACCTCACGACGCCCTATGAGCGAGTCCTAACCACAACGGTCGATAACATCGAACATATTGAATCGGAATCGTTATACGGAATCGCGGTAGTTAAGATCTTTCTGCAACCGAACGCCAGCGTTTCCAGGGGGATTGCGCAGGTTACCTCAGTTTCGCAAGCAGTCCTGAAACAGCTGCCCACGGCCACGACGCCGCCTTTAGTAATCAGCTACAGCGCAACCAACGTTCCGGTTCTCATGGTTGGTTTGAGTGGGCTATCTGAACAACAGCTCAATGATTTGGGACTAAACTTTGTCCGGCCGCAGCTCATCACGGTGCCGGGCGTGGGCATCCCCTATCCCTACGGCGGCAAGCAGCGGACCGTGCAAATCGATCTGGATTACAAAGCATTGCAGGGTTACGGGTTGACGCCATTTGACGTCGTAAACACCATCAATGCGCAAAACCTGATATTGCCTTCAGGCACGGAAAAGATTGGGCGGTTCGAATATCAGGTCGGCGTAAATGCCAGTCCGCCGACATTCGAACAATTGAACGCTATCCCGATCAAGACGTTACCCAATGGGACTACCGTTTATATTCGGGACGTTGCCCACGTTTACAATGGCTCTATTCCACAAACGAATATTGTTCGTTTTAATGGGAAACGGGCCACGCTGCTCACCATTCAAAAGACCGGGGACGCATCGACTCTGGATATCGTGCAGGGAATCAAGGACAAGGTGCCGTTTCTCAAGCGGATACTGCCGCCACAACTGCAGATTTCGATGCTTTTTGACCAATCGATATTCGTTACCGCTGCAATTGAAGGAGTGGTACGTGAAACCGTGATTGCGGCGTGTCTCACGGCTATCATGATTTTGGTCTTTCTCGGCGATTGGAGAAGCACGTTAATCATCGCGGTCTCGATTCCCTTGGCTATTCTCAGCTCGATCGCCATTCTCAGCGCACTTGGGGAAACGATTAACATTATGACGCTGGGAGGTCTGGCGCTCGCGGTTGGTATCCTAGTGGACGACGCCACGGTGACCATCGAAAACATCGATCGGCACCTGGCCGAAGGGAAAGCGACCCTCGAGGCTATTCGAGACGGAGCAGCCCAAATTGCTGTTCCCGCGTTAGTCTCGACCATGTGTATTTGCATTGTTTTTGTCCCAATTTTTTTCCTATCGGGAGTCGCCAAATACCTTTTTGCGCCATTGGCAGAGGCGGTGATTTTTGCGATGATCGCCTCTTACATCCTATCGCGGACCCTGGTTCCTACCTTGGCGATGTATTGGATGAAGTCGCACGGTGCCGCCGCCCATCAGCAGGGCAAAAGGCGGTTCCCAATATTCGGTTGGTTTTCCCATTTTAACCAATGGTTCAACAATCGATTCGAAAAGTTCAGAGAGGGTTATCGCGATCTGCTGAGTCTAGGTCTGCGGAACGCCGGCAAGTTGATTATAATCGTACTGGGATTTGCCGCGGCTTCGTCCGTCTTGTTTCCATTTCTCGGACAAAACTTTTTTCCGTCGGTTGATACGGGCCAATTTGATATGCACGTCCGAACCAGGGCCGGCACTCGCATTGAAGAGACGGCTAGCACAGTGGACCAGATCGAACAGATGATCCGCCAGGTCATTCCGGCCGATCAGATGAACTTAGTCGTGGACAACATGGGTATCCCGTACAGCGGTATTAACACGTCGTATAACAATACCGGAACCATGAGCCCGGCCGACGCCGACATTTTGGTCTCACTGAATAAAAATCATGGTCCGACCGATCGTTACGTTCAGACAATTCGAGATCGGATGCCCCACGATTTTCCGGACGTAACCGTCTGGTTCCCGCCGGCCGATATCGTTTCTCAAACCCTTAATTTCGGGTTGCCGGCGCCTATCGATATTCAGGTAACCGGGGCAAATCTGAGCGCAAATTTTGACTTTGCGAACAAGCTTATGGAACAGATTCGCCACATCCCGGGGGCAGTCGACTTCCGGATCCAGGAGCCAAACAATGCGCTCCAATTGAATGTTAACATCGATCGGAACATGGCATCGGTTCTCGGAATAAGCGCACAAGCAGTAACCCAGAGCGTACTCGGTGCACTATCCGGATCGGAACAAACCTCACCCAACTTCTGGGTTGATCCGAAGAATCGGGTCAGTTATCAGATCAACGCCCAAGTCCCGCAATATGACTTGCATTCGTTGGACGACTTGCGAAACCTTCCGATTCTTGGCGGGGCTGGCCAGGGCCAGATTCTAGCTAACGTTGCTTCAATCACGCGCGGAACAACATCCCCAGTCGAGGATCACTACAATATCCTACCCGTAATAAACATTTACGGGGCGGCCGATGGCAAAGATTTGGGATTCGTAGCGAATCAAATCCAGAACCTGGTCAATGCTTCCAAGAAAGATCTGCCCGACGGTAGTTTTATCAGCGTACGCGGACAAATCGTTACCATGTATAGCTCTTACACCGGGCTGTATATCGGTTTGGCCTTTTCCATGGTCCTGGTTTACCTGTTGATGGTCGTTAATTTCCAGTCTTGGATACAGCCGTTTGTCATCATTACGGCGCTGCCTTGTGCACTCACTGGAATCATCTGGATGCTATTTGTAACGGGCACAACGCTAAGTGTGCCCGCGCTCATGGGTGCAATCATGTGTATGGGAGTGGCGACCGCCAATAGCGTTTTGGTGGTTACCTTTGCCAATGAATTGTTCGAGCAATACAAAGACCCCTACCGGGCGGCGCTGGAAGCCGGCTATGTCCGGATTCGGCCCGTGCTGATGACGGCATTAGCCATGATCATCGGTATGGTACCGATGGCGTTGGGTCTGGGAGAAGGCGGCGAACAAAATGCGCCTTTGGGCCGGGCGGTTATCGGCGGGCTGATATTCGCAACCGCAGCAACATTGTTCTTTGTGCCAGCCGTGTTCATGCTGGTCAGCAAGAAGAGACGGATTGAGACGAGCGAATCTTCGGCCGAACCCGCATTAGGCACATGATAGAGAGAAGAGATTGGCAAGAAAAGAGACGGGGAGATCGATGAAAAATGCTTTTTGCCCTTCGCAACATGGGATTACGCTATGTCGAGTGCTGAATCAGAACCGGTAACCGCAGTGAAACCAGCGTCTAGTTCCTCGTCCGATGCTATTACCGTGATGATCGTGGATGATCATCCGGTGGTTCGTGAGGGATTAACCGCGATCTTTAAGTCCCAGAAGGACATCAAAATCATCGCGGAAGCCGGCGACGGCGACGAAGCCCTTAAGCTCTACGACGAGCTTTATCCGGACGTCGTTCTGCTCGACCTGCGGATGCCGAATAAAGACGGGCTCCATGCAATCATAGAACTAATGACGCGGAATCCGAAGCCTCGCATCATCGTGATGACGACGTACGAGAGCGAAGAAGATATCCGCCGAACTTTAAAAGCCGGAGCAAAAGGCTATTTAGCAAAAGGGACGGCACCTCAGGAAATTCGAGACGCGGTACGCAAAGTAGCCAAGGGCGACTCTTTGCTGCCCCCATCAATTGCCTCCAAGTTGGCCGAATCGATGGCCCATCCCGAACTATCAGAGCGGGAGCTTCAGGTTCTTCAATATATGGCCAAAGGCAGGAGCAATAAAGAAATTGGGCAGGTGCTCTACATCAGCGAGAACACCGTCAAAGCCCATGTTAAGTCGATCCTGGCGAAGTTAGACGCCATGGGCCGCACCGAAGCGATCGCGACCGCGATTAAGCGCGGGTTGATTGTGACGTAGGCCGGCTAATTGAAGGTGAGACGTGAGAAGCCTGCCCTGGGCAAGCATTGAGCGCGTCGCAGGGTGAGATGTGATTGGCGAGCAGGCGCGAAGCGGCGTCTCAGCCTAGCCGAGGGTGGAGCCCGGCTTCGCCCTAGGCTACGTTGAGTCTCCGCTTCGCGGCTACAATCAGTTCCCGCCAATCACCTTTCACTTCTCACTTATCACGTGCCCCCGCCCCCCCACCATTCGGGTAGGTAACAAACGCTCGTTACGGTCATAGCGACCGGAACACCAGAACGTTAGCCTTAAGAAACCTAAATCAGGAGGCTAGACAGTGAGAGGGTTAGTGAATCGATGGCGGGTTTTCTGGAAGGATTTTAATTCTGATGAAGACTGGAAGTTTCCGGAATTGTCTCCGGTTAAGTTACAGAAGTCACTAGATGTTTCCTGGTCTTTTATCGATCACGGCGAATATGTGCGCGCGGAATGGATGTGGTCGCGAAAGCCTAAGCTGATCCTCGGAGAGGGCGGTCTCGGGTACGCTGTTCTCATTTTCGTAGCTCTATTGCTCTTGCTGGTTCCCAAGGTCGGTGTCTTTCTGACCATTGGCTGGTGTCTAACCATGCTGGGCGCCATCGCCCGAGACGTCGTCCGTTCTATTCGCTGGAGACGTGAGTATGAGGTGAGCATAACCCGGATCATGCGCAGCCACTGGCACTTGAGATAAGAAGACAGAATAAAGAGATGGAATATCGACCGATAGATCTTTTTTGCTCTAGGACGCCTTGTCGATCTTATTAGCGAGACCGACTCTGCCGCCCCTTCAGGGCGGTACCGTTTTCTATCCGTACCTGGGGTTAAAACCCCAGGCTTAGTCCTTTCATCCCTTCGGGATAATTTTGGTCAGTTCTCGGGCGTGACTCGGATGGTCCGCATAAAAACTCAATCGAGAAGGACGGAGTATGATTCACGTAGTCCCTCCCTAGCCTAACCAGACAGGATTATGAACCGTACCGTCGAAGTGATTGCTGATTTTATATAACTCGAACTGGCCATCCGCGGCGGCGGTTTGGGTGCGGGCAAGCAGCGCGCCGACCGCAGCTTCATCCAACTTTTTGTAGGTCCGGACTGCTTCCAGGGCTTGCTCGAGGATCTCGGGCTTATCGATCCCCGTGATTACGACTGAAGTCGGAAGACTCATCGAGTAATGCAACGCCTCCATCGGGTTCACCGTTTTGCTACTCAAGATAAAATGGTCACCGAACGTTTTCATTCCAAGGACTCCGGCTCGTTCCTTTAATACGACTGGAACCACTTGATGCTGAAAGCTTCGAAAGTGAGCATCCATCACGTTGAGCGGCATTTGCACTGTATCGAAGTGGAACCCGTGATCTGAAGCCATCTGTAACATTCGCAAGTGCATGGACGGATCTTTGTGCCCGGTAAATCCGATATGACGAATCTTTCCAGCCTTTCGTGCAGCAAGAACGGCTTCTTGAGCTCCACCCTCAGCAAAGATTCGGTCTGGATCATTTATCCGAATGATTTCGTGGTGTTGCAGCAGATCGATATGATCGGTCTGCAATCTGCGCAATGAATCATCGATTTGTTGGTTGGCTGCTGCTTTGGTGCGGCCGTCGATCTTAGTCATAAGGAATACCTTTTCCCGGTAACCATCGCGCAGCGCCTTGCCCATACGGACTTCGCTTTCTCCGCCGTTATAGTCCCAACAGTTGTCCATGAAAGAGATACCCCTATCGATGGCACTGCGGATAAGTTGGATACTTTCGTTTTCGTCCGCCTGTTTACCGATGTGATAACCGCCGAGCCCAATCACTGAGACCCACTCTTCGGTCTTTCCCAGACGCCGGAATATCATTTCACCACGGCGCCGTTCCTCCGGCTGGCTGCTCATTAGTTTAGAAGTCTCTTCGGTGGCGGCAGCCAAAGGTAAGATTGATCCAGTCCCTAAACCGAACGCGAGTGCGCTGGATGCGCCCTTGATGAATCCTCTACGAGAAATGTCCATATGTTACTACGCTCCTCCCACCGGTAGCAAAAGGCAGGAGTTCGCAGAGTGCAAGGAGTTCTAGACTATCGGGACGGCGAAAAACTCGGCGCAACGGTTTGGATGCTCACGGATCTAAACGCAGCCTTAGTAACTATAGAGGATCGCTCTGGAAGCGAGGAGCTAGTTAACCGAGGCAATGCAGCCCTGAATACGAGATTTCGCTTCTTAAAAAACGTTGTCGTACAGGCGGAGATCGATGTTCGATCCGGAGCACGAGATGGCCACCCGATTATGCAACGGCTAGGTTGATTAGCAAAAACTACTGGTACTAGGGACTAATAATCTCAAGAATAACTCGGAAAAACAAACGTTTAGCGATTAGCCCCGGAGGTCGCCGTTAATCTGTTCTAGGCGAATCAGGAACCGGCAAGGTGAACGCAAACAAGGCACCACGAGGGGCATTCGTTTTCGCCCATAACCTGCCGCCGTGAGCCTCTATAATCGATCGGCTGATGGTCAATCCCATGCCTAGTCCCTGGGGCTTGGTCGTATAAAAAGCGTCAAAGAGTCGATCTGCGATCTGCGGGTCCAACCCCGGACCTGAATCTCGTACAGAAATCAGTACGTTCGCTCGATCCTGGCCGACCCTGCTGCTCGGCTCGTTGATATCCCGCTGTAAGCCTTTGCTGCCAACTAGCTCCTTTTCCGATGTAACGTAGAGGTCTCTCTGCCCTGCACTTACCGCGTTCATGGCCTGGATTGCGTTAAGCACCAGATTCAAAATCACCTGTTGCAACTGGATTTTATCCCCGGTTACGGACGGCAAGTCATTGCAAAACTGGGTCCGCAATGACACTCGGTTTCTTTGGATCTCGCCGTGTAAAAGCATCAGAACTTCCTGGATTACCTCGTTTATGTCGAGAACCTCACTGGCCATTGGTGCCTTCTTGAAGAGGGCGCGCAGCTGCGCAACGACCCCGGCGGCTCGTTTTCCATCGCGAGCGATGCGACGAATTGATTCGCTGGTCTGCTCCAAATTGGGTGATTCCGCGCCCAACCAGCGCAAGCCGGCACCGGCATTGGCGACGATGGCGGTAAGCGGCTGATCTACTTCATGAACGATAGAGGCGGCTAACTCACCTACGGTCAAAACGCGTGACATGTGGGCCAGCTCAGTCTGAGCCCTCTGTAACGCCTCTTCGGTGCGTTTTTGCCCACTTAGATCCAGGACGAAAGCAACCCCGTCGTTTGCACTTGTTTCGAAGGTCGCAGCGCCAATCATAACTGGAATACGGCTACCGTCTTTCCGGAAGTACTCCTTCTGGAAAGCCCGAACCACCCCAGTCAATCGCAGCTCCGCTACGATCGAATTGTCTTGGTCGCGGTATTCGGCCGGGGTCAGGTTTGTCCACCGTAGCTGACCCGAGACGAGGTCAGTGCGGTCGTAGCCGATCATCCCTAGAAATGCTTCGTTCGCTTCGACGATATCGCCTTCGAAATTCCAGATAAAAATCCCGACAATGCTCGCATCAACCAACCGCCGAATCTTCGCCTCACGTTCTTCCAAGTCACGATAGAGACGGGTATTCTCCAAGGAGATCGCAGCCTGCGATGCAAGGAGCTTTAGCACCGAGATCCGCCTCGGAGTGAATACGTTCGGCGCCAAGCTATTTTCGAGATACAGCACTCCAATCAACTTGGCTTGGTTGACCAATGGCAAGCAGAGTACCGAGCGGCCAGGTTGCTGATGCAGATACGTATCCGCCGAGAATGGATTCGGAGTTGAAGCGTCGTCGAGAATCACACTTTCGTGGGTACGAGCCACATAGTATATGACCGATTTCGGCAGCACAGAATGACTCATCGATTCTGCTGCCAGCCGAACCGTGATCGTGTCGCCGCTAGTAGTTGCTTCCGCCTCGATCCGTTGCTCTGACCCTCGCTGAACGATCAACAGCCCTCGCTCCGCGCCCGCATGCTCAATTGCTGTACGCATCAGCGTATCGATCAGTTTCTCTAAGACCATTTCACCGGTCACTGCTTGCGAAACTTTGATAACGGTAGCCAGATCCAGGTGTTCAACTGGCTTTCCAATGGTACTCATCGGGCCTGGCATGGTTCTCTCTTCCCTGAGTTCCGGGTATAGGTCTTCTAGTTGCCTGATCTTACCGGCGGCCCCCCAACTGAGATAACAATGCCAAGCGTTTTTGAGGTAAGTATGGGCGATGGTCTTAAAGCCGCGGGCGAAATAGAATCGCGCGGCCAGCTCGTTGGCCAGGGCTTCGTTGTGGACAAAGCCGTTGGTGCGGGCTGAGTGGATGGCCTTTTCGTAGAGACGCTCGGCATCGATTTCGCGTCCTTCGATCCGGGCAATCTCGGCGCCGACAAGCGCGGCGCGATTTTCGAAATTATCCGGGCAATTCTCTGACCATACTTCCAGCTGTCGGTGGTGGGCGATCAGAGCGTCGAAATGCGGCTGTCCCTGACCGGCGGCGAAGTGGCAGGACGCGGCCCGAGCCAGCCCGCCGTAGAAGTGATACTCTGCGGTTTCGAAACAGGATGGAAATGTCCAAAGCAGCCGTTGCGCCCTCAATGAGGCATCGATGGCAGCAGCATAATCTCCCGCAAAGAAGCGCGCTTGCAGCTTACGGGTCCAATAAGAGCATTCAGTCAAGGCCAAAGCGGGATTGGCCGACAAGCGGGCCTCGAATCGCGACTCGTCAAATTGCTCATCGTCAAAGCGGCCAAATTTGCGCGTCAAGCCACGAAGGTTCCGGACTAGCGCGAGCTGGGCTGTAATGCGATCGCTGACGAGACCGAACCGCATGTGCCGGGTAAACTCAAGGCCGTCCTCGGTTTCGCGCTGTACTTCAACGAGCGAATCGCCTGCCGCCAGTAGGTTCGTATTCAGGTCCAACCGGCTGTAAGCCGCAAAGGTGAGATCGCCGATTTTAGTCGCTGCCTCGAACTCTCGACGCAAGAGATCGCGAGAAGTCCTGACATGTTTCGTCCAGGGCATCACGAGATTTCCGAAGCTGACATAGGTCCTGGCCTGGAAACGTCTCAAGCCGCGTTTTTCGACAAGTTCGTAGCCCAGCCGGCCGAATCGAAATCCGTCTTTGTAATTGCCAAAATGTGGGCCGGCTATCACCCCAAACCAAACATAGGCGAAACACGAAGCGTCGGTGTTACCATAGCCAAGGCTGAGGTTAACTGCCCCGCAGATGACCAAAGAAAGAAGGTTTGGATCTGTATATAAAGCGGGTGGTATCGCTTTAGTCAGCACATCGATGGTCGCGAGGGCTGTCGGATCGCTCATCAAAGGCAGGTCAATCAACTCCTCAATGGTCCGGTCGTCGAGTTGCAACCAGATCCGCTCGTATTCGTGTTGCGCTTGCTCTGTGGTCGGATGCGGTGACCATTCGATTCCCAGATGTCGAAGGTACTCGAGAAAGACACCGACCGCTCGCTCACTTTGATCGAGGGTGGTATACAGATCCACGCGCAGACACGCGACACTCGCTAGGTCGACTGGATTTGCAGCCCGCAGCGAAAGGATAGTCAAACGTTCTGCGGCAGCCGTAAGCTCCCCAGTCAAGAACTCGGACTCGGCCCAGTGAAATTCCAGGGCGAAAGCTAACCGATGTCGGCGCTCCCACCGATCGTCTCCTAACAATGCGGCACCAGCACGGAGATAATTGATGGCTGCGGCATAGGCGCAGGAAGCCTTAGCCCGTTGACCGGCAATCAGGTTGAGCTCTGCTAATTGCTCCCGTTCGTCTCTAGAGCTGATCAACTCCACACCGCGATTGAGCTGATTGACGACGTCGAAAATCGCCTCCTCCCGCTTTTCTACAGGCATCTGCGTCGCGAGCAGTTTTCCTATCCGCAGGTGGAGCTCGGCGCGTGAGTGTTCGGGAATCAGTGAGTAAGCCGCCTCCTGCACCCGGTCGTGGATAAACTTGTAGGAACCCTCCGAACGCTCAATCATTTCCTGACGGAAAGCCTCCCATAGAGCCGCGTGGACCTGTTCCTGGGATGTTCCGAGGACGATCGAAAGCGTCGCTGACTGGGCATTATGGCCGAGACAGGCCATCGTCTGCAAAGCCGTCTGCGTTTCTTCCGGCAGCCGGGTGAGTTTTCCGACCATAAGGTCCACCACGTTGTCGGTGTAGCCCTTAGCGTGGATGCGATCGAGATCCCAGGTCCATTGGGCTACGTCATGATCGAAACTGAGCAAGCCGTCTTCAGCGAGTTCAGACAGAAACTGAATTGCAAAAAAGGGATTGCCCGCTGTTTTATCGTGAATTAGCCGCGCTAGCGGGGTGACGCGGTTTATTTCACAATGAAGAGAATCCGCGACTAATTGCTCCAAATCTTCATTTCCTAAAGGCGCGAGAACGATGTCCTGAACTTTTCCTCCACCCAGCCGAATGGTTTCCAATTTCCGGATTAAGGGGTGTAACGAATTGACTTCGTTGTCCCGGTAGGCACCGATCAACATCAGGTGTTGCACGTTCACTCCGATTACGAGGTCCTCCAGCAATTCTAAAGTCGCTGCATCCAGCCATTGCAAATCATCAAGGAACAACGTCAAAGGGTGTTCAGGTCGCGCAAACACGCTGATGAATCGACGAAACACAGGCTGAAATCGGCGTTGCGCGTCTTGTGGCGAGAGCTCAGTGACAGGCGACTGCTCCCCTAGGACGAGCTTCAAGTCGGGAACCAAATCCACAATCAGCTGACCGTTCGGCTCCAGTGCCTCTTGAAGACGCTGGCGCCACAGGCTCAATTCAGCCTCGCTTTTCGTTAAAAGCGGGCGCAGCAGGTTTTGAAACGCCTGCGCCAACGTGGCGTAGGGTACGTCGCGCTTATACTGATCGAATTTGCCGGCCGCGAACAGGCCGCGCGACGGAACAAGTCGCTTGTGGAGTTCATTGACAATAGCCGATTTGCCAATGCCAGAGTATCCGGAAACAAGCACTAACTCCGTTCGACCACCGGCAACGAGGCGGTCAAAGGCGGCGAGCAGCGTTTCAATTTCGGAGCCTCGTCCGTATATTTTTTTGGGGATCAGCAGCCGATCCGACCTGTCGTGCCGTCCGAGAGGGAACGAAGCAATGGCATCCGGTGGGACTTCGAGGGGATCAGGGTGAGACGAGAAGGAGCCGGTCCCTACCACCCAGAGGCAGTGGCGAAGATCATGTTCCACCCCGACGGCCGTCTGATATCGCTCCTCCGGATTTTTGGCCAGTAGCTTCATGACGATCGCCGAGATAGGGCGAGGGATGTTTGGATTCCGTTCTCGGGGTGGAATCGGCTGCCTCGCGACATGACAGTGCACCCATTCCATCGGATCGGAAGCGGTGAAGGGCAGACTACCGGTGAACATCTCGTAGAGAGTCACGCCTAGAGAGTAAAGGTCACTCCGAGAGTCTACCGAACGATTCATCCGGCCAGTTTGTTCAGGTGCCATGTAAGCCAGCGTGCCGGCAATAACTTCAGGAGGCTCCGGAGACTGGTGCTCGCGTAGCAGACGCGAAGCGACGCCAAAGCCTGTGAGCCAGCAGCGGCCGGTGAGCGAATCGACGAGAATGTTCGAGGGCTTGATGTCCTTATGGATAACGCCACGCCCGTGCAACTGAGCGATTCCTACCGAAAGGTTAATCGCAAGACGTAGGCAAAACGCCAGGTCCAACGGTTCCCCTAAAAGCTGCGAGAGAAGTGCTCCGCCGGGATCGGTTAACAGGAGTACCGGCCGGTCCCAGTGCCATGTGAGTTCGATTGGCTGGGTAGCCCAGCTCGAGTCGAGCGCGCCTTTAAGAGAATATTCGTGTTCGAGCCGTTCGATACTCTCCGGCGAGGGCCGCTCCTGAACAGGTGCAAGCGCAAGAATCCTGGACGCTTCGTCCGAGCTCCGGCCACGATAAAGTATAAATTCCTCATCCGATCGGAGTACATCCAAGACATGTGCCGTTAGGTCGATCACAATCAACTCCAGGCGACCATTCTACACCATTCGTCTCTTGCGACATAAACCTCTCGCCGCAACTAAAGCTGGCTCTTCTTTTCTACCTGCTGCAGACGGCAGCCACTGAAGCGGCTGCTTTAGCACGGGCGCTTCAACCCCATCTTTTCTAGGCGGGAGATTAGCGTGATTTCTTCGGATGCATCGGTAGTCATCTCGTCTTGGTTGACTGATGATGCGATCAGGATCTTGGGATGATCCGGCACCGCTCGCGATGGCATTTCTGCCGCGGGGCGCTGCTCAACCGCTATCTGGCCAATTTCTGTGGCACAGCTCTGCTTTCGGTTGCTCATGAGAATGGCGCTCCGAATAGCCTCCAACAGATATTCGTCATCAAAGGCTTGGTCAAGAATTCGATCGCACCAGCCTTGATTGCCCGGACCGAGCTTGGAATGTCGCCATGAGCAGTCAAAAAAATAATCGGGATCTGAACATCTCGTTTCGAGAGCTCAGATCGGAGATCGAGACCGGTTAATCCCGGGAGTTGAACGTCGAGTACCAGGCAGCCGATGGCAAGTATTCGGCTTTGGTGTTCCGATTATAACGCGGCGGTCCACGTCACGCGCGAATTTCTTAGGCGCCGTGCTTCCCCAAACTGTTGCCAAAGGCTCTTAGAATGGTCGTTGTCAGAATGAGAACACGACGACTCTCCTGGCTGAGTACTTTTTTTAGCAGTTGCAACAATCCAATAGGCTTAAGTTTTTGTGCTTGAGCCAAGCCCTCTTGCACTCCCTGCTCAAGATCTTCGAGGAGTTTTGGTTCGAAGGAGTCTGCGATTCTTGCTAGAATCATCAGGTTGCGAATTCCGCGAATAATCTCCGGTTTATTCGCAAAATCCACTAAGATTTTTAGCACCTTCTCACTCGACCCCAGTCCTCCTTTAGCCATTTCGAGTATGCCGCGATCCTGAAGTCCCTCCAGGATCGCGAAAACGTTAAGGAGCGCTTCAGCATGTTCGTGCGGCGCATTTTTCAGCCGATCGTATAACTCTTCCCGAGGATCGCGCGACCTAAGTTCTAACAATATTGGTTGGGCCATAGGTAGTTTAATATCGGGTTTTGGGGTCGGACGAAGTAATCAGTAATCGGTTTGTCAGTAATCAGTCCAATATTCTTGAATTCTTGCTTCTGCTTGATTCACCGATCTGCCTCGCCGTGCGGCACCGGTTCTCCCTTTGGTATTTGATAGTCGATCAGTTTCCATTTACGTTCGACCTCCGCGCCGCGCTGCGGCGTGGGATGGCCAAAACGCGAATTTATTTTCGGAAGTGGACTATCACCCACCTCCGACGACACCACCATTCGAACGGACGCTTCCTTGTAAGCGGGCGTGTGCGTCACCGCGTCTGTGTGGCTGCTAGTCAGATAATTGGGGCTTTCAGGTGAATTCATTGGCATATACAGTTGGCTCCCAGTGACCCGCTCGGTGACCAGCGCTCGGATCCGAAGCTTGCCGTAGCGCGAAATCAACTCGACCCAAGTGCCGCTCTGCACGCCTCGTTCTTTCGCTAGCTCCGGTGAGATTTCAACGAAAGCGCTGGGCGCCTTTTCCTCAATTCCCTGAGAACGCCGGGTTAAACTGCCTTCGTGAAAATGCTCGAGCATGCATCCATTATTCAGATGCAAATCGAATTCCGCGTTGGGAGGATCAGCCGGCCTCGACACTTTCACCGGGAACAGTCGGGCCTTGCCATCAGGAAACGGAAACTCTTTCTGGTAGAGGAGCGGTTGATCGGTACCATCGGACGCCACGGGCCATTGCAACGATTTGTATCCCTCCAAACGCTGATAGCTTACGCCCGCGAATAAAGGAGTTAACGAGGCGATTTCCTCGTATATCTCAGAAGGATGGCGGTAATGCCAGTCCGCCCCTAGACGGTTAGCCACATCCTGGACAATTAACCAGTCAGGCCGGCTCTCACCCAAGGGTTCGAATACCTGGTAAAGCCGCTGAATTCTCCGCTCCGTATTAGTGAACGTACCTTCCTTTTCCAGGCTAGGACTGGCCGGGAATATTACATCAGCAAATTGGCAGGTCTTACTGAAGAAGACGTCCTGAACGACGAAAAATTCGAGCTTGGCAAGCGCATCTTGAACGAAATTGGCATTCGTATCGACCAAAGCAATTTCTTCCCCGAAAATGTACATTGCCTTTAGCCGGCCGGCATGAATGGCCTCGATCATCTCTGAATTATCCAAGCCTTGCGTTGAAGGCAATTTCACCTTCCAAGCGGTTTCGAAACGCGCCCGCACTTCCGGTTCATGCACCGACTGGTAGCCTGGCAAAAGGTCCGGATGCGCTCCATGATCACCCGCCCCTTGCACATTGTTGTGACCGCGCAAAGGATACGCGCCTGTACCTGTGCGCATATAATTCCCGGTCACCAACAATAGGTTTGAAATTGCGGTGGAAGCATCCGAGCCCATGCTATGTTGCGTGATCCCCATCGCCCAGAGAATGCAGACTCCGTCGGCCTCGACGATCATGTGGGCGACTCTCGTGAGCAGATCAATAGTCAGACCGCAAGTCTCCGCCGCGAACTCCATGGTAAACGGCGCAAGACTCTTTTTATATGCGTCCAGATCATTGACCCAGCGAGCTAGGAATTCCTTCTTCTCCAAGCCATGATCGAGAATGTAGCGCGCTATCGCGCTCAACCACACCAGGTCGGTCCCGGGCTTTGGCTGAAAGAAAAGATCAGCACGTTGAGCCATTTCATGCTTGCGCAGGTCGGCCACCAGGAGTTTCTGGCCGCGCAATTTATGAGCCTGCTTAATTCGTGTCGCCGCGACCGGGTGAGCTTCCGCCGTATTGCTGCCGATGATCAAAACAAGACCGGCATTCTCGATGTCTCGGATCGAACCGGAATCACCGCCATAACCAACCGTGCGAAACAGGCCAGTGGTGGCAGGCGCCTGGCAGTAACGAGAACAGTTGTCCATGTTGTTAGTTCCAATGACGCCACGCGCGAGCTTCTGCATGAGATAACTTTCCTCGTTGGTGCATTTAGACGAGGAAATGAAGGCCAGAGCATCTGGTCCATTCTTCGCCTTGATCTCGCTAAACCGCCTGGCCACCAAACTAAGAGCTTCGTCCCAGCTTGCCTCGCGAAACTTTTCTCCCTCACGAATTAACGGTTTCGTCAGCCGATCGGCATGGTTAACAAAATCCCAGCCGAATTTCCCTTTTACGCAGGTAGAAATACCGTTAGTCGGGCCGCTGGCTGGTTCGACCTTAAGTATATGCCGACCCTTGGTCCAAACATCAAAGCTACAGCCTACTCCGCAATACGTGCAGACCGTCTTCGTTTTCCGCGTACGCGACTCGCGCATCGCTGACTCCGCTTCAGACACATTTAGAATCATGCCGTAGCCCATATCCGGCTCGATGCTCTTGATCACATCGATCATCCCGGCCAAGATCGGCTTAGGCAATCCGCTCATATAACCAGCCTCACCGAGCATTGATTTTTCCATCAGCGCATTACAGGGGCAAACCGTCACGCAGTGTCCACAAGACACGCAGCTCGATTCTCCGATCGGCTTACCTCCATCCCATAAGACTCGGGGATGCGGATCTTCCCAATTGATCGAAAGCGTCTCGTTAACCTCGACGTTTTGACAAGCCTCCACGCAACGGCCGCAAAGCAAACACTGATCGGGATCGTACCGATAGAATGGGTTGGTGGCGTCGACCTCGTACGGCTTCGGCTTGAACGGGATTTTTTGATGTTCGACCTGCAGCATCTTGGTCGTATTGTGGATGGTGCAATTCCCGTTGTTGTTATCGCAGACAGTGCAGTAAAGCATGTGGTTGGCGAGAATCCGATCGAATGCTTCCCGTTGGGCGGCGTCTGCCCGCACCGATTTGGTCTCGACTCTCATCCCTTCGCTGACGCTGGTAGCACAGGCCCGGACTAACTCTCCATTTACTTCAACCAAGCAAGTATCGCAGGTTTGGATCGGACCTAACTGCTGAAGGTAACAAACCTGTGGAAGTTGCCTACCAACTCGATTGATTACATCGACAAGGCGTTCACCCGCTTCTACTTCATAACTTGAGCCGTCGACTATGGCCTTCATAATTTGCGCTCCTTGAGACTTTGATTCCGCCGATACCGCTCCACCTTTTCAACCAATGCACCTGAGACATGAGACACAGCTTCCTCCTGCAAATCGTTCAACCAGGAATTTTTCGGTCTGATTGCGCTCGGTGACGATCCCCAACCGCCGCCAGATCCCTGGCGGCCGCTGATTGTTCCATCCCTAATTCGCGATCAAGTTCAGCCAGACCGGAAGCATTCATGCTGGTGCCTGGCTCAGCGGCGAAGTTGGTTTCCTCACAAACCGAGATCAGAAAGACCGGGGTGATCAACTGGGCGCTGGCCCAGAGGCCAAAAATACTTTCGATCGGTTTCCTTGATCGGGAGATCGTTGATACAGGCAAAACGCCGGGCCATCAGGCCGTCCTCGCGAAACTCCCAATTTTCATTTCCATAGGACCGAAACCAGTTCCCGCTATCGTCGTGCCACTCGTAGGCAAATCGGACGGCGATACGATCTCCATCAAAGGCCCATAGCTCTTTGATAAGCCGATAATCCAACTCCTTCACCCACTTCCGCGTGAGAAACTGAACGATGGCGTCGTGGCCGGTGACGAAGTCCGCACGATTTCGCCAGCTGCTGTTGGGGGTGTAGCCACCAACGGCGACCCTTTCTGGATCGCGGCTGTTCCAAGCATCTTCCGCGAGCCTCACTTTGGTGATGGCTGAGCCTCTATCGAACGGCGGAATTGGACCATGTGTTGACATAGATACCCCATACGGCAAATCCTGTGCCAACGGCCACTAGCTCATTCACAGCCCTGTAAATAGAGAGCCTCAAGCCGACCACCCGGCACCGCCTCGATACGAATCTCCGGCTTGAGCGGTTTATTCATCGTACAAAATTCGAGTTTTCGTATGTTTTCCTATGTGCTTACTCAATTTGCGGTGGAGCGGCCTTATTTCGGGGATCTTAATTGCCGCTGAGCTGCTTTACATGTTTTCCCAAATTCAGGATCGCACCAGTTCAATAACGAATGGCAACGAGAACAACGTATTTGCCCAAGCGCTCTGACGCTCCGTGAGTCCAGGGTCAGGCTTTGCCATTATCGGACTGGAAACGGCGCTATTGATCGTGTCGCCGTGGTTGTTTAAGAGTGCGTCAAAGGAGATACGCCCAGACCAAGTGACCCAATGGCGGTCATCACAGGAAGATTTCACGTCATGGCAAGATTTTACACACCTTCCCGTTAGCAGTCCTGGCAGCCCTAAATGGGAGGAAAATCTTTCGGCGAGAGTGGCTCAGCTGGATTTAAGGCGTCCGTTTGATAGCGCTGAGTAAGGCCGAAGATTTTCGTTATTCTTTTGTTATTTTACCACTTTCCCCGGTAAAAATCATTCTCGTAGGGACTAAGTCAAGGTAGCCCACGTAGTCCTTGAGGAGTCCGTCTACCTTCATAAGTCCCTACGGGACGGTCCACTAGACCCGACAGGTTTCTAATCTTTCGGCGCAAGCTCAGCTAGAAGCTTTTGGTAGCGCGGATCCTGGCGGATCGGATCCCAGAGCGGATCCACTTTAAGATCACCGTAAACGATCCCGTTTGGCGTTGTGGCGGAAAGCTTGAGGCTGTCAAAAGCTAAGTCCGGTCGTCCGGTCCAAGCATAGACGACGGCCTCGTTGATAACCAAACGCGGGCCGTCGAGAGCATCCTTTGAGACAGGCAACATCTCGACCGCCATTTGGGCTTCTCTGAGCGCGTCCTGTGTTCGACTCAACAGGGCATCCGTAACTGCCAATTCGCTTAGCAGGCTGGCGTCGTTGGGAGCCATCTGCACGGTGCTCGCCAATTGGTCCCTGGCCTCGTCGAATTCCGCACCAGGTGGTTTACCTCGGAGCTTGGCTAGAACAAGAGCAAAACAGCCAACGGGGATTCTGGTGGATGTGTAGGCAAAACTCGCAGCTTCTTTGCTAGGCTTTAGCTGCTCCAATAAATTCTCCGCCCTATTCCAATCATGGTCGTCCAAGGCAAGGCACAAAGAATGCCTGAGAATGACGGGATCGTTAGCCATCGAAGCCGGCAGCGCTGCGATTGCCGCCCAGAGCGCCGCTTTGTCTCCATATTTTTGGTATGGGACAGCCAAGGCTTTGTCGACCTTGATTGTCGGGTCGTCGGGTAGTGCATTTATCAATCGATCGTAGAGTTCCGCTAGCCTATCGAACTCGCGCAGAGCGTTGTAGGTATCTATAAAGCTAGCGATGAGATCCGTGTTACGCGGATCAAGCGCCAGAGCATGCTCAAACTCCTGAGTTGATTTCTGCCAGGCGCCTTGTCGCCGATGAATTTTCGCAGCTAACTCGAATACCTCCACGTTATTGGGCAGATCCCGCCGGATACTTTCGATTTCGGC
The DNA here is from genome assembly GCA_019239825.1 of Verrucomicrobiota bacterium. Taxonomy (GTDB): domain Bacteria; phylum Verrucomicrobiota; class Verrucomicrobiia; order Chthoniobacterales; family JAFAMB01; genus JAFAVN01. The sequence continues at coordinate 5,286 of JAFAZK010000039.1, read as the reverse complement.
GAGAGCACCTTCCAAGTTGTGATCGACGCGAAAAAGATAAGCCGCGTGTGCAAGACGAACCTCGGGAAGGCCGGGCTGTAGCTGTAACGCGGTTTTGATTGCCGCTTCTGCTCGCGCGCGTCTCGTGGGGGTTTCATCCATGTTCAGCCAAATCCAGGCCTGAGCTTTTGCCGCTAAACAGTAAGCAAGAGTAAATTTGGGATCGACTCTCACGGCCTGTTCCAACAAGTCGGTCGCTTCGATCAGGTCACTGTCTTTGTTTCCGCCAAAGATAAAGCCATTGGCTTCCACTGCCGACAGTATCTCCTTGGCCCGGAGGTAAAGATCATAGGCGCGGACATCTTCGGTTGGTTTTCTATCGATTTGCTGTCTCTCTCCCGGCGAAAGAGTCGCGGCGAGTTTAGCCGCAATGATTCGGGCAATCTCGCTCTGAATCTCGAAAATATCGCTCAGATTCCGATCATAACTGTCGGCCCAGACGGTACGATCATTTCGACCGTCAATTAGCTCAGTACTTACCCGAACGCGATTGCCATCCCGGCGGACCGTTCCTTCGAGTACGTTGGCGACCCCTAAGGTATTGGCAATCTGGCGGAGGTCACGTTTGGAATCGGAGCGATACTGCATCACCGAGGTCCGGCTAATGACCTTAAGTTGGGCGATTTTAGCGAGATTATTGAGAATCTCGTCTTGCACTCCATCTGCGAAATAGATGTCGCTTCTGTTTTCGCTGAAGCTGTCGAATGGCAAAACCGCAATGCTCTTTTCGCCCGGTTCGCCACCTCCGTTGTTGGGTACCGATCTCCCTCGATCGAACATGAGGAACCAGGCGACCAACAAGCCTGCGACAACTAACGCGGCGGGGACAAGCCAGCGCCTTGCGAAGAGCCAATAGCCAATAGCCGATAGCAAAGGTAATGAAGATTTTTTCGGTGATGCATCGGCAACTTTGTCGCCCGCCGAGCGCAACTCATCTGGTGTTAACTCTACACCGGCATCAAGAGCCTCCTTCACCTTAGTGATAGCGAGTTGAAGTTGCGCCGGATCTTTAAATCGGCCGCCTGGATCTTTTTGCAGTAAAACCTCTAACAACGAAACCACCGGTTTGGGAACTCCTTTCAATTTAGCAAAAGGAGGTTCAGAATGTTGATGTTGGCCCATCAACTCTGCCGCGGAACCTTCAAACGGAGCGCTGTTCGATAGCATTTCCCATAAGGTAACTCCCAGCGAATAGAGATCTGAGCGGATATCGACTCCAATTCCAGAAAATTGTTCCGGACTGGCATATCGAGGCGTTCCTGCAAAAGCCCCGTGGCCCGAGATCTCGGACATCGAGCCGTCTTCAATCACACTTTTTGCCAGGCCGAGGTCGATAATCTTCGCATTGAGGATCGTATCTCTCTGAAACTTGACCATGATGTTGCCTGGCTTGATATCGCGATGGACCAGATGCTGTTCATCGATCGCCGCCAGTCCATCGACAATGAGCGACGTCACTTTCAGCGCCGTTGCCGGAGTCAAAGGGCCAGCACGCCGGATGACCTTGTCCAGCGACTCGCCCTCGACAAATTCCATCGCGTAGAAGTAGCTGTCACCGCTGGGTCCTAAGTGAAATACCGAAGCAACGTTAGGATGACGCACACTAGCAGCAGCACGAGCTTCCCTAATAAAGCGGCGGCGAGTGGATTGATCACCAAGAAACCGTGCGTTGATTACCTTCAACGCGACAGGACAGCGCAGATTGACATCCAGCGCCTTGTAGGTCACACCCATCGCGCCGGAGCCCAGCTTAAACAGGGTGCCGTCTTCATGCTTGAGGACCTCGTAATGTTGGAGCCGAAGGGGGGAGATGAGGGGCGCTCCTTCAACCGAGAATTGGTGGATGGTATCCTCTTGATTGAGGCCATCGTCCAGCTCACAAACCGGGCACCTGCTAAAGCCGTTCAGCACGGTTCCGCAAACATCGCAAACACGCTTGCCTTCTTTGCTCACATTCCAACAAAGCGATCCCCAAACTTCACGGGGTTCGATCCTTTGGCAATTTCTACCTATTTAGCGAGCCGGAAATCAAGGAACTGTAAAGATTCCGGCCGGTTGGCTTCACATTGACGGCGATGCTGGTGCTCCGGCCACTCAGCCGTCGACCTAATAGGAGGTGCAAATCGCTTCCCGGTAGCGTCCGGCAGCCGCCGGAGCGCGCGGATCCGGCTGCTCCTTTGTTGACGCACATGCGCGGACGAGGGGACGTTAGCAAGGCCAACGTCTTGCAGAGTCCGCTTCGGTTCAGTTTGATTCCCTTTGAGCGACCGTTCCGGAACGGGCCTCAAACTCTTTGATCGTGATTAGAAACGCGGGGACAAACTTCGTCGCTTTCAATTCGCCGACCCCTCGTATCCTCCTCGCAGCTTCGACCGATTGCGGGCGGATACGAGCGAATGCTTTAAGGGTTTCATCTGAAAAAATAATATAATGCGGTACGCCTCCCTCCTGCTTTGCCAATAGAGCTCGGGTCTGACGCAAGGCTTCGAATAAAGCGTTATCGAACGGAGCTTCGACGTCCAAAATATCGTCTGTCTTGGCCGCGGCGCGTTTTCTAGGCTCTTCCGGCCATACCAGGCTAAACGCTTCGCGATTTTGCATCACGGCGACTCCCAGCTCAGTTAATCCGAGCATCGGGTATTGGCCGCCGGTAGAGTGAATGAGGTGCACCTCTTCGAGCTCCCGAAACAACTCGTACAGGTAATTGGATGACTTGGTCTTGAGTAAACCATAGGTCGTGAGCTCATCGAGCCGGCTGTCGACGATTTCTTTAGCTTTGCTGCCGAGAAGAACCTGGATTATCCGATTACGACCAAAGCGGGGCATAAATCCTTCCGCCGTACGAAACGACATCCGAGCGACACAGCTCAACGCCTTACGCACAACCACCAACTCTTCTTCCGTCGGTGGGCGGAGTTTCTCGGGACGGTTAGTCGAGCATTGATCGCATGCGCCGCAATTGTTGAGTTCGGGATCCCCAAAGTATCGGAGGATCATCTTTTGGCGACATTCGCGGCCATAGGCATAGGCCACCATGGCCTTTAGTTTTACCCGGTCCCGCTTTTCTTTTTCTTGCAGAGCGCTGACATCGATAGGCAATTCCAGAGGACGCAAGTCGCGTTGCACCAGCTTGATTCCTCGCACCCGCCGCCCGGGGACATCGTACCGATCGATAATGCCGTGCCGGTCGAGAATCGTCAGGGCAGATCGGATGGCCATTTCGTTATTGTCGCTATCCAGGCGAGCGGCCAGGTCTCTCATCGGCATCACGATTTCGCCGGCCTCACCAGCCACACGGCCCAGAAGTAGATAGAGCCGCCGGACCAGATCGATCGGTGGATTACTGCCATCGATAAAGAATTCCTGGATCCGAGTATCCGCGTAATTGAACAGGAGTTCGCACTCGGCTATCTCTCCGTCCCGGCCGGCTCGTCCTGCCTCCTGGTAATACGCTTCCAGAGAACCGGGAATTTCAAAATGAGCAACAAATCGAAGGTCGGCACGGTCAATTCCCATCCCAAAAGCATTTGTCGCAACGACGATATCGCAGTCGCTTTGCGTGAAGCGATTTTGGGCGGCTTCTCTAGCGTCGTCATCGATGCCGCCATGATATCGAGCCACTTTGATGCCCCACGATTCGAGCTGGTCACTAACTTGGTCCACCCGCTTTCGAGTCGCGCAGTAAACGATACCGGTGCGATGCCGGCGGATCAGTTCGCGAAGCCGTTCATACTTTTGCGATTCGCTGGTCATTTCGGTCACCGCAAACCGGAGATTCGGCCGCGCAAATCCGGCCACAAAGATCTTGGGCTCGGTCAAAACAAGACGATCAACAATATCGGCTCGAACTTCGGGTGTGGCGGTGGCGGTAAAAGCGGCGACCTGGGGACGCCCGAGCTCATCGAGTACCTTGCCTAACCGAAAGTAATCGGGCCGAAAATCATGGCCCCATTGGGACATACAGTGGGCCTCGTCTACCGCGAACAAAGAGATCGTAACCTGACCCACTGCTTGCAAGAAAGAGCGGCTACGGAATCGTTCGGGCGCAATATAGACGAGTCGATATTCACCTTGGCGCATCCGCCGGATTCGCTCCTGCTGTTCCGCACCGGAGATCGTGCTATTGATCAGGGTCGCGCTTATTTCTCGCGAGACCAGGCTATCAACTTGGTCTTTCATCAAGGCGACCAAAGGAGAGACAACGATGGTCACTCCATCCATCAGAATCGCCGGAAGCTGGTAACAGAGTGATTTACCGCCACCGGTGGGCATGACAACAAAAACATCGCGACCGGAAAGAATCTCGGAAATGATCTCTTGCTGCGGTTCTCTGAACTCGCGAAACCCAAAGTAATTCTCAAGCGCCTGTTGCGGATCCATGGAACGGTCGTTGCGGAAGAATAGCCGCAAAAACTTGTCGCGCCATAGGCTTGGCGGAAACGGAAAAGCGCAAAAAAGTAAGAGAATCACGGGCAGGTTAGACCGTGAGAAAATGCGACAGAAATGAAAGTAAGCGGCGGGCTCGCTCGAAGCTCGTCCGAATGACAAAATGACAGATGAACAGATGACAAATAGCCGCGCGGGTGCGCCTATGCCATCTGTCATCTGTTATTCGTCTGAGGCTCAGGCGAATCCAATATCCGGCGGTCGGGTGCGTAAGGAGCAAGGTCAATATCGGTAGGTTGGCCAGCGGCAAGCTGGGCAGCCAGCCGCCCAGCGTAAGGGCCGACCGTGAGCCCGTAGCGCCCCATACCTGTCGCGATGGTCAAACCCTGAAGATGAGCCGGGCAACCAATCAAGGGTAACCCATCCTTGGTCATGGGCCGGAGCCCGACCCTTACCTCCATCAAAGTCGCTTTACCTAAGTCGGGCGCGATGGCTAACCCTTCGCGTAAGACTTCTGCAACACCACCGGCGGTGACTCTGGCATCAAATCCCGAGCCGGTTTCACGGGTAGCGCCAACCACAACCCTTGAGTCAGGGAATGCCAATAGGTAATAATCAGTCAGAACCGGAACAATCACGGGCCAGGAGCCGGTATTGGTTTCCTCGACATTCAGATGAATGATTTGGCCTCGCTGCGGTTCCAGGCCGAGTTCAATACCCATAGGGCGGCACAAATTGGCGGACCACGAGCCGCCGGCAACGATGACGGAGTCAGCCCGGAGTAGGTCGCCAGTAAGGCGAATACCCACGACTGAGTCACCCGAACGTTCCAGCGCCGCCGTCCCGAGCAGTTTCCGGGCG
>JAFAZK010000325.1 GCA_019239825.1 Verrucomicrobiota bacterium | reverse complement strand
CCCATCTTCTCCATCACTTGATGCCGGTGAATTTTGACGGTGGTTTCGCTGGTACCGAGTTCAGCTCCTATCTGCTTGTTGAGCAGGCCGGCCACCACTCTTTCCATGACTTCGCGCTCACGGGGAGTGAGCGAACCAAAGCGCCGGCGCAGCTCTTCAGTTGCCGCCAGTTGCTCGCGAGCTTTCCGGCTTCGATTCAGCGCCTGCTGAATCGCGTCAAGCAGATCCTGGTCGCGAAAAGGCTTAGTTAAAAACTCAACGGCTCCGGCCTTCATTGCGCGTACGGACATGGGGATATCGCCATGGCCAGTGATGAAGATGATGGGGATTTCTAGCCCGGCCTCCGATGCCTGTTTCTGCAAATCGAGGCCGCTCAGCCCGGGCATACGCACATCGAGCACCAAGCAACTCGGCGCGTCCGGATGCTGGCTTTGCACAAACTCTTGAGCCGATGCGAACAGTTCAACTCGCAGCCCAACCGACCGAATGAGGTTCCTCAGTGACTCGCGCATCTGCGCGTCATCGTCGACGATGAAAACTGTTGGCTCAGGCTCGGGCATATTAGTAAGCAGTAAGCAGTGAGCAGTAAATAGTAAAGATAAGCAGCTAGCAGTAAGCGGAGTTCGGTGTCTCTAAAAGAATTCGTCGATCGAAGGGTCCTCTCGGACGATCATCTCCAATGACAAAAGCGGATGATCTTTCGATCATGCCGTTTAAAAGGCGGCCGAGCTCCAACAGTTTTTCGTTCATTTTCTCGGCAGGAAATTGCTTCGTCAGTTCAAAAGTCTGTTTGCTCAGCTGAAAGCTCGCGCGGTAGGCGAGGAGATCCGTGTAATCCTTAACAAACCCTTTACTCAACGGCCGAAACATTCCATCTGATACACTCATAGTAAACCGCTCACTGCTTACCTCTTACTGCTCACTGCTTACTATTTGCTGCTTACCGCTTATCGCTCACTGCAAAGTCGCCTCCGCAAAAATCGGTAACGTAAATTGGAACACAGCGCCTTTAGCCGCATTCTCCGCCCACAGGCGTCCTCCATGAGCCTCGATAATGGATCTGCTGATCGCCAACCCCATGCCCAGGCCTTGAGGCTTAGTCGTATAGAAGGTATCAAACAGACGATTAAGGCTATTCAAATCGAGCCCGGGTCCCGAATCGCGGACCGCGATTAATACCTGCTGCGAGCTGTCCGAGAGTTCTATCGTTTGTCTCGAGCTAACCCGCAAAACGCGCGGATCGTCTTCAACTTCAGCCATCGCTTCGATCGCATTGACCAGCAAATTGAGAATCACCTGTTGCAATTGGACCCTATCTCCGATGATCAGAGGCAGATCATTTGCCAGCTCAGTCTCGGGCGAAACCTGATTCGAGTGCAGCGCGTTGCGGACCAAGGCGAAGACTTCAAGAATCGTTTCGTTTATGTCGAGTGGTTCCTGTTGCGGCGGCGCCTTTTTAGCCAGCGCACGAATCCCGGCGATGATTTCGCCGGCTCGACGCACATTTGAGATCACCAGCGAGGCAGATTGCCGCGCCTCCTCTGGGTCATTGGCTGCCATCCAGCGTAAACACGCGCTAGCGTTATTAAGCGCTGCACTCAGCGGCTGATTGACTTCGTGCGCGATCGACGCGGTCAACTCTCCCATCGTGGCCACTCGGGAGACGTGAGCCAGCTCTGCCTGCGCCTCTCTGAGGTCCGTTTCACGGCGCTGCAACGCCTCCTCGCTGCGCTTGCCTTCGGTGCGGTCTACGATAACCGCCGAAAAAAACGCGGAGTTGCTTCCGCTTGCGGGGACGAAGACAAGGCTGACGTCGGCCCATATTGCACTACCATCTTTGCGCAGGTAGCGCTTCTCGAAACGATAAACTCGTCGCTGCCCTTCGTTTGCCTCCGCTATCCGGGCTTCGGTGGCGGCACGATCCTCTTCATGAGTGATGTCCGAAAGGGTACATCCCTGGAGTTCGGCCTCAGTATAGCCGAGCATTTTCTGAAGAGCCAGGTTTGCCGCAATGAAACGACCGTCCGGAGTAATTAGTGCAATGCCGGCTGACGAGTTCTCAGCCAGTTTGCTCCACCGATCTTCACTAGCACGGAGATCGCGGTACAGCCGGGTATTCTCCAGGGAGATCGCGGCCTGCGACGCGAGCAGTTTCAGCACCGCGATCCGCGTCCGAGTGAAAACGTGAGGGGTCAGGTTATTTTCGAGGTAGAGCAGACCGATAAGTTTGGCCTGGTTAATCAACGGCAAGCAGAGAATCGAACGGGCGTGGCGCTGACGGATGTACGAATCCGTGGAAAACGGATTTTGGGCTGAGGCATCGTCGAGAATCACGCTCTCCTGGGTGCGCACGACATAATGGACGATCGACTCTGGCACTGCAGCCTCGGCCACGAATGCTTCTCGCAAACGCACGATGATAGTGTCGCCGCTGGTTGTGGCTTCCGCCTCTGTCTGCTGCTCGACACCTTGTGGCAGAATCAACAGGCCGCGCTCAGCACCCGCGTGCTCAATCGCTGTGCGCATGAGAGTGTCGATCAATTTCTCCAAGACGATCTCTCCCGACACTGCTTGCGAGACTTTGATGACGGTAGCCAGATCCAGGTGTTCGACCGGTGTCCCAATGGTGCTCGTTGGACCTGGTAGTGGTTGTTCTTCCCTGAGCTGCGGATATAACTCGTCGAGTTGACGCACCTTGCCGCCGGCGCCCCAACGGAGATAGCAGTACCGAGCGTCCCGCAAGTAAGCCTGCGCGATCTTCTGGAAACCACGTGTCACGTAGAAGCGTCCGGCGAGCTCGTGGGCAAGCGCCTCATTGTGGACAAATCCGTTAGCATGTGAGGAGCGGATGGCCTGTTCGTAAAGACGCTCGGCCTCGAGCTCGCGGCCTTCGACGCGCGCGATCTCGGCGCCTGTCAGCGCGACACGGTTCTCGAAATTCTCCGGGCAATACTCCTCCCATACTTCGAGCTGTCTGTGGTGAGCTGCCAAAGCCTCGAAATGCTGCCGGCACTGGTCAGGAAATACGGACTTGTCCTCCGAAGCTTTAGCGAAGGAGGAATCGCAGCAGGCGGCGTGGGAAAGCGCAGCATAGAAGTGATACTCCGCCGATTCAAAACGTGATGGTGTTGTCCAAAGCAGCGGTTGCGCCTTCAATGCAGCATCGATGGCCGAAGGATAGTCCTTAGCGAAAAAGCGAGCTTGCAGCTTTCGGATCCAATAAAAGCACTCTGTTATCGGCACCCGGTCACTCGCCAAATGGCGCTCGAACCGAAGCTCATCAAACTGTCTGTCGTCAAAGGAGCCGAATTTCGGAGTCGAACCAAGGAGAGTCCGGACAAGCCCGAGCTGTGCGGTGATGAAGTCAATGACGGGCCCAAACCGAGCCTTTTGAGCAAACTCGAGGCCATTCTCGGCTTCACGTTGCACCTCAACAAGCGGGTCTCCCGCCGCCAGAAGGTTCGTGTTCAGGTTGTAGCAGCTGTATGTCGCAAAAGTGAGGTCGCCGATCTTGTTCGCGAATTCGAAGGCCTGGCGTATCAGGTCACGGCCGGCCCGGACATGTTTCGTCCATGGTATGACGAAACTTCCGAACAACAAATAGGTCCTGGCCTGGTAGCGTTTGAATCCGCGTTTTTCGATCAGTTCATAGCCGAGCCTACCGAATCGAAATCCATCCTTGTAGTTGCCGAAGTACGGACCGGCTATCATGCTCAGGTGTACATAGGCGGCGCACGAACCGTCGCAGTTGCCATGCTCGAGGCTGAGATTAATCGCCCTGCAGAAGACGAGGGAACCAAGGTTCGGATCCGAAAACAGTGCAGGCGGGCTGACCTTGGTCAGAACATCCAGAGTCGCGAGGGATGTCGGGTCGCTCATCAAGGGCAGATCAATAAGCTCCTCGATCGTGCGACTTCCGAGCTTTATCCAGATCCGCTCGTATTCACGTTGTGCTTCCTCTTTTGTTGGATGGGGAGCCCATTCGATGCCCAAATGTCGAAGATAGTCGAGAAAGACGGCAACCGCGCGCTCGCTGCTGTGGCTGAGAGTCGAGTACAGATCGACGCGCAAACAGGTGACCGTCGCTAGTTCGCTCGTATTTGCGGCGCGAGATAAAAGCATCTTCAGACGCTCGTCCGCAGCCGCCGACTGTCCGGTCAGGAATTCGCATTCGGCTCGGTTCAATTCCAGGTCGAAAGCGAGCTCATGCCGGCGTTCCCATGAGTCATTTCCAAAAACTGCTGCGCCGGCGATGAGATACTTGAGTGCTGAGGTGTAGGCTGTGGAGGCCTTGGCGCGCTTGCCCGCGATAAGGTTGAGCTCGGCTGTTTGGTCGCGCTCGGCTTGTGACGTGATCAAGGCGGCGCCGCGATTGATCTGGTTGACGATCTCAAAGACGGCCTCTTCCCGCCGCTCTGGCGGAGTGCGCGCTGTAAGCAGCCTCCCTATTCGCAAATGGGCCTCGGCGCGTACTTGTTCCGGGATCAGTGAATAGGCTGCTTCCTGGACACGGTCATGGACAAACTTGTAGGAGCCTTCCAAACGCACGATGAACTCCTGACGCAGAGCCTCCCACAGATCCGAGTGGACCTCCTCCTCCGATGTCCCGTGAACGATGCAAAGCGTGGCGATCTCGGCACTGTTTCCCAGGCAGGCAAACTCTTGTAGCGCCTTCTGGGTTTGGATGGGCAGGCGATTCAACTTTCCGACCATGAGGTCCACCACATTATCGGTGTAACCTTTGGCCTGAATGCGACTCAGGTCCCAAAACCATCTCCCATCGCGATGATCGAAGGTGACTAACGCCTCCTCGGCCAGCGCAGAAAGAAACTGAATGGCAAAAAATGGATTGCCAGCAGTCTTTTCGTGGACCAGTCGTGCCAGCGGAGTAACCCGCTCCGGTTCGATGTGAAGAGCATCGGCAATCAACCGGCCCACGTCTGAAAGGGCCAGGGGCGTAAGGATGACCTCCTTCACTCTTGCTCCAGCTTGGCGGATGGCTTCGAGCTTGCGCATCAGCGGGTGGAAGGAATTAACTTCGTTGTCTCTGTAGGCGCCCACCAACATCAAGTGCTGCACATCCGACTGCGAAGTCCGACGTAGCTTTTCCTCTCCGGCTGGCAAACCCGGCTTGTCTGCGAAGTCGGAGCTCACCAGATCTTCGAGCAAATCGAGCGTTGCCGCGTCGAGCCATTGCAGATCGTCAAGGAACAGGGCAAGCGGATGTTCCGGCCGTGCAAATACCCCGATAAATCGCCGGAACACCAGTTGGAAGCGGCGTTGCGCGTCCCGTGGCGGAAGAGCAGGAACCGGTGGCTGTTCTCCTATGATGAGCTTCAATTCGGGAACCAGATCCACAATAATCGATCCGTTTGGCCCTAACGCCCCATGAAGGGCGTCCCGCCAAGTGCGCAGCTCGGCTTCGTTCTTGCTCAGAAGCGAACGGATAAGACTTTGAAAGGCTTGCGCTAAAGTGGCATAAGGAATGTCACGTTTGTACTGGTCGAACTTGCCTGATGCAAAGAGGCCGCGCGGCGGAACCAGCACTTTGTGAAGCTCATTGACGACGGAGGACTTGCCGATACCGGAATATCCGGAGACGAGCACCAACTCCGGGGTGCCGCTCGCTACGACACGGTCAAAGGAGGCAAGCAAGGTATCGATCTCGTGTGCGCGCCCGTACAATTTCTCGGGAACTAGTAGCCGGTCTGGCGTGTCGTGTTCCCCAAGCGCGAATTCCTCGATGCGGCATTGAGTTTCCCATTCGACCAGGCAGCGTCGAAGATCACGCTCAGCGCCGGCTGCTGTCTGGTAGCGTTCCTCAGCCGTCTTGGTCAGCAGCTTCATGATGATTGCAGAGACACAAGCCGGGACGTTCTCTAACCGCTCTCGGGGCGGGACTGGATCTCTGGCAATGTGGCAGTGCACCCATTCCATCGGATCGGTCGCCGTGAATGGAAGACTCCCAGTCAGCATTTCGTAAAGCGTGACGCCGAGCGAATAGAGATCGCTCCGGGAATCGATGGAACGATTCATCCGTCCCGTCTGCTCGGGCGCCATGTAGGCGAGCGTTCCTGCCACCAGCTCGGGTGGCTTGGCGGTTTGGCGTTCGCGTGGGAGTCGCGATGCGATACCAAACCCTTTCAGCCAGCAGCCGCCGGTATGGGGGTTAGCCAGGACATTGGCTGGCTTAATATCCTTGTGAATGATGCCCCGCTGATGCAAGCGATCGATTACGCCTGAAAGGTCGACCGCCAGGCGCAACGCAAAGGCCAATTCCAACGGTTGACCAAGGAGTTGATCGAGAGGAACACCGCCCGGATCCTCTGAGACGAGCACAGTGCGGTTCCAGTGATGAGTAATCTCAATCGGCCGAGCAGCCCAAGCGGATTCCAGCTCTTTTCTGAGAGAATATTCGTGCTCTAGCCGTTTCAGCGTTTCCGGCGCGGGATATTCCACCGCAGGTGAAAGCACCAGAATGTGAGAGTCACGGTACTCGCTACTGCCACGGTAGAGGTTAAGCTCTTTATCATTCCGAAGCAGCTCGAGGCTATATGTTGAGAGCTCTATCACAGACCAGACTCCTTTTCTCCAACTGAGGGTAGGCTTGCAAGAGTTCTGCCTCGCTCTCGCCCCTGGCCATTTTCTGCGAGAGTACGCAGACCGCAAGCCGAGTTCCTTTCACGCACGGTTTATCGACCCTGATCTCGGAATCTATAGCAATCCGCTCCGGCAGTGTCATATATACATACCTTGTCCGAAAATTCGCGTTTCGCTCAAGCTTTCGAGAATCAGCCAGCATTTACGGGTCCCAATCGTCCGCTGAGAGCGGCCAGCCAAGACTAAACCCGATTGGTTGGCCTGTGCCCCAATCTTAATAGCAGATTTGTATTCCGCCTTTGGTTGTGAAGTAGCGCCTGGCTACTCAGCAGCGGCATGAGCCCCTTTTTCAGCAACGGAGCGCTTCATCAGCAACACCAGAATGGCGAGTAGAACGCTGACCACCGCGAAAATCAGGAAGGCGTCAAAATAGGCAAGCGAGGAAGCCTGTTGTTCGCGAAGATCTTCAAGGGACTGCAGAGCCATCCGGTGCGAAGCGACCGAATCTCCTGTGTATTGCAGGAAGACTGGCTGGACCTGTCCGAAGTAGGAATGCACCGCGGGATTCAGCCGGTCGAGACCCTCGTTCAGCCGCAACGCATGGAATATCTCGCGTCGCTCGACGATCGTTTGGCCGGTCGAAGTGCCGAAGCTGCCGCCTTCGTTGCGCAGTAGCGCGAAGACGCCGACGGCCGCGCCGCGCAAGGGAAGCGGGATGTAGAGATAAGCAGCCACATTCAATGGCGCGAAGATCATACCCAAGCCGGCTATCATAACCACTCGCGGCCAGACTGCTTGCCAGGGGGATATATCCAGGTTGAGTTGCGACATCCAGAAATTACCGGCGGCGAGAATCAATAAGCCGGCGGCAATCAGCCAACGTGCGTCCACTCTGCGGCCCAACAATGCACCGACAACGATCAGGGCCAGGATCGCGGAAACACCCGATGGCGACAGAACCAGCCCGGCATGGAATGCGTCGTAGCCAAACAGCGATTCCAATAACGCCGGCAAAAGGGTGCTAGTCCCGTAGAGCACGGCGAAGGAAAGAAAAATAATCACCGAGGAGATAGCAAAGTTCCGATCACGCAGCGGCCGGAAATTAACGATGGGACTGGCGTGACGCATTTCCCAAAAAACCAGGCCGGCGCCTCCGATAAGAAAAAGGGCAAGCAAAACTTGTATGCGTCCGAAAGCGTCACTGAGCCAATCCCACTCCTGGCCTTTGCTTAAGACCACTTCCCAGCAGACGATCGTGAGCACCAACAGGCTTAGGCCGACGAAATCGAAATTCAGCGGCCGCTTATTGAGTTCCTTTCGGTGCTCTCGGAGGTACTCCGGATCCCGCACCATGAGCCAGCACAGAAACAACGCGAGCGCGCCGGTTGGCAGATTGATATAGAAAATCCACCGCCAGGAATACTCATCGGTGATGTAGCCGCCCAGGGTTGGTCCGATCACGGGCGCCAGCAATGCGGCAACGCCAAAGAGCGTCTGGGCTGCCCCCTGCTTTTCCGGGGGGAAACTATCCAGCAGAATCGCCTGACTGGAGGGTTGAAGACCACCGCCGGCGAGACCCTGCAGAACCCGGAAAAAGATTAACTGACCGAGGCTCGTGGCCATGCCACACAGCCCGGAGCTGATGGTAAAGATGGCGATCGAGAGCAGGAAATAGTTGCGCCGCCCCAAATGCGCGGCCAGCCAACCAGAAATCGGGAGAATAATAGCGTTAGCGGCCAAATAACTAGTTATGACCCATTCGCTGTCGGTAACAGCCGCGGAGAGCCCTCCGGCGATGTAGCGCAGCGCCACATTGGCGATGGTGGTATCGAGCACCTCCATAAATGTCGGCACCACCACTGCGAACGCAATGAGCCACGGGTTAAAGACTCGGGGCCTGGCCGGCTCAAAGGGTACTGATATGGCAGCCGTATTGGTATTCATGGCGTCGGGCTAACGGACCCCGCGGTCTGTTCTGGCGCCTGAAGAAACTTGCCGGCGTTCGGACCGGTAGGCGTACTTCTCAAATCCACTGTCGGGGTTACCGAGAGCCCAACGAAGAGCGGCAGCTTGTCCGGATCGTAGTTGACTACGTCGATTCGCACCGGCAGTCGCTGCACCACTTTAACGAAATTGCCCGTCGCGTTCTGCGCTGGTAACAAAGCCAACGTTGAACCTGTACCCATGGTGAAACCGGAGATCCGTCCCTCAAAAGTGTGTTTCCCTCCGTACATATCCAGCTCCAGGTCGACATGTTGGCCGATGCGCAAATTGCGGAGCTGGGTCTCCTTAAAATTGGCGTCGATCCAGATATCACGCAGCGAGCGGATGGCCATGACGCTTTGTCTGGCCTCAAGGTTGTCCCCGGGATTCACATTGCGGCGAGTAATAACGCCGTCAATTTCCGCATAGACCGTGCAGTAGCTTAGGTTGAGCTTGGCGTCATCGAGATCGCTTTGGGCCTGTACCAAATTCGTTTCAGCTACTTTTAGAGTTGGAGCCTTCTCCACGATCTCGGAATAGATTTGATCCAAGTCGCCACCGGGAACGCGCCGGTGAAATTCTTCTAACATTTGCTTAGGGGTCAGACCGTACGACGACGGAAAAACGCCGAGCTGGGCCGCGCTTTGACGAAGTTCTTCCAGGGCTTGGCGAACGGAAGAGAACGTCTGGTCAAGATCGTCCGGCACATCGGCCAGTGTCTTTCCTTGAGCAGCTTGAGGCTCCAGCCCGAGAGCGACACGCGCCTGATAAATATACTCCAACGCCTGGGCCACCTGTGCTTTGGCCACATCCAATGCTTCGCGCCGCTCGTCATAGTCCTCTTGGCTTACTACCTTCGTTGCCAGCAAACGTTGAGCCCGGTCAAACTCCTGCTGAGCAAGCACGAGAGTCGCCTTTTCTTGTTCCCACGTCGCAACGCGTGCTCGCAGCAACGCAATCTGATTGTCGACGTCCTCGATGGCGCGGGCGAGTTTGAACCGGTTGCTCCGCGCCTGGCCGATCAAACCCCTAACGTTATCTTGCGCTAACACCAGGTTCGCCTGAGCGGTGCTAACCGCTGCTTGTTTAATTGCGACCTGTACCTTGTACGGCTGTGGGTCAAGCTCAACCAGCACATCACCTTGTTTCACCCGGTTATTATCATCGACCAGAACCCGGATTACCTGACCGCTCACGCGCGGCGCGACAAACGTCACATACCCATTCACATAGGCGTCATCGGTCGAGATGGTGTTAAACGCGTGGATCACACGCGGAACTCCTAAGAAAAGGAGGATTGCGGCCATCAATATCCCGAGCACGAGCAGCCAACGGCGACGCTTACGAGCCGGCTTGACCGCAGGTTTCGATGGTTGATCCGAGACCGCAGGTTTGTCAGGTGACGGAGGCTGCTGGGGCGCAGAGGTCATAGTCGACCAAGTCAGGGGCAGGATGCGTGCCAGCGCCTCATGATTTACGTTTATGCCTTTTTATCAGGTATTTACGCGTTAGATGGATCCAGATAGTTGTCCGTACGAAAATTTGGACCTATCGCTATTCGACACCAACCAAGCGTCATGTCGGGCAGCTGATCGGCCATCCAATGTAGAAGGTGAAGGTTGAGACGTGACCCTGGGCGCCTGAGACCCTGAGACCCAATGTTGAAGGTTGACCCTGTGTGCCTTCTTCTTTTCGGTTTTCGTCGCTCGGTTTCTGTTCAATTGTATTGCCGTTTCAGTAACACTGGAGCGGCGAACGCCGAATCCCAGGATCAACCACAAACCCCTTTTCAGTTAGCAACAATGCGCAAAGCCCTGGGTATACTGCTCGGTACCGCCACCTTGGCGTTCGCTAGTATCTCAGCTGAGGCAAAAACACAGCTCCGGGTTGTCGTCGCGTATTATAGCGCAGCGACCCAAGGAATCTTTGAAGGGATGGCCAAGGATTTCAGTGCCGCCCATCCGGATGTCGATGTCAAGATTGAGGTGGTGCCGTGGGACAACTTAGAGCAAAGGCTTACTACCGATATTGCCGGCGGTACCCCGCCCGACATCGCGATGATCGGCACACGTTGGCTGGTGGATTTCGTTAAAAACGACGTCGCAGAACCGCTCGATTCATACATTGCCCCCGAGTTCAAAGCCCGGTTCCTGGAAAATTTTTTGGAACCTTCCACCATCAGCGGGAAACTCTACGGCTTGCCAGTCGCTGCCTCCGCCCGAGCGATGTACTATAACAAAGATATTTTTGCTAAGGCCGGAATAAACGATCCGCCCGAGAACTGGGATACGTTGATGGCCGACGCGAAAAAGATCAGGGCGCTCGGCAGTGACATTTACGGGTTTGCGTTACAAGGCAAGGAGATCGAGACCGATGCATACTGGTATTATTCGCTGTGGACTCATGGCGGTGAATTGATCGAGGGAACCAAGTCAGGGATCGCCAATCCGGCCGCGGTTGCCGCCTTGGCACTTTATCGCAGTCTAATCGATGAGGGACTAACTGAGCCGAATCCGACGGGCTGCAATCGTCAGGATATCGAACGGCTGTTCAAACAGGGCCGCATTGGCGTGATACTCACCGGGCCGTGGTTACGCGGCCAAATTAAAACCGACGCGCCGAATCTTAATTACGGGATCGCACCGATTCCCGCCGGGACCACCAAAGCCACCTACGGCGTGACGGACAGCATGATGCTATTTAGATCGAGCCAACAGAAAAAGATCGCTTGGCTGTTCTTGAGCGAAGCCGCATTCAGCCCGAAATGGCGAATTGAGTTTACGACCAAGGAAGGCTTCTTGCCGGTAACCAAGGTGGAGGCCGACCAACCGCAGTTCACCAATGATCCGCAGCTCAAGGCATTCACCGACATGTTGCCCTATGCTCATTTTGCCCCGCTCATCCCTAACTGGGAACAGATAGCCGACACCACGATTAGAGCATTACAAAAGGTTTACACCGATGAAGCTAAACCGGAACCAGCCCTCAAGGAAGCGGCCGGGTCGATCGATTCTATCCTCGAGCAGCAATAGGCTCGACCGCTCGGCGGAGTCACACCCACACCGAAAATCCTCACGCAAAGACGCAAAGGCGCAAAGGTTAAGACGAAACGAACCGCAGATGGACACAGATTTAGGCAGATGGGTAGCAGTGAGTGGTGAAACGCCTTGTAACTATTCCTTCGACCGTTTTGATCCTCTGTGAATCTATCTTTTCCTCCGTCTTAACCTTTGCGCCTTTGCGTCTTTGCGTGAGATTTTCTAGTCCGGCTGCGCTTCGCCTATATCAGTTCGCCAAACCTGTTAGAATCTGCGTAATCTGTGTAATTCACCCCGGAGAATTTCGGGGCTGCGGATCTTAAATAGGATTTTGGGCTAATGAGCGGATACGCATTTCAAACAAGTCGCGTAAATTCTACTCAGTTTGGTCGCAGTGCTGCGCCCTATCTGCTGATTCTGCCAACGCTGGTTTTGACGTTCTGGATAATCGGTTACCCGCTCTGGGATTTGGTCGACATGTCGACCCACGCGGTTACTCGGTTCGGACAGGTGAAAGGCTTCATCGGCCTTGCGAATTTTGCCCATCTCATTGCCGAACCGCTATTCACCGGTTGCCTGGTAAGAACGTTAATTTGGACCACCGGTGTGGTCGGCGGCTCGGTAACTTTCTCGATGCCGATCGCCTTAATTCTCAACGAAAAGTTTGCTGGCCGCAGAATCGCTCGGGTCATCATCATGCTGCCCTGGGCGCTTTCGTTGACCATGACCGGTATCGTCTGGCGCTGGGCAATGGACGGTCAATCCGGCATGATGAACGCCACCCTCTTCAATCTAGGAGTAATTCGGCAGCCGATTGCGTGGCTGGCGACCAGCGGCACCGCTTTTCCGGTCGAGATCGCGATCGGAATTTTGGTTTCTGTCCCGTTTTCGGTCACGGTATTTCTCGGAGGTTTAGCCTCAATTCCCAGCGAAATCTACGAGGCGGCAAGGATCGATGGAGCTAGTGCCTGGCAATGTTGGCGTCACCTGACGTTGCCGTTGCTCCGCCCCTTCATCAATATCGCGCTGGTTTTGAACGTCATCTACGTTTTTAACTCCTTCCCATTGATATGGGTAATGACCCAAGGCGATCCCGCCAACAGTACCGATATCTTCGTCACCTGGCTGTACAAACTGGCCTTTCGTTACGGCAAGCTGGATAGCGCTGCCGCCCTTTCGCTCGTGATGTTTGTCATCCTTTCGGGCTTCACAATTACCTATGCAGTACTAGCTATGCGGGAGGAATCTGGAGAAGAAGGTAGAAAGTAAATTGCAGTGCGGCCCAGCAAATCGATGAACTTCGCGAGGATTTTTCGTGCTCGTGCTCGGTTGTTTGTGCGGTATGTGATGTGGAGTCGAAAACGTGGGCAGGTATGGGCCTTGGCCTTTGATCAGCTTTCTGATTTTGTGGAAGACCTGTCCCGAAGGGACTATAGGACTCAGCCTGGGGTTTTAACCCCAGGTATCGATAAAAAAAAGTCCCGCCCCGAAGGTGGCGGTAGAACCATTGCCCCGGATTACATGGGCGTCTTCAAACAGACAGACGATCAGAATATCTGCCGCCCCTTCGGCGCGGGTCTCGGTTTGGGCACGTTCCTGGGGTTAAAACCCCAGGCTGAGTCCTGTCGTCCCTTCGGGACAGAAATCCACTTTGGCTGCGGCTAGCCGTGTTATGAATATGGGATTACCGACCAGCCTTCTATATAAACGCTCATACCTCAAAAAAAGTGTTCTCTATTGGTTCTGCTTATCGCCATTTGTTATTACGACACTTTTTCCATTTTCCGTCATGCTTTCGACCGCAATCAAGCCGCGCGCCGAGGTCCTGACGTTCCCGCCGGTTTGGCTTCCCAAGCACATTCGGTTGCAAAACTTTGCCGACATGTGGCACGCCGTCGGCTTCGGGCAGGCGCTGGTCAATAGCGCTCTCGTCAGCTGTACTACCACGGCGCTTTGTCTATTGATTGCCATTCCCGCCGCCTACGCAACCGGGCGGATGGAATTCCGAGGTAAACGCCTGTTTCGCCAATTCCTCTTAGTTACACAAATGCTATCGCCGGTCGTTCTAGTTCTAGGGATTTTCAGGCTGATGGCGACCATGGGCCTGGTCGATCAGCTGTGGGCATTGGTTCTGGTCTATATCGCGTTCAATCTTGCCTTTGCTATTTGGATGCTTCAGGCCTACTTCGGCACGATTCCGATCGAGTTGGAAGAAGCAGCCCGGCTCGATGGCGCCTCAACCTTCCAGCGGCTTCGTCTGATATTGTTACCTCTGACCCTGCCGGCGTTGGGTGTCACCGCCATTTTTGTTTTTCTCTATTGTTGGAACGAATTCGTCTTGGCTCTCACGTTGCTTCGATCGACCCAGAAGTTCACTCTGACCTTACAGATTTTCTCTCTGGTCGGAGGCCGCTACTCAGTCGAATGGGATCATGTCATGGCGGCAACACTTTTGGCCAGTGCGCCAGTTGCCGTGCTTTTTGCGTCGTTGCAACGCTATCTGGTTCGAGGCTTGGCCTTAGGAGCAATTAAATAGTAGGTTGTTGCAGCATTATTCTGTATGGCACGAATCGTATTAGTCACCGGAGCAGCGGGCGGGATTGGCCACACGCTGGTCTACCGTTTTGTTTTCTCGGGGGACACTGTTCTGGCGCAGGACCGGGTTGAATCTGGGCTGGATCACGTTGTGGCCGAATGCGCCGGACTGACCGGCAAAGTGTATCCAGTTCTCGCGGATCTCACTGATACAACCGCCGTATTCGAGAAAATAGGTGCTGCGATTCGGACTCATGGAACTGTCGACATCCTGGTTGCAAATGCCGGTGTTGCATCATTGTCTACCATACGCAAAACGACCATTGAATCGTGGCATCACGATGTAGACACTAACCTCAACGGAACCATGCATTCCGTTCAAGCTGTCCTACAAGGGATGATGTCCAAAAAGAAGGGCAATATCGTGGTGATCGGATCAGTAAATGCCCTCATTGCATTAGGCCATCCGGCTTATAGCGCAGCCAAGGCGGGTCTGATCAGCTATGTCAAATCGTTGGCCACTGAGCTTGGACCCGTTGGGATCCGGGCGAACATTATTTTACCAGGAACGGTTAGAACGCCGATTTGGCAGGAGCAAGTTGATAAAAACCCGGCGCTATTTGATCAACTGATCAAATGGTATCCGCTCGGGCGAATCGTTGAACCAAACGATATCGCCGAGGCCGCCTTCTTTTTAGCTTCTGAGGCCGCAGCAGCAATCACCGGCGCAGTTCTACCGGTCGATTGCGGACTGTCAGCGGGGAACCGTTTGATGGCTTCCGAACTCACGCTTGAGTCTTTCTGAATTAAAAGGATAATTTCTCGGGGTTGCATCCTGGGTGTCCGTCGGATTTACCGCGAAGCGGTTATACATTACAGCTCAGGGCTTCAGTCCTGGGTCGGTTTAAGTTTGGTGGGGCGAGGCTCCCTTCCGGCGTTACGATGTTAACGAAGCCGCTGATGTGCTTATTCCCAAGATGTTTCGAGGCCGTAACCCTCGCCGAGCCGGGGTTTGCAGTGCGGCCCGCGGACAGGCGCACCGTTGGACTAATGTACGTCACCATTTCTCGAGTCCCGACCCGAGGTAGCTGCAAAACGTTGACCCGCGGCTCGGCGCGTCCAACGGCCTTACAGGACCAGGTAACTCTACAAGGGCTCAATTCTCCGTAGCCACTAACAGGACGATCGGGAGCCTCGCCCCACCAAACGCTTAAGTTAACGCTTATGTTTTGGCTGAAGCCCTGGCCTACATTCTATAGCCGCTCCGCGGCAAAATCCGACACACTCATGAGCATCGCCGTCGCCAAACAACGTTCACAACGTCTGCTCTCCAGGAATGGGCAACGTGAACTGAAAAACAGCGCCCCGCGGCACGCCGGCCGTTGCCCACAATCGTCCACCGTGGGCTTCGATAATTGAACGACTGATCGCGAGTCCCATGCCCAAGCCCTGAGGCTTAGTCGTATAAAACGCGTCGAACAAATGACCAAGGCTGTTCGGATCCAGTCCCGGACCTGAGTCTTCCACCACAACTAACACGTGGGTTCGAGCTATAACAGCCAAGCTTTCGCCCGTGCTAACCGATCCACTATCGGCGACTGTGCAAGAGCTGATCTTCAGCTCTCGTGCTCCCTCCGGCAATCCACTGATGGCTTCGATGGCGTTCACAAAGAGGTTAAGAATCACCTGTTGGAGCTGCACCTTGTCACCAATTATAACCGGCAGGTCATCTTCTAGCCTAGTCTCTAGCGATACTCTATTGCGTTGCACTTCATACTGGGTAACCGCGAGAACTTCTTGAATGATTTCATTAATAGCGGCCGGTTCTTGCGCAGCCGGAGCTTTTTTAAAGAGAGCGCGTACGCGGGTGATCACATCGCCAGCGCGTTTTCCGTCGCGAGCGATCCGGCGAATCGCTTCCTGGGCTTCAGTCAGGTTAGGTGAATCGCCAGAGAGCCAGCGCATGCCGGCGTTGGCGTTTGTTACCACTGCGGCCAATGGTTGGCTGATTTCATGAGCGAGCGAGGCGGTCAGCTCCCCTAGGGTTGTCACCCGGGTAATGTGGGCCAACTCCGCCTGCATTCTCTGCACCGCTGCTTCCGCCATCTTGCGTTCGCCTTCGGCGCGTTTTTGTTGACTCAGATCGAGCACAAAAGCAACCCCTTCGTTGCCACCTCGTTCGAAAACGGCGCCGCCCATCAGGACCGGCACGCGGCTGCCGTCTTTGCGGAAGTACTCTTTTTCGAATGGTTGGAAAATTCCCGTACTGACTATTTCTGCCACCGCATGTCGGTCGCGCTCACTCCATTCGGCTGGCGTCAGTTCCGTCCAGCGCATACGGCCCGAAACAAGATCCGCGCGGCTGTATTCCAGCATCCGCAGAAAGGCTCCGTTAGCCTCGATAATTTCACCTTCGAGATTCCAGATGTGGATCCCAATAATGTTAGAGTCTACCAAGCGCCGGATCTTTGCCTCGCGCGTCTCGAGGTCACGGTAAAGACGAGTATTTTCCAAAGAAATCGCTGCTTGCGAAGCTAGTAATCTTAATACCGTTATCCGCGCTGGCGTAAACACCTGAGGCGCCAGGTTGTTTTCGAGGTAGAGCACACCGATCAGTTTGGCTTGGTTAATCAGCGGCATGCAGAGGATCGAGCGGGGGTGATGCCGGCGAATGTAGGCATCCTCGGAAAACGAATTCTGGCGTGAAGCATCGTCGAGAATCACCGTTTCGTGAGTCCGCGCGACATAGTGGACCATTGATTCCGGCAGTGCAGCGGGGTTTGCGGCCGCCACCTCCGAATGCACCACGATACTGTCACCGTTAGTCGTAGCTTCGGTCTCTACTCGCTGTTCGGACCCGGGTTGAAGAATGAGAACACCGCGTTGCGCACCTGCATGTTCGATTGCGGTTCGCATCAGTGTGTCGATCAGCTTCTCTAGTACAATCTCACCTGAGATTGCTTGGGACACTTTAATTACCGTTCCGAGATCCAGATGTTCTACTGATGCCCCGATCGTGGTCGTCGCATCCGGAACTTCACTGCGCTGCGAGACCCTCTCCCTGCCTTCCTCGCTGAGATGCGGGTATGACTCATCAAGCTGCCGCACCTTGCCATCGGCTCCCCAACGGAGAAAACAGTATCGAGCGTCCCGCAAGTAAGCATTCGCGATCTTCTCGAAGCCTCGGGCTGCATAAAACCGTGCGGCGAGTTCATTGCCCAGCCCTTCATTGTGTATAAAACCATTCTCCCGAGCTGAGCGGATAGCCTGCTCGTAAAAGCGTTCAGCATCGAGCTCGCGGTCCTCAATGCGGGCCAATTCGGCCGCCGCCAGAGCGTACTTGTCCCGAAAAGTAGACGGACAATTCTCAGCCCACTCTTTAAGCTGTGCCACGTGCCGAGTCAGTTGATCCAGCAATTCGCCTTGTTTTTCGGGCGGCACCTGGTTCCGGAACGCGGCCACTGATAGTGCGGTATAGTAGAAGTAGTCGAGCAGCTGGATATGACCCTCCGACGCCCAGAGAAGTGCTTTTGCCTTTTCGCTTGCCGCCATAGCTGCCGCGTAATGGCCAGACATAAAGTGCGCCCACAGTCTTAGAATCCAATACCAGCAAAGCTTCGTTGGCATAGGGCTCTCAAGCAGCTGGGCTTCAAAAGCGCTTTCATCAGCATCAGTCGAAAACCCTCCATTCTGCCCCCGAGTTTTCTGAACGAAACGCTGGATGCTCAGGACACAATCTGCCACGTCCTGGAACTTAGCATCCCGAGCAAAATCGAGCGCTTTCATTGACTCCAGCCATACTTGATCCAGGCGTTCTCCTCGCAAAAGCAGGTCGGTCACCAAGTGGTGGCTGCTATAGCACGCAAACGTGAGGTCTCCCGTTTCAAGTCCGGTGAGGAAGGCAGCTCGGACAAAGTCTATGGCCGAGTCGAGCGGCTGTGTCCAGAGAAGCACAGACTCCATCGCGTAATACACCTTTGCTTTCCAGCCGAGGAAATCGTATTTCTCGACCAGCTCGAGGGCCAACTTTCCGAATCGATACCCCTCTTTGTAGCGATGAAAGACAGGACCCAAGATTACGCCAAACCAAGCGTAGCCATGGGTCGAAGCAGCCGTGATCCCGTATTCGATACTTACGTTCACCATGTGGCAGATGAGGAGGCGGAACAGATTGGTATCGGTATTCATTGCAGGAGCAGAGAGTGTGGACAGTACACTCATTGCCGTCTGCATCTCCGGGTCACTCATCCTGGGGAGCTCGATCAGGGTTTCAATCGACCGCCCGTTCAGATTCTTCCACACCTCTTCATATTCGTTCTGTACCTGCTGTGAGGTGGGATGCGGGAGCATCTGTATTCCAAAAAGACCAAGGCACTCTAGGGCGATGTCAACGGCTTGCGCATTCTGCGTTTTCATCACGCAGAGTTGGACCCTCAATCGATAGGCGGCAGCTTTGTCGAGTTTCGATCTGGATCTTTGCAGCACTTCCCAAATCAAGCTCTCAGCAGTTTCAATGTTTCCAGTTAAAAACTCGCACTCGGCTAGTTCCAGCCACAAGCTCAGCGCAAGGTCATAGCGCGTTTCCCAACCAATTCGCCCGACCATCGCCATTCCGAGTGCGAAATAGTCGCGTGCCAGATCGTAAGCCGCCGAAGCCTTGGTCTTCAGACCTGCCGCGAGGTTGAGCTCCGCGACTCGCTCTTTCTCTGTACGCTCGGTAATGAGGCTCGCGCCGGCATTCAGCTGGTTTACGACTCTGAAGATGTTCTCAGCGGTCGCTTCCGGCAGCGTACTTGAATAGAGTTGACGACCGATGCGCAGATGCGCCTCGGCGCGTAACTCTTCCGGAATCAGTAAATATGCGGCTTCCTGGACTCGATCGTGGATAAACTGATAGGAGCCGTCTGAGCGCGCGATGAACCCCAGACGTAGAGCTTCCCACAAATCCGAGTGTACCTCCTCCTCTGTTTTCCCGAGAACGATGGAAAGCGTGGCGGCCTCGGCACTGTTACCGAGGCAGGCAAACTCTTTCAGTGTGTTCTGAGTCTGGACCGGCAAACGGTTCAGCTTCCCAAGCATGAGGTCGACAACATTATCGGTGTAGCCCTTGGCGTAGATACGACCGAGATCCCAGGACCAGCGCGCCATATCATGGTCGAAGGTGAGCAGCCCCTCTTCGGCAAGCGCAGAAATAAACTGAATGGCGAAAAACGGGTTGCCTCCCGTCTTCTCCTGCACCATAAGCGCCAGCGGCGCCACCCGGTCCGGTGCGCACCGGAGCGAATCCGCGATCAATCCTTTCAGATCTTCGTGGGTAAGCGGAGCTAGAGTGATCTCCTGCACGAGCGCGCCCGCACGGCGGATCGCTTCTAGTTTGCGCTTCAGCGGATGGCTGGCGTTGACCTCGTTATCCCGGTAAGCACCGATCAACAGCAAATGCTGCACATCCAATTGCGTCGCCCGATTTGGTTGTTCTTCTCTGCCTGACAAACCCGGCTTCTGAGCAAAGTCGGACGTCAGCAAGTCCTCTATTAGATCGAGGGTAGCCGTGTCGAGCCATTGGAGATCGTCGAGGAACAGCGTCAGCGGATGCTCGGGCTTCGCGAAAGCGTTGACGAAGCGACGGAACACTAGCTGGAAACGGCGCTGCGCGTCCTGTGGCGGAAGTTCTGGGACGGGCGGCTGCTCGCCGAGGATGAGCGCCAGCTCGGGTACGAGATCGACCACGAGCTGTCCGTTCGGATCCAATGCTTCTCGAAGAGTATCACGCCATTGGCTCAGCTCGGCATCGCTCTTCCCGAGGAGCGGCCGGATCAGGTCCTGGAAGGCCTGCCCCAGAATCGAATAGGGAACATCACGCTTGTATTGGTCGAACTTACCCGATGCAAAAAGGCCGCGAGGCAGAACCAGCGCCTTGTGGAGTTCATTGACGACGGACGATTTGCCGATACCCGAATATCCGGAAACGAGCACCAGCTCGCATTTGCCGCTTGCAACCACGCGGTCAAATGAGGCGAGCAAGGCATCGATCTCGCGTGCTCGCCCATACAGTGTTTCGGGAATCAGGAGCCGGTCTGGTAAGTCGTACTCGCCAAGCGGGAATTCTGCGATTGACTTTACCTCGTCATTCGCTCCAGAGAGGGTGCGTCCGGCAGCCACCGGATCCGACGTAGCCTCCCTTGAAGATACTGTTTCTCCCTCGGACTGGCGAAGTCGGATCCCCGCGCGCCGTAACGGATCGTGAGGATCCGCCGTTGCGGATTCGGCTGAAGCTGGATTCTGCGAAGATATTGAACGGCTATGGCGGATCCGGCGGGTGCCGGACGATCCCTCGAGCAATTCCAGACAGCGCTCAAGATCACGCTGCACACCTGCCGCTGTCTGGTACCGTTCCTCGGCTGTTTTGGCGAGCAGCTTCATGATCACTGCCGAAACCGGAGCCGGCACATTGTTAAACCGTTCGCCGGGGGCGACTGGCCGCCTGGCAATGTGGCAGTGCACCCATTCCATCGGATCAGAAGCCATGAATGGGAGAGTCCCGGTCAGCACCTCGTAGAGCGTGACCCCAAGTGAATAGAGGTCGCTCCGCGAATCGATAGAACGATTCATCCGCCCAGTCTGCTCAGGCGCCATGTAGGCGAGTGTTCCTGCCACAAGCTCGGGAGGGTCTGCCGATTGGCGCTCGCGTGGGAGCCGCGATGCGATACCAAATCCTTTCACCCAGCAGCGGCCGCTCTGCGGGTTGGCAAGGACGTTAGCCGGCTTAATATCCTTGTGGATGAGGCCCTGCTGATGCAATCGTCCGATCGCGCTCGCAAGGCCAACTGCCAGGCGCAACCAAACGGCTAAGTCCAATGGCTGGTCGCGTAGTTGATCGAGAGGAACTCCGCCCGGATCATCTAGCACGAGGACAGTACGTTCCCAGTGATGAGTAATTGCAATCGGTCGAGCTGCCCAAGCGGATCCCAACTCTGCTCTAAGGGAATATTCGTGCTCCAACCGTTTAAGAGTGTCCGGCGCGGGATACTCCACCGCAGGTGAAAGCACCAGAATCTGAGACTCATCGTACTGACTCCTGCCGCGATAAAGGACGAACGCGTCGTCCTTCCGCAAAACCTCGAGACGATATCGTGATAACTCAGTCACACGGCGCTCCAGCTCCGTAACTTAAATCATTTCTTTTCCTGGTTAATCCAGGCCGCTTATTCGCGATAATCGTTTATCTAATACCAGCCAGCCGAAAGCCTCCAGATAGGCAGGGCTCAGGGTCACTCCCTGCCTCCGAAGTCACAGGCGTTCTATTGGACCTTAGTCCATGAACGCTAAGACTTATGGCTCGACATCGCCAATCCTCAACCACCTGCGCTTCCGGTGTGCGCAGGTAACACGAACTGGAAGGTCGCGCCAAAACCGGCATTTGGCGTTGCCCATAGTCGTCCGCCGTGCGCTTCGACGATTGAACGACTAATAGCCAAACCCATACCCATGCCTTCCGCTTTTGTAGTGTAGAAGGCTTCGAAAAGCCTTGGTTGGCCCTCTGCCGATAGGCCGACCCCGGAGTCCGTCACTCTGATCAGAACAATCGCCTGGCCGTCCGACACACCCGACTCCGCCTCGATAGAAAGCTGTCGCCTGTTTTCTGGAATCTGGTGCATCGCCTCCATACCGTTTACCACCAGGTTCAATAAGACCTGCTGTAGCTGGATCCGATCCCCCATGACCGGGGACAGATCGCCGGACAAAACGGTTCTTAGCACTATTCGGCGTTTATTTAACTCATATCGAACCAATGGCAGGGTCTCGGTGACCAAGTCCTTGACCTTCAAAACCGCCATCTCAGGAAGGTCCTTCTTCGAGAGCGCCCGAATCCGAGCAATGATAGAGCTCGCTCGATTAGCATCATTCACAATCTCCGACAGGGCGGTCGCGATGTCTGGCAGGGCGGCGGACCCGGTTGTGATCAGTCTTAAGCACGCATTGCCATAATTAACGATCGCCCCAAGTGGCTGATTAATCTCATGGGCGATCGAACTGGTTATTTCGCCCATTGTCATGATTCGCGTTGTGTGGGCCAATTCAGCCTCCCGCGTCCGCAAAGACTCCTGCGCCTGTTTCCAATCATGCAGATCCACGACGCTTCCGTACCATTTGAGGATCTGCCCCTCCCGATCGCGCAACGGCAGAGCGCTTGATACGCACCATCGATACATCGCGTCGGCACCGCGCCGGCCCCGAAACTCGAACTTAAATGGAACTCCCTCCGCGACGGCATCTGTCCAGGCCTTGTTCATGGCATCCCGTTCGTCAGGGTGAATTAGCTTAATCCAACCCGCTCCCCGTAACTCGTCCATGGAAAGCCCTGCGTAGTCGAGAACGCGCTGGTTATAATAATCAATTGCGCCGTCCGGTGCGGCACTCCAGAGCATCTGGGGAATAGTCTCCATGAACAAGCGGAGGTTGCGCTCGCTATCTTGGAGTTTCTTTTCCGCCCATTTGCGCTCGATGCCTTTGGCGATCGTATCCGCCACCAAGGCGAGCGTCTGCAGAACGGCCGGTTCCAACGATTTGCGCGCAAACATCGCTAACACGCCAAACAAACGTCCCTCAACTACTAAAGGATAACCGGCGAACGCCACCATTCCCTCTCGTTTCGCCCATTCGGGGTGGCTTATGCGTTCGTCGTTCTGCACGTCGTTGGTCAGGTGCGGCTTAAGCTCCTGGGCAATACGGCCAATCTTGAGCTGGCCGAGCGGCACGCGGGCGTGCTCTCCGTCCAACCGCGTGTACTGACCTGCACTTGCCTGCAACTCCAGCAGATTGCCTTCATCGTTGAGTGTCCAAATCCTGGCGAACGCAGCGTCCAGATGACGCACAACCGCCTCTGCACTTAACTGAAGGGTAGTTTGCAAATCACCTGCGGTCAGGCCGGAGAAGGCCGTGTGAATTTCCGTATGGAGAGCCGCTTGGCGCTCAGACCTGATCCGTGCCGTTATGTCTGTGGCAATTCCGCAGATCGCGTACGGCTCGTTGACTTGATCGCGCAGCAGAAATTTAACGACGACGTAGTGACAGATCCCTGCTCTCGATGGCACAACTTCTTCATACTGCAAAGGCTCGCCCGTTTCGATGACTTGCCGATCGTTAGCTCTCAACGTTTCGGCCACATTATGCGGGTGAATGTCAAAATCAGTCTTACCTCGGATCTGGTCGCCTCCAATGCCAAAGACGCGTTCATATTCGCGGTTAGCTAGAACGTATCTGAGCTCCAAATCTTTGATGAAAACGAGTGCAGTTGTGTTGTCGACAATGGCTTGCAACCGCTGCTCGCTCACTCGAAGGGCCTCCTCGGTTCGCTTGCGGACCGTAACATCGCGTACGATGCCAGTGAAAAAATGCTTGTCTTTGTGGACCTCCTCGCCAAACGAGATCTCGATCGGGAATTCCCGACCGCTCTTGTGTAGGCCAACCAATTCAATGGCTCTCCAACGAATATG
Source organism: Verrucomicrobiota bacterium (assembly GCA_019239825.1). Classification (GTDB taxonomy): domain Bacteria; phylum Verrucomicrobiota; class Verrucomicrobiia; order Chthoniobacterales; family JAFAMB01; genus JAFAVN01. The sequence continues at coordinate 9,483 of JAFAZK010000325.1, read as the reverse complement.
CTTCTGACCCGTGGCCAAATACCTCCTGAAAGAGGTCAGATGCATTTGCCGGAAACGCTCGGGCATAAGAGCGGTAAGGTTCTTTTCCAGCATTTCGCCTGACTCGTAGCCAAACATTTGCCCAGCGGCGGGATTGATGTAGCGGATGGTGCTTTGGTCATCGATAGAAATGATCCCGTCTGAGGCTGTCTCCGCCAAAGTGTTGAACCGGCTTTCGTTATCAGCCTTTCGCTCGGGGTCGCTCTCGTTAGCCACAGTTTCTAGCTCATCGAGAATACTGGACAGGAGGTCAATGGCCTGCCGCACCTGGCTCTCTTGGTCAGGCGACTCGCTGCCGACCTCCGACAGCTCGGCCAGACGCTGCCGCGCCGTCGCGATCCGCTCACTGGAGACTCTTCCCTTCATTCGAAACCGGTTCTGGCCGAAGAGAATACGCTAGGAGGTTTCCGCGAGCTACATCATTTCTCAGATGAGCCTGCACCGGCAGCACGACCCGATGCATCTCCCTGTTAGCGATCCGTCTGCGGAGCAGGCCTAAGACCAAAGTCCAATAGGCTAGGACCAAAGTCCAAAGGCAACAGGCGATCCCGCGCGCTACCGTGCAAAGTGCCCAATAATAGTGACCTCTCCACAGCGGCCCTAGTTTGCATTGTGGATGATGACTCCTCGATGGCAGACTCGACCCGATTCCTCGTTCGCTCTTTTGGTTTCAGGGCTGAAGCCTTTCTTTCTGCTGAGCAGTTTCTAGATTCAGGCTTGGTCGAAGAGACGAAGTGCTTGATTCTAATACTTGATCTTCGGATGCCCGGAATTGACGGCTTGGAATTGCAACGAAATCTGAGAAGCACTAACAAACAGATTCCGATCATTTTTATCTCCGCCCGTGCGACTGAGCAAGAACGGACGCAGGCCATCGCCGGAGGCGCGGTGGATTTCCTACGAAAGCCTTTCAGTGAAGAAGCGTTGTTAAACGCCATCCAAGCCGCGCTGTCCCAAGGGTGAAGGAGTAGGGCAGTAACGGAGTAGGTATAAATGGAGTGATGGAGTGTTGGAGCGATGGAGTGTTGGAGCGATGGAGTGTTGGAGTGATGGAGTGATGGAGCGTTGCAGGCTCGGGGGGCGGTAGCGAGCGGTTAGGTTCGCGAAAATCGTCTTGCGATCGGTCAAAATTACATGAGGATCTGTCCTGCTGAACGTGAAAGAGCCTGCAAATCGATCGCTGGTTTTCGTTGTGGACGATGACCCGTCTTTTCGCAGATCAACCGAGTTCTTAATTGAGTCGGCGGGTTACGAAGTCCAAGCGTTTAGCTCGGCCGAGGAGTTCTTAGTTAGTCGTCGACCGGACGTACCATCGTGTCTAATCCTGGATGTACGCCTGCCTCATCTAAGTGGTCTCGATTTGCAGCAGCGATTATTCAAAGCAGGCGTGCAGATCCCGATTATTTTCATAACTGGTCACGGAGACATCCCGATGACGGTTCAAGCCATGAAGGCGGGCGCAGCCGAATTTCTGACCAAACCGTTCCGGGAACAGGAACTTTTGGATGCGATCCGTCGAGCCATCGATGCTGATCGAGCTGCGTGCATGCGACGGGCGGCGCTGGCGGATCTGGGCCGGCAATATGGATCGCTCACACCGCGCGAACGCGAAGTAATGCGTCTGGTGGTACGAGGGATGCCTAACAAGCTAATTGCCAGCGAACTCGGTACCACGGAAAAGACCGTCAAAGTGCATCGGGGCCATATCATGCAGAAAATGGCGGCAAAGTCTTTGGCGGAACTCGTGCTGATGAGTGAAAGGCTCCGTGGCTAGCTTCATTTGGCGACAAGCCTTGAAAGGCGCGTCCCCGTTAATTCGTGTCTTTGGCACGTTCACGCCGGATCGGTTTCGAGCAGTAATTTTCCGGATGTAACGTACTGCCGTTTCTGCGCAGCAAAGTGTTGTGATCCTACTAACAGATCACGCAGTCGAAGTTGCAGGGCCGAGGTTTCGTAGACCGCCTTGCTTCCTCCCAATGCGAAACAGTCAGTGGCGACTCGAACACAGGTGGTTCCGACCCAGGCTGCTGTTCGGAGAGTTTGGGTTAAGAAAGGTTCCCTTTTCAGCGTGCCGCTAAGGGCGTGATTCCAATGGCTTGCCACCGGAACCTGAAGACAGCCATCTCGGCTGATCGAGATTGGATCTGTGGCGCCAATTCCTCGATGCCCGCTAGTAATCGGTTGGTATCTCGATCTGTCTGGCGCTCCTGAAATTCTGCGGTCACAGGGAAAGTCATTTTTTCTAAAAACAGCTTACTGATCTTCTTTAAGAGGAACTAAGTACCCGTTACTAACTGTTGAATGTCCTCAGAAAGCGTTGGATTTCTCCTTAATACCCAACGCCTCCTCCACTATATCGGCTGCTACGGCCAGTCCGTTGGCCTCGATAATCTTACGTTGCAGGCTTTTGGCGTTAGTTCTGTAGGCTGGATTGATCAGGACCTCATCCAGCAGCTCGGACAGGTGATCCGGGGTTAACTTGTCTAACGACGTCACCACACCAGTTTTCCGATACGCGATTCTCGCGGCAACACCTGGCTGATCGAAGGTCACCGGAATAGCGACTTGGGGTACTCCTTGGGCCAAAGACTCCAACACGGTGTTTAGTCCGGCATGAGTGATACAAACCGAGGCCAGCTTTAACAACTCCAACTGCGGTGCCCGCGGGACGATAATTGCGTTCCGAGGTGCTGAAACGATCCGCTGTGGATCGACCTGATCACCAACAGAAAGCACCAATTGTAGATCGTCACGCTTCGCCAAAGCCGTCACCATGGTCTGGAAGACATCGAGGTTTCCATTGAGGATTGTCCCCATCGACGCATAGATCAGGGGCTCGCCGGTTAGTCTTTCCCAGGGAAAGTCTATGTTGGTCCGACCCACCCCATCGTGGAATGGGCCGGTGTGGTAGAACTGCTTAGGCCAATGACAGCTTTCAAAGTCAAAAGCTCGTGGAACCTGGGTGATGGACGCGAGGGGCGACGTAGTGGACGAGAGATCAGCCCAGTCGACCCTCAGCCCAACCCTTTCCGCGTATCTCTCGACACCTGCACGGTTCCTTTCGACCATTCTAGCAAATCTAGCAACCCCTTCTCGGTTTCTGGCTCTCGCTTGTTCCGTGTCCTCGTAGGGCCACCCATAAGGCCACAGCGGAGTGTAGCCAGAGTAATCACTATGCATGGCATTCGCGACATGGATGTAGGGAATACCGAGTTGGATCGCACCCAATTCCGCGTAGAAATGGCCGGCATCAATCAGCAGGGCCTCCACCCCGGTTTCCGCCGCCGTGGCCGGTAGCGAGTCCAACATTGATTCCGTGAAACCGATGATGGTTTTTACACCAAACTCTAAAGCGTCTTCTCCCTGCATCTTGCTGACTTCTGCGATCGCTTGCCGCATAATGCTCGGATCAGCGGAGTTCTCTTCAAAAAAGACCGGCAAGCCGGCCGCCTCCGAGGAATACAGGAAAATAACTTCATGGTTGCGAGCCTGAAGCTTCCGCGCCAGCGCCGTCATAGGGTTTAGATGACCGGACCCGTTAAGACAAATAAAGCCTAGTTTCATATATAGTAGTCAGCTGTCAGCATGTCTGGGACGGCTAGATCGTTCGAACCGAATGAGTGAGTGTTTACGGCTCGATTCAAATGAGGTACTGGAACATTGATTAACTCGAAGCCATTTGTTGTTGTCCGAGTTGCCGCATTCCGGCGCCAAGCCGCGCCCTTGCCAGCCAGCCGTTGGCAGATTGGAACGCCCTTTCCACCGGCACGTCAACGATTGGATAGCAGCACTAGCAAATCCGGCGATTTTCGCTTGAGCAGATCACGGTTCATCGCGGGCTTGCCGGATTCATCGACGGCACAAGGCGCTGTCTTTACGGTCGAGTAGCGGTACTCATTGAGACTAACATTACGGTGGTTGAGACAACGACCGGCCGGCTTCGAGGATTCAGGCGTATTGGTCTGACCGAAACAATGAGCACTGCGAATTCTGTTAAGATAATCAAACGGCGTTTTGGGATTTCTAAAGAAAATGCTAAAAAAACCCGCATAACATCCGGGCCCCGCAAATTTACATTTTGGCTGAGTTCACTAGCCGTGCTCCTATCTTTTTCCGTCGGAATTTTCTGCCTTGAACCGACCAAGACAACGAGAACGATTGACCCAGATCAAGCGCGTTTCGCTAGCGAAAATGTGTTAAATCAAAGCCCGGCTAGCTTGGCCCAAGCCGTCCAGGCACTCAGCGTTCGACATTAACAGCAGGCATTCTTTGTAGCGACTCCTTACTTGGTCCGCCTACAACTTTTCTGTATGAAACAATCTGATATTCGTATTCACCCGATACAGGATCAAATCGTCACCCAGCCGCTTCGTTCACGACAAGCGAAACGACGCCTGGGGTGGAAAGGCATCGCATGCTGTATCCTCATCATTGTTAGTTGGTTGGGATACGCTTTGCTGGCGCTTTTCTTCCATTGATCTGCGTGCAGCTTCGCTGCTTGCGGAAGAGCAGGCACATCAAAAAGCCTGCTCTTCAAGTGACTGCTGCAATCAGCCGAGTTTCTCCAAGTTCTGGAAAAGAAGCCCACCAGGCTGCCCACCCACAACATGAAGAGGTACGCCGCCCTCGTCGAGCCGGCCGAGCTCGACTGGAGCAAACCCTAGTTCGGCCGCTACAGTCGAGACGGCTGCGCTGGCATCAGCATCGTCGCTCGATACGAATACGACCTGCCGCTGCCCTTTAACGGAGGGATTCGTTCCGAGCTCTGCCGCAGGCAGATGATTGAAGGCTTTTACGAGGCGTGCTCCCACAAATGCCTGGGACACGATTTCAGAAGAGAGGAGACCTCCTAGTTCCTCCGGAGCAACATGAAAGGTATTCGTAACGTCGACAACGATCTTGCCGTTCCATTGCTCAAATTGTTTCGCCACATCCTGATGAGCTGAAAACGGAACAGCGAGGAAGATCATCTCAGCCTTACAAGCGTCTTGAACGGATTGGGGAACTACATTGGGACCGAGTTCTTCCGTTAGAGACGCCAGCGTCGTAGGTCCACGGGAATTGGCGACGGCGACTTCGATTTTCTTGCGTGCAAAGGCGCGTGCGAGTGCGGTACCGATCTCACCGGAACCGATAATGGCGTACTTCATAAAAATTTCTCCCGTCTCTGAGTGGGTGCTCAGCATTGATGAACGGTTGGTCATTGTTTGCGGCTTAAGATGTAGCCCACTCTGTTGCCAGTTCTTCAGCGTAGGCGCTGTAGGTTCTTGGCGGGCGCCCGAGCAACGCAGCAACGCGCGCCGTCTGGTCCTCCGTGTTGCGGAATCCGCGCTCGACAAAACCCTCGAACATGAGCCGAAGATCGTGCGCCAGCCAACTGATGGGATTCGCCGTTTCTCGCAACGGATTCCCTGTTTTCCGCATTCGTACTTCAAAATTATCGAAGTCTCCGTGTCCAGCGTAAGTGATTTTTTTGCCCAGCAGCTTGGACCATGTGGCGGCCGCACCCGGACCAGTCAACATGTCTGACGAAACCAGGTCGTACGTCTTTCCCTCGTGGCCTTCTTCGGTCAACGATATCGCGGCCACCTCGGCAATGTCGCGAACATCCGTCACCGCTACGCCCCGATTCCCCGCGGGAATCGGATATACGCCGGTGTCGGTTAACGCAGCCTTCAGTCCACGCTCATTCTGAACAAAGTATGCGGGCCGCAGAATGGTATAAGGCATCCTACCTGCACGAATCGCTTCCTCGACGGCATACTTCGCAGCGAAATGCGGAACCTCGAGAAACCGATCCGCCTGATAGACTGAGAGGTAGGTCATATGCTTCAGGCCGGCCCTCTTTGACAAGCTATAAGTAGTAAGAGCTTGAACAATCTCATCGGGGACACCGGCGATCAGCAGGAACAACTTGTCGACATCCTTGAGCGCTTCCGCAGTTGAGACCGGATCAGTCAGGTCGCCGAGTGCGATCTCTACCGCGCTCGGAAGTGTACCCGGCTTGAGCTGCTTGCGGGTCAAAGCCCGCACATCCACTCCGCGTTCAAGCAGCGCCTTTACCACCTCGCTGCCCGTTCTGCCCGTTGCACCCGTAACAAGAACTTTCATTGTTTGTCCTTTTGCGCGGATTATCTGGAAACGGTGCCGCCATCGACGGGTAAGTCGATCCCAGTGATGAAGCTGGCCTCGTCGGAAGCGAGAAACACGGCGGCCGCTGCAATCTCATCTGCGGTTCCAAGTCGTCCCATCGGGATCATCTTCTTGAAGTAATCGCTGGTACCCTCTTCAGATGCTTTAGCACCGACATGGATCATGGGCGTCTCCGTCGGACCAGGACTGATCACGTTCGCTCGAATACCCCGGCCGGCGAGCTCTGCGGTCCAGGTCCGAACAAAGGAGACCAACGCTGATTTCGTCGCTGAATACGCGCCGAACCCCGGGACGCCCATTTGCCATGCGGCCGAACCGGAGAGAATAATTGACGCTTTATCGGCGAGTAGGGGTAGCGCCTTCTGCACCGTAAAGTAGGCGCCGCGCGCGTTGAGGTTGAAGTGCTTGTCAAACGTTTCTGGCGTTGAGTCCGCGAGTGAAACCGGATCTACCACGCCGGCATTGGCGAAGACGACATCGACATGTCCCTTCGTCTTTCGCACCACTTGGTAGAGATGGTCTAGATCTTCCAGGTTGGAGACATCTCCAGGAACCGCAGCTACATTTTTTCCGATGAGCGAGACCGCCGCGTCCAACTCTGCTTGCCGGCGCCCGGTAATGAAAACGTAGGCTCCTTCCTTCACGAAGCGCTTGGCGGTAGCCAGACCGATCCCGCTGTTGCCACCAGTAATAACCGCAATTTTATCTGTTAGTAATGCCATGTTCACTCACGCTAGTGCGGACATTTCTTATTGACAAGTACCTACCTTTTTGTAAGTACCCCTCACAGGAGGGAAATTTTGAAAAAAATAATGTTTAGCTGCGGTCTGGAGGCTGCGCTTTCTGTGATTGGCGGGAAGTGGAAAATTCTAATCATTTGGCAACTGGCCAACCGTCCTCGGCGCTTCGGAGAGCTCCGGCGATTCGTCGATGGAGTCACCGAGAAGATGCTGATCCAAGGCCTCAAAGAATTGGAAAAGGATGGATTAGTAAGCCGAAAAGATTTCAGGGAAATACCACCGAGGGTGGAGTATTCCCTTAGTAAACGAGGCGTTGAGTTAGCGAACGTCTTGAGACCGCTCTGTGAATGGGGGGCACACAATTTTAGAGAGCAGATTGCGCCACCACCCCTAGAGAGTTACGCCACTCAGCAGAAACTAGTAACCTAGTGTCCTGTTTGCTCCCCTACCGCTCCGCCCGAAAAGTTTTGCCTAACTCTTTCTCTGCTAACCGATAGTAGTGGCGGAAATTGTAAATTAACGGTGACCACTTCGCCGGATCGATATAGTTGCCCTCGAGGACAAATTCGCTCGCCACATGGACTCGCAGCACTTCAATTTCTGCCGCAACCCCTCCGCCGAGCTGGAGCAATCGCTCTCCACTAAGTTGGTGACATCGAGTGACTTTTGCTTCGAGGTGAACCGCACATTCTTTGGCCCGCATTGGCTTTACCAACTCGCTTGGTAACCGAGTAAGATTCGCAGTTTCAAATTTTTGAGGTTCAAAATGAAACTGCTTTGCTTTGAGCTCAGGAACTGGGCTCTTGCCGGTCAACGGCGCCAGTTTCTCGACTTCTGGCCACATGTCCGGGGTCGGTAGATTGACCACGCACTCGGGGTGACGGCGGAAGTTATCTGCGGTTTTGGTTTCATCCAGCAGACCCAAAACCAGGGTCCATCCAAGAGCCCAGAATGAAGAGATCGGCGCCAGGTTGGTCGTCCCGTCTTCGTTTAGCGAGCTAACGAGTGCAACTGGCGTCCCAAAGTACAGAATTTTTGGTTCAACGGTGCGAAATTCCATGGCTGAGGGCAACCTACGAATGTTCGCAAATTGGATCAAAACGAGACGGTTCGGGATTGGCCGAAGTGTCCTTGGAATCGTATGCTGCTAATCCCGCTCCAAGCTAGGAGACCTGAAGAGGGTCAGCCTGTCGCTTCGTAGCCCCTGCGAAGGCGGGTCAACGATTCTGGACCGATTCCATCCACACTTGCAGCGACTCCGAGAGGGATACCCGATGCCGTTTGGAGTCTCGCAAGGTCGAGAATTTGCTGGGCTAGCGAGGCCTCGCTAATGTTTCTCTCGAATTTTTCCGGCGATAAGTTGAAGGGCAGCGGAGATCAAGCTGCTTCGCCGGCCGGCCGGACTAACAACCACGCTGCGGTTTCCGCTCGACCAGTTAATCCTGCGCTTCGTCTTTCCGAAAACGGGATCTCGTCCACAAATGACTTTTCTCTTCATTTTTGAAACTCCCCTCTCCAATGTGGATCGAAGGGCTAACCGCTGATATTGTCACGTTCAAAAAGCTAAACGGCAATCGCCATCGTTACGCCCATATTCCCCATAGGTAGTGCGAAAGATTAATGTCAGTGCTTTTTTCAAACTATCCTCTTTCCGAAATTTTTGGTGACGTAATTGTCAACTAGAGGACATCGGCTTCGGGATCCATACTCGCGTTGGGAGCATAGAGGTCACCAGAATACGCTCAAGATATATATAGGATATATTCTCCTTCGCGTCGCAAAGCGCTCCACCTCCGTCCATCAACACTTGCGTTGGGAACCAAGTACTTTATCGCATTTAACGGCCGGTCCTGCCTCTCTTCGATCGGGACTTAGCGTCCATCTTCTTTCCAAACCTCTTTCTACGGGGTCGCGGATTACAGGGCATCGCGATGCTGAGTGGTATTATCCTCAGCGGTTGAAAGTAGGCGGATGAAACGGCGCTGCCAGCTTTTGGTTGACATCTTTTTGTCACACCAGCGATGTTAGCGAATACTATCGACTGAGGCAAACCTGATATTTCGGATTAGGCAGCGTTAAATACCGACTACAACTAGCCGCTCCTCTTACTAGGCCATTACGTTCACAACGTCCCGCGGATCAACGTCTTGAATCGCTAAGAGCGACGGGTCACGCACCCTTTAGAACATGAGACTCTACTGAAGTGCGCCCACGCTAGGTAATTATACCTAGGTCATCGGCGAGGTACAGGTTCAAGTGTTCTCTAAAGGTATTCTCATCACAACTGCCTGATGTGTTCAAGGTAGCCCAGCCGAATCCAGACATCGGGTTCACAATCGTGCTCATGGGGTGGCCGCGTACCACGGACGAGATGAATTCACTCGCTGGAAACAGTGCCTCGTCTTAGCGCGTGCGCAAACGTGCGCATCGCGATCTCCGGACTCGCATGCATAGGCGATCGCAATTAGGACATAGATTGCGGAAGTTCATCGCGTCTTCGCAACACTCATGAAGAGCGGGTTATGTTGGTGGCGACGTACTAACATGAATA
>JAFAZK010000027.1 GCA_019239825.1 Verrucomicrobiota bacterium | reverse complement strand
GCGAATTACCCAGCGTGATGCTTTGTGACGTGATCGTTTCGATTATTCCATTTCACGGAACCAGGTGACAAACAATGCGTTGAAAACGTTCCCGGGAGCCGCCTGTTTAAAAAATTTTGCGGCCATACACGCGTGTAAAAAAATGGTGCCAGGTCTCCAGGCTGCGCGTTAAAGCGGCTCCCCTCCAGGTGCAATGGCTATTCGGCTATTGGCTATCGGCGATTCGCGCGCAGCGCGCTACCCCTTCACGCTCGCGTTGATCGATCCCTTCAGGAAGTAGCGCTGAAAAAGCAGGAAGATGATCAGAACCGGCAGCATCACCAGTGTAGCGTACGCGAGCAACGTGCCCCACTCCACGGTGTTCGTTCCCACTAAATTCGCCAAAGATAATTGCAGCGTAAACTTGTCTTGGTTGCCAACCACAATCAGGGGCCAGAGATAATCATTCCAGCGCCAGGTAAAACTGATGATGCCAAGAGCAGCCGAAATCGGGGCGCATAACGGCAGAATAATATGCCAATAAATTCGCCAATCCGACGCTCCGTCCATCCGGGCTGCTTCAATCATCTCGTCCGGGATCCCGAGAATGTACTGCCGCATCATGAAGGTTCCGGTAGGCGTCGCCGCTGGCGGAACGATGATTCCTATCAGTTGGTTTACCCAACCGAACGTCTTGAGAATTAAGAAGACTGGCACCATCAAAACCTGCAGCGGGATTAACAGTACGCTCAGAATGAGAAAAAGAATTATCCGCCGGCCCGGGAATTTATATTTCGCGAGAGCAAAGCCGGCCATTGAACTCGCCAAAACGGTAAGCAAGCTGCTTAGGGCCGCCACAATTAAAGAGTTTAATGCGTAGCGCGGGACATTGCCGCTGGCGAACACGGCTCGGAAATTCTCCAGGGTAAAACCGTGGAGATCGAAAGTCGGAGGAAAAACGAAGAGATCCCGAGAGTGTCGAAACGCGGAAAAGAGGGCCCAAAGCACCGGCACCAGGAATATCAGACAAACCACCAGAGCGCTGAGATCGTAGATCGTTTTGCCTAATTTGCCTCGCATAAAATTAACCACGAATGGACACAAATGGGACCGCGAATCGACACGAAAAGAAGCTAACCGCAGATGGACGCGGATATACGCAGATAAAAGCCTCAGAGGCTAGGTTTGAAAACCTATTCGCGTCCATCTGCGGTTGAATCTGTCTTTTGCCATCGCGTCTATTCGTCTTCATTTCGCGTTCATTCGCGGTCGTTTTATAACGCCCCGGCTTTTCTGAACACGCGCATTTGCACCCACGCCACTAAGCAGATCAAGGGCAGCATCAAAATGGCCTGAGCTACGCCATACCCGGGCTGCAAACGAGTAAATGCCGACACATACATATTTTGAATAATCAAACGGGTGGCTCCGGCAGGTCCACCTTCGGTCAGTAACAATATAGTTTCGAATGCTTGGGTGGCGTGGATGGTTGCTAGAACTACAATGAGTAACATGGTTGGGGTTAACAACGGCAGAGTGATATGCCACAGTCGTCGCCAGGCAGATGCCCCCTCGATCTTAGCGGCTTCATATAGATCCGGATTGATCTGGCTCAATCCAGCTAACACCATCAACATATAAAAACCGACCAGGTTCCATACGGTCGCACCGACCACGCTGATTCGGGCCCAATTATCATCGGTTAGCCAAGGAATTGTCCCCATCCCGGCCCATTTCAGAAACCCGTCCAGAACCCCCAAATCTTCGTTCAGAAGCCACTTCCATGAAGTTGCTACGACTACCGGAGACAACACAAACGGTACATAGAAACCAACTCGCGCTATCAGCCGGGCGACTGTGCTTTTCCTTAAATAAACACCGATGGCTATACTGGCGACTAAAATCAGGGGCACGACACTCAGCGTGTACCATGCGGTATTTAGTAAACTAAGGCCAAATTGTGGATCGTGAAGTAAACGCCAATAATTTTGTAGCGCTACGAAAGTGGATCTACCATGCACGATATCGAAGTCGTAAAGCGACATCCATATCCCATAAAGCAGCGGCACAATGCTGAAGATAATTAGCATCGCCACCGTCGGTAAAAGGAACAAGTAGGGCGCCAATCGCGAGCCCCACTTCGGACGCCGAGCTGGTGTCAGCGACGACTTCGCATCCGCGGATGATATTATCTCGGGAGTGCTCATCAGTAGGGCATCACTTCATCACTCCAAGACTCCAACTCCAACACCCGTTTGGTCGCTCCTCCCCTCTCGAGGACGAGGACGAAGCTCACTTGCTCACCTCCTGGTTTTCACGATCCAGCTCCGCGGTCCCAATATTACGGAGATCGACTACAGCCTTTTGCGCTGACACCCTGCCGGTCGCGCAAAGGATTAGCTCATCAAGGACATCGTCTTGGGTTAAGTTAACCGCTGGCCGGGCTAAATCCTCGGAAACCCAGGTGGGCGTCACCGCCAAATCTGACAACATCGGTTGCAGGTATTCTGTGTACTTTCCGTAATTGATTTCCTGGTTCCGCATCGGTGTCAGCAGCGAGCCACCCAATTTCTCTAAATACTCTTTGGTTGTAGCCGGCTGCGCCCACCACAGAAGCACCCGGGCTGCGTCGTCATGATTCGCCGAACGCTCGAACCCCATCAAGAACTCCCCACCCGGACAGGTCGCTCGCATGGCTCCTTTAGGAAAGTAGGTGGTGCCAAATGCAAACGGCATCCCGCCACTAATAAAGCCGCGGAGCTGCCAATTGCCGGACCACAACATCGCGGCAACCCCGGTTTTAAATAACATCCCACCGTCCGTCTTGCCTGGCCAGGATGAGGTCGGAATCAGTTTCGCCGCCACCAAGCCACGAAAGAAATTCAGCGCGTTTTCCACCGGCTGCGAATCGGGTAAAAAGCTTTTTCCGTTGGCCGACACCCAGCGTCCGTTTGCCTGGTAAATCAGATTCGAAAAACGCTGAACGGAACAGTCCCAGGCAACCCCCATTCGACACTCCGGAAGCTTCATCACTTTTTGAACCACTTCTTTAAATTGCTCCCAGGTCCAAATCTCGTTTTCGTTCTGCGGTACGGTTACCCCGGCCTTGGCGAACAGATCTTTGTTGTAAAAAAGGCCGTTGGCAGTTGCCTCGATTTGTACGCCAATCACCTTGTCACCGGACACAATAAATGGCTGATAGCCGGGTAAATATCGTGATAGAAACTCGTTTCGGTCTGTATACTTCGCCAGATCCAGCGCCGGGTAAGCGTAGTTCTGGATCTTAGCCGTGGTTACTTCCACGAGGTCGGGGAATTGACCGGCCGTAACTAAAGTGTTTAACTTCGCCAGCAGTTTGCTGTCAGGGATAATCGATATCTCGAAATCGATATCCGGATGTTGCTGGTGATACTCCTTTAGCATCCCTTGAATGACATTTTGGGTGCTCGCGTTCGATAGGAGGATAACACTGAGGGTCTTGGCCGATGACGCGCCTCCCAACATCTGGACGACAATGAGGACGACAAAAACCGCAGCACCGAGCCTTTTCATTTCATGGGGGAGAACAGCTTAACCGTTCCACGTTTTGTTAAAGAAACTCAAGTTTTCAGCGGCAAGATCTTGCGCCGCAGGCACCGATTTTCGTTCTCATACTCGTAGTCGGCCTCGTCCTCGAAGAAGGGTTTGTTGGTTGAGCTAGCAATGCGCGCCTTAGACCAGCTTAGTAACAACGCCACTTGACGGCTCGGCCTAGCCAAACGCAGCCATGTTCAAAGCGCTGCTCTCCGCACAAACGCTCGGTTATTCCGGAGCCTCGCCCTAACCGATCGAGGTCTCGTCTTCAATTTGCCATCTGCTATTGTTATTTGTCATAGCCGCGTCGCCCTACCAAAAGTTTCACTCCACTCCTTCCGGAAAATAGGGCCGTAACGTTCCACAAAAACCCAACTTCCGAGTCTCGCGTTCCGCATCAACCGGCATCTCGAACACCGTGCCGACGGAAAGATAGTCAGGGGAGCCTCCTGCCAACGCATCAAGGTATCTCTCAGTCCGATGGATCGTGCTCGCCGGTCCTAATTCCCAGAGCTGCCGCCATTCAGGCGCCTTCGGTTTCATCAAACGAACCGCTCGCTTGTAAAACTCTCGCAACGCTGCCTCGCCATCGGTCTCAAAAGCTTGTCGCAATGCCAGAAACCCTTCCACGGCCAAATCTCTTCTACGGCGAGCAGCCTCCTCGCTGCTGGCGTAGACCGCTCCGGTGGGACTAAGAGAAGCCACATCCAGATAGATGCGCTCGTCTTTCAAATATTCGGTCGGGAACGTTAAAAGAGAATCTCCATGCTCTGGTAATCCGGCGTTTTCCATTACCACGTAAATCTCCAAATTCCCATCGTGGTTAATCAGCCGGTGAATTACGCCCGGCGTGAACCAAACCACACAACCCGGTTTCAACGACAGTTCTCGAAACCCGCTCTGGCAAAGAGTCTGAACTGCTCCCTCACCCGCAATGACGAAATACGCTTCACTACAGGCAAAGTGCAGGTGCGGACTTCCCCCACGTAAGCCATCGGGACCTTCCGTATTGTAGACCAGCAGATGGGTAAGGCTGATCCCTCCGGGTAGCGCTTCAGTGAATTGGTCGAAAGTCATCGCTCTATCGTTTCATTACTTCACACACCACGGCTCGGCGCAGTTCTCGGCCCAACCATACGTTGTGTCTTTTTCGAGCTTTGGACCCTCCGCTCAAACACTAGGTTGCGAGGAGCCTCGCCCTACCATTGCTCCACCACTCCACTACTCCAACGGCCGTCACAGCCCGTAATACTTCGGATGCTGTCTCCCCAGCGGCAAATCTACCCGTTCCCCTGACTCGTTAGAATGATAGACAGCTCCAATAAACTCCAGCGACCGTCTGGCGTCATCGATGGTAACGGGTAGTTCTCCTCCATCCTGCAAAGCCGTGAAGAATCGCGAGAATTGACCTTCGTAACCCTCGAGTTGCGGCTTAAAGTCGTTCAAAGATTCGGTAATGGCCGCCTCACTCGCCTTATCTACAGGGGAAATTGACCACGGCTCCCTCGAATTTGAATAAGGCTCCGTGTTACTCTCAGCAGTCAGCCGCCGGAACGTAAACCGATGCCGGGAGATCTGTGTGATCGAACCTAAAGTAACTGAGATCGTTCCTAGCGAACCGTCGCCTAACTCCACTGCGATGGCGACACAATCTTCGACATCAATCGGACTAACCCGTGTGCGCGTGAAAGCGGACACCGTTTTGGCCGGACCGAGAATATAGAAGATCATATCGACCGCATGAATCGCTTGGCTAAGCAAAGCGCCACCTAACTCGGTGGATCGTTTTCCTCTCCACGGTTTATCCCGGTAATATTCTTCGGAACGCCACCAAGCCACGTCGACATTGAATACGAAAGCTTCGCCGGTCAGTTTGCGGTCAACCAGGTGCTTCAACTTCTGCAAGCCGTGCCCGAACCGGTATTGAAAAATCGGCATCACCTGTTTTTTGGATTCCACTACCAAATCCGAAAGCCGATCAACCTCGGATAGGCTGCCCAACAGCGGCTTCTCGCAGATCATATGTTTTCCGGCCTTTAACCCGGACTCCAACTGATCGAAATGCTGGTAAGGTGGAGTGCAAAGATCGATCACATCGACATCGGTCCGAGTAAGCAGGTCTCGAAAATCATGGACAACTTCTCTGACGTTAAGGTCGCGAGCGACCTGTGATGCTTTGGCAGGATCGATATCGCAGAGAGCAACAAGGTCGAACTGATCGGGTAAATTCTGATATGCTTTAATGTGCTGGGACCCGATGCCAGCGCCGACGACCGCGACTTTCAAAGGACTCATAAAGAAGAAGGTTTGTGCAACCGAGGGAAGAACAGAAAGGCGAGCTAGACAATCGCTAGAGCATATATGATATATGGTCAAGGCCCTTTCCGCTTTCCTTCCTTTTAATGCCTCGTCGAACCATCCAGATCGCTATGAACGGTGTTACCGGCCGCATGGGCCGGAATCAACACCTTATCCGCTCTATTCTCGCCCTCCAGAAAGAAGGCGGTCTTCAGCTCAAGGACGGCACCTGGCTTTATCCGGAGCCTGTCCTCATCGGCCGCGATCAAAGACGCGTCCAAGAGCTCGCCAGTGAGCTCAAAATCGCCCGCTGGACCATCGATCTTGCGACTGCTCTCGCTGATCCTAACACTCAAATCTATTTCGATGCTCAGGTCACTTCCGAACGCGAAGGCGCTGTCAAAGCCGCGATCGAAGCGGGCAAACACATCTATTGCGAGAAGCCGGTCGCTGACAATTTGGCCGCGGCCGTAGAGCTCGCAGAACTCGCAAAAGCGCGCGGAGTTAAAAATGGAGTCGTGCAGGATAAACTCTTCCTGCCCGGGCTACGCAAACTGCAGCGATTGATTAACAGTGGATTCTTCGGACGCATTCTCTCGGTTCGAGCAGAATTCGGTTATTGGGTTTTCGACGGTTACTTGCTTCCCAGCCAGCGTCCCTCTTGGAATTATCGTTCAGAAGATGGGGGCGGAATCATTCTCGACATGTTTTGCCATTGGCAATACGTGCTGGAGTCCCTTTTTGGGCCAGTCCAAAGCGTTATGGCCCTTGGGGCCACACATATCCCGGCACGCGCAGACGAACAAGGCAGAAGCTACGCAGCCAGCGCCGACGATGCCGCCTATGCCATCTTCGAGTTGGAAAAAGGGATCGTCGCCCAGATTAATTCCTCGTGGTGTGTCCGCGTCTATCGAGATGACCTATTCTCCCTTCAGGTTGATGGAACTCAAGGCACCGCAGTCGCCGGACTACGCCAATGCAAAGTTCAACCTCGAGTCTGTACGCCCCTGGCAGTCTGGAACCCAGATCTACCGGACTCCCATGATTTCCTCGCCGACTGGAGCGAAGTGCCGGATAACCAGGTGTTCGACAACGCGTTTAAAACCCAATGGGAGCTCTTCCTTCGGCATGTGTTTGAAGGCGGCCCATTCCCTCACTCCCTGTTAGATGGCGCCAAAGGAGTTCAGCTAGCCGAAGCCGGGATGCAATCATGGAAAGAACGCCGCTGGATCGATCTACCCGAACTCACGTTGAAGAGTGAGACGTGAGAGGTGATTGGTGAGAGGCTTGCCATAAGGAACAGCACGCGCGTGGAATGGCGGCATTGACCGGCATCCACTAGGTCTACTGCGTCCACTCCATCCACTATTCGAGCCGCCCAAATGTCATCGCGATCCATTAAGCTCCCCACTGAAACCGGTGCCATCGTGTCGTACCAACTGCGCGAGACTGCACAGTTCGAGGTTCACACGAACCCGAAGTGCCGCTCGGTGTTCGCAGCGGCGCATGTGGTGGCCGATCCGATCGCCGAAAATTGTTTAGGCGCATCACCCGTCATCGATTGGGAAGCGACGCTCAGGTATCGCCAGCATCTCTGGTCGTTTGGTCTAGGGGTAGCTGAGGCTATGGATACCGCACAACGGGGAATGGGCTTAGACTGGCCGGCCACAAAAGAACTGATTCGACGCTCCGCTCAGGACGCTAAGGCCAGAGGTTTCCCGCTCGTATGCGGCGCCGGCACAGACCAACTGCCGGCAAACCAGCGCCATTCATTAAAGACGATCGTTGAAGCCTATCTAGAACAATGCGCTTGGATCGAACGACATGGCGCCCGAATCGTCATCATGGCTAGCCGTGCTCTCGCCGCGGCGGCACATTCAGCCGACGATTACCACCGAGTTTATGAGACGCTTTTGGACCAAACACAGGATCGCGTGATCCTGCACTGGCTCGGGCCAATGTTTGATCCCGCCTTATCAGGTTACTGGGGCAGCCAGGATCTTGATTCCGCAACCGCGCATTTTCTGAGTCTGCTTAAGAAACTGCAGAACAAAGTCGAAGGCGTAAAAGTCTCGCTTCTGGACAAGGATCGAGAGATCGCTCTACGGCGTGAACTACCCGATGGCGTAAAGCTATTCACTGGGGACGACTTCAACTATCCAGAGCTCATTCTAGGAGACGAGCAAGGTTTCAGTCACGCCTTATTGGGTATTTTCGACGGAATCGCTCCCGCTACTTCGGCAGCGTTAGCTGCATTGGACCGAGGCGACAAAGATGGCTTCCTCACCCTGCTCAACCCTACTGTCCCACTCGCTCGCCACATTTTTCATGCGCCAACTTACCACTACAAGACCGGCCTCGTCTTCTTAGCCTACCTTAATGGCCACCAATCCCATTTCAGAATGGTTGGCGGTCTCGAATCCGGCAGATCGGTCCTGCATCTCGTCAAGCTATTCAAACTCGCCGATCAGGCCGGCCTGCTCCAATCCAACGCCGCAGAGCGCATGCAACATTTCCTGAATCTCGCAGGCGTGGAGCAATAGCCGAGAGGATGACAAATGACAGATGAAAAATGAAAATTGCCCAGAGCACTGATTACTGCTGCTTCTTCCGGGAAGAGCGTGGGATTTTGGTAGTGCTTCGCAAACCATGAAATGGTTTAACATAACAGCCCAGGTGCTTCAGCCCTGGGTACCGCCGGCATTAGGGTGCTCGCCCTGCAAGGGCGTCCGAGGTCGTATGCCATACCAAAACGCGCCAACGCACCTAGAATCGGTCGCCCTTTCAGATCGAACTTCTTGGAACGCCGTACCCAGGCCTGAAGACCTGGGCTGTTCTGTTTAGCCATTTCATGGCGGTCAAAACCCAGCCACTAGATCCCACACGAAACCCGGAAGAACCCAGATTGCTTACTACTTACTGAACGCCCCTTTCACCTCTCACCTCCCCCAACACCGTGCTAGATCGACTCAGCATCAATCACTACTCAATCCGGCAATGGAGCCTGCCGGAGTTAATTGAGGGCTGCCGGAAGAATGGGATAAAGAGCATCGGTGTTTGGCGCGACAAGATAAATGCGCTGGGTTTCGAGAAGGCTCGTCAACTACTCCAAGAATCGGGCATCGCGGTTTCCAGCCTCTGTCGCGGGGGTTTTTTTCCTTATTCATCCGATCAAGAGCGAATAAATACCATTGCCGATAATCAACGCGCTGTAGATGAAGCGGCGGCATTGGGCAGTCCCTTGCTGGTTTTAGTGTGCGGCGGGACTGCTTCGGCAGGGCTGGAGCGCAGCCGGGAGATGGTTCCTGAAGGCATTGCCGGGCTAGCGCCCTACGCGCGGGCGCGCGGAGTCAAACTAGGCATCGAGCCGTTGCATCCAATGTTTACCGCTAATCGCTCCGTAATTGCCACGTTGGAACAGGCGAACACGTTGGCGCAGGATTTCCCTTCGGATACCGTTGGCGTCGTCATTGATGCTTATCATGTGTGGTGGGACCCAAGTCTCTATCGGGAGATTGCTCGTGCCGCCCGCCGCATCTTTGCGGTTCACGTGAGTGACTGGCTCGTACCGCCTCCGGATTTCTTGAACGGTAGAGGCCTAATGGGAGACGGGTGTATCGACTTCGGTAAGTTCATCGCTGCGGTTAATGGAGCAGGCTATAACGGCTCAATCGAAGTTGAAATCTTCAACGAACAGCTCTGGTCCCTGCCGGGCGACGAAGCGCTATCCCTGATCAAAAAAAGATTCGCCGAATTCGTCCATTGATTTCTAAAAACACCCGAAGGAGGTTTTCAGGTCATAATCCCTGTCTATTTCCCATTGTAATCCCGCTCTAATCGACGCAAGTCGTGCTTTACCTTTTTATCGATTGCGGATTAGTCATTGTTTATTACCAATCACCTATCATTCCTCACGCCTGAAAGATGCGGCCAATAACAACCTCGATTAGCAGCAAAAAGGATCTTGTGAAACAGGCACTGAGAGAGGCCATCCTTAACGGCGAACTGGCTCCCGGCACGCGCTTGATCATCGATGATCTTGCCGACCAGCTAGGCGTGAGTCCGATCCCTGTCCGAGAGGCCCTGCAACAATTACAGGCTGATGGTTACGTAGAAATTCAGCCTTTCCTGGGCACTCGGGTCACGCCCATCGAAGCCGAGTCGGTAATCGAAGTTTTTAGTCTGCTCGAAACGATCGAGGTTGTGAGTAGCCGATACGCCTGCCTCCATATGACTGAGGAGGAACGCGTGAGCTTGAGGGAGTCGGTAACAAAAATGGACGAGCTCGTTCGTACCCGGGATGCCGAGGCTTGGTCTCAAGAAAATCGCCGTTTTCATCAAATCATTTGCGACCGGGCCGGGACCCGTCTCCTGGCAAGTGTAATGACCAAAGTCCTCGACCATTGGGATCGGTTACACCGCGTCTTCCTAAAAGAGGTTTTCGCTGACCGGTTACCAGACGCTCAAGAAGAACATCGGCAAATTCTCGAAGCCATCGAGGCCGGCGACGCCGACAAAGTGGAAGGCGTTATTCGGAAGCATAACCGGAATGCGCTCGGCGCGTACCAGAAGATCCTTGAGGTGAGAAGTGAGACGTGATTGGTGAGAGGTGAGACGTTCGCGGTAGGGCCGAAACACGTCACCCAAACGGAGGGGCGTTGCATTCCGTGTGTTAGTTATAGCGGGTATCGACACCAGAAGACCATTGCAGTTATTGCGTTTGGATAGACGCGACGCCCTGTGGGGACAACGCATTGCAAACCCCCAAGGCACGGCTCAAAACCGGCGCGAAGGATCCTAAAGGCCGAACCACATCATCAGCGCGCTGAGTTTTTCGCCCTAAGCCCCTACCGCTCCAATCGCGCCACCATTCCGAACACTCTGCTAAATCGAACGGAGCGGTTTTACATCACTAGGGTTTCGTTGGATTAGCGTAAAAACGACGTCGAGCCGTAGCCTCTCACTTCTCACTGATCAGTTCTCACGTCTCACTAAGAGTGCCACCATCATCGGCTCTATAAACGACTGGACGCCGCCCGAAGGATCAAACTTAATCCCCATCTCACGCCGCACAACCTCATCGGCCGTACCGGCTTGCTCTTGCAACTCGTGAACGGCCTTCTCCGCGCATCCCGCTTGCTTCACCCACCAATCGAAAGGTAACTCATACGGCACTGCTTGGTCTTGTATCCAAGAGAAGCCGGTTTCCGTCGCCATCTCTTTCCACTCGGCGACCGTGCGCTGTCGGAAATGCGATGGATCCCGCGTCCGCTCCCATCGATCAACCCAACCCGCAATCTCTGCTGAGGGACTGATCTGATCAGCCACCACAAATCTTCCACCGGGCTTCAACACGCGTCTAACTTCGCTCAGGAACTTGTGGAGGCGGTGGAAATGATGCGGTGCATGCCGGGATACAACCAAGGAGAATTCGGCGTCTGAAAACGGAATTTCTTCCGCTGACCCTGAAACGAACTCAGCATTCTCGATCTTCTCCGTCTGTGCTCTGGCTCGAGCTTGGTCGAGCATTGCCGATGCTACATCGAGCCCGATTACTCGCCGAACTAGTGGCGCCAGGGCTAGCGCCGTGTTCCCGGTCCCGGTGGCAACATCGAGCGCCTGATCGACCGGTTTCGGGGCCGCCATTTCTACCAAAACCGGTAAGCTGGGACCGGAACGATGTACCGGACTGGTGGCGTACAAAGCCGCTTGTTTATTGAATTGATCCCGACTGGCGTTCGTTTCCATAATTTCAAATTCCTCTCAAATTATCTTCCATAGGTCACCGTCAGAACCGCTTTCGCGAGGATATGCCGATGCATGACGAACCCGATCATTGCGGGCGAAGCTGCTTCGCCCACATCCAGTTTATCGATATCCAGAGCATAGACCGTAAACAGGTAATGATGGGGCGGATCTCCGGCTGGCGGACAAGGTCCGCCATATCCGGGAGGACCAAAATCGGTTCTAGCCTGCCGGCACCCGGCGGGTAGCAGGTTACTACCTGGGTCACCGGCGCCTGGAACCAATTCCGAAACTGCGGCGGGGATATCGATCACGACCCAATGCCACCAACCACTTCCGGTCGGCGCATCGGGATCGTACACCGTAATTGCGAAGCTCTTGGTCCCGCTAGGTGCACGCATCCACCGCAGTTCCGGTGATTGGTTTCGCCCGGTGCATCCAAACGAATCTAGAACCTGCTCATCGGGCATCGGTTTGCCCTGTGGGAGAGTCGCGCTGGTCAATCGAAAGCCAACATCAGTCTCTGCTTTTGCTAATTGAGTCAGCGTCATGCCGGTCAGTAATACCAGCATCTTCTTCGCGATATCTCGTTTCATCGGTTGCCCCTTCATTGAAATTACAACTGGACAATCACGGATCAGCTATGTAACTCAATTTAATAATCCTGAATAGCATCTTAATCTTTGCTAATGATCAGCGCCGAGCTTTTCCGTAACTTCTTAACCGTCTATCGAGAGGGCTCAGTTTCATCGGCAGCCCGCTCCCGCCACCTGACGCAGTCGGCTGTCAGCCAGCAATTATCGAGTCTGGAAGAGATGATGGGCGCGCCGCTTTTTCAGCGGACCGTGCGCGGGATGATCCCAACAGCCAGAGGTAAGTCTCTATACGATCAGGTCTTCGAATCCATCGATAAGCTTGACCAGGTATCGCGAGTGATCCTGAAAAATGTCGATGCCAAGACCCTGGACCGATCACCCGCACCGATTCGCATTGGTACTTCTCCCGACTACTTCGATGTCTTTGCACTTCCGAGACTGAAGGCAAAGGACTTTGCTTGTGTCGTAACTTTTGGTGAGCCTCGAGAACTCCACACTCTGCTCCAGTCCGGCATGCTGGACGCCGTGATTAGTGTAGCCAAACCAACTGTGCGAGCTCTGCAATATCGGATTCTAGGTGAGAAACGTTATGTCCTAATCGGACCCCCGAGTGCAAAACCAAAAAAATCGGTTCGAAATCTGAACGATCTAGCAAACTGGCTAAAATACCAGAGTTGGGTTGGCTACAGTGTCGAATTACCTAATACCCGCAGGTTCTGGCAGCAAGCGTTCAATCTTCGTCTGGAAGCACAGTTGCGATTCGTTGTACCAGACTTGCGAACGGTCGTTCATGCGGTCGAACAAGGATTCGGCGTCAGTATCGTCCCCGATTTCATCGGCAACCCCGCCATCGCTCAGAAACGAGTCGTCGAGATTTGGCCGATCCAAGAATTGATCCCACCCGACCACTGGACCATCGCCTTTCGCGAGCTAGATACCGATCGCCCCAGCATCGCGCAGCTGGTTAAAGCACTGGCTGAATAAGTGATCAATAATTCAGCGATTAGTAAACGCCGTGCGAGCATGCGGACTACCTTCTGTATCGCGAACCGGAAGCCCCGTCCGAGAACATCATCGCGAGACGTTCCCGGGAGCCGCTTGCTGCCAAACGATAGAGCTGCCAACTTGCAAAGCGGCTCCCCTCCAGTAGACACTGCGAACCAATCACCAATCACCAATCACCAATCACCAATCACCTTTCACCAATCACCTTTCACTTCTCACTTCTCACCCTCCGCCTCTCCCCACCCCCCATGCCCACACTCTCCGGCAAAACCATCCTGATCACCGGCGCCAGTTCCGGGATCGGGAAAGCCACCGCAAGACTGCTGGCAGCCAATGGCGCAAACCTCGCTTTAGTGGCTCGGTCAGCAGAACGCTTACAAGCCGTGGTCAAAGAAATCGGCAGCAACGCTTTAGCTCTGACCTGCGATGTAACCTCGGTAGATCAACTTCAAAAGAGCGCTAAAACTGCCATCGAAAGATTCGGTCGACTGGATATTCTGTTTGCCAATGCCGGACTTTATCTGTCCGGAGACGTCGCGGATGGCAATCCGTCAGCCTGGGGAGAATTGATCGATACTAATATCAAAGGAGTCCTGAACTCAGTCCACGCCGTGTTACCAGAATTTTTGGCACAAACGGCAGGCGACATTCTCATTTGCAGCTCGATCTCCGGTCATCAAGCGATTCATTGGGAGCCGGTGTACAGCGCGTCGAAACATGCGATCCAAGCCTTTACTCACGGGCTGCGCCGGCAACTGCTCGAGAAAGGAATCCGCGTTGGCGCCATCGCTCCCGGGATGGTTTTAAACGAGCTGTGGGGTATCTACGATCAATCTGAAATCGATCGCCGCGCCGATTTGGGCGAAGGCCTGCGCTCGGAGGATGTCGCCGAAGCGGTTCTGTTCATGCTGACCCGCCCTTCTAACGTGACCGTCCGGGATTTGGTCATGCTGCCAAGAACACAAGACTTGTAGGGAGCTGGACCACCAATTGCGATCATCTAAAAGACGAGGGGGGTTCACAAATCTCTGAGCGGCGTTGGATCGTAATTCCTGGATCTCCGCGCTCATGCGTAAACCAGAAAATGGATATCCTCTGGCAGGATGTCAGAAATATTTTTGATGATGCTGCCCCGAAGCAGATTCACCAACATATTCCGTTGCGGCGCCCCCACGATCAGCCGGGAAGCGCCTACGGTCGCAGCAATATCGACAATAGTATCGGCCGCCGAATCGCTAACGGCATAACATGGCAAGATCTGGACACCGTCTGCTTTTTCCCCCGCATACCTGAAGATCGCACTTGCCTCTTCGTCGTCTGTCCATTTTCGTTTCCTGTCGCCAGGCGCCAGAATGGGTTGCTCTCGAACGAACAACAGGTAGAGCGGCCGATCCGTTTCTTTGGCTTCAGAAAGCGCAAAGTCTAAGGTCCGGCCAATCCCACGAACTGCACAGAGCATGGGAGCACCAGACGCTTCGCGCAGTGGGGTTAGACCAGGAAAATTCTGTATCGGGCTCGTTGGTATTGGCTGCTTCGGAGCAGATTCAAGCGCGCGCCGTTTCGCCGCCCTTTCTGAGGCCAGGCCGTGAAAAACCAGGCCGGCTGCCAACACGATCAACGCAAATAAGCGGGCATTCGGTTTGTCGATGAACAACGAGATTTCGATCGCCGCCATGATCACGAAGGTGCAAAACATCAAAACCCGTTCCCATCTCGCTAAATCGAGTTTACGATCGGTCGAGCTAGCCCCGAGATTCGTCGCGATCGCTCCAACCACCCCAACCGCGTACAGGTCTGCCAACCCGGCCATATCCTTCACGCTGATGACGAGAACTGCCGGTACGATCGCGGCCAGAATTAACCCGAGCGTTGGAACTCCGAAAGCGTTAAGTTTCTCAAATCTCCTGGGTAACTCCCCGTCTCGCGACATCAGGTAAGAAATGGCAATCAGGTCGACAATCGCGGTGTTGACCGCCGACAAGAGCAAAACGCCAAAGACCACGCTTACACAAATCCCGGCGACCGTTCCGGCTGTGCTCCCCCAAGCTCCGCCGACAAAGGTCTGTCCCATGTACTTGAGCATGTAATCTCGGACCCCGGGCGCTCCGGGAGCATTGACTTCGTCGCCATGAATCTGCAGCCCGTTCAGTGCGTGCATACCCAGTCCAAGTAATGCGGTGAAGATGCAGACTTCGAGCATCACCCAGACGATCGCTCGCGTCGAAGTGTGCGAGACATTTGGCTTCTCCTCGGTGCTGTCCTTGTTCAACTTCATGACGCTGGTTGCGTTCGCCACCGCTTCAACCCCCGAAAGAGCCAAAACTACCGAGACAAATCCGTTCCAGTTTTGCAGCCAGCTACCATGAAGCGGACGCACGTTCGCAACCGCTTCCTTAAGGTGCGGGATCACAAAACAACCGAGCAGAACCACCACGATCACCGTTGGGACGGAAACCAAGAAGGCCAAGCCAGCCGAATGTTTCGGCCCAAAATAATTAAGAGCTCCAATCAGCAGAATGGCGATCGCCGCGCAGAGCTCCGGTCGTGGCCAGCCCAGGTATTGAAAAGCAGAGAGAGCGCTGATCGCGGCCGTAACGATATAGTCGGCAATCAGCAAAAATGCGCCTACGATGGAGATGACTTCAGATCGATGACGGACGCTGGCATAAACTCCGCCGCCATTTGGATAGTGGCGGCAAATCGCCATGTAATTGACCCCAACCAAGGCCATTAAGACGCACATGGCCGCGATCAGCCAAAAAGAGCTGTAGCCTGCCACGGCAAAGGCCAAGCCGACGACATACGCTTTGCTGGTGCCCCAATCACCGTAAAGGATTGCAGCGGCCCGTGGCGCATCGACATTACGCGGCCTTTTGGTCCTGGTAATGATCATCCTATGGGATCGATGGTGATGGTTGGTCTCGGCCTAATACCAGCAGTTTTTCTATGAATCCCCGTTTGATGACAAGCAAGTTTTACGAACTCGCCTTAAGCTGGTTCGAATGACAAATGACAGATGACAAATGGCAAAATAACGCTGGTGATTTGTCATACGGGATCTGTCATTTGTCATTGGGACGAGCCTAAGGCGAGTTCCGGCCTATCCTCGTCCAATGAATGGCATCTTCGTGGCCATCACGGTCATGAACTGAACGTTCGCGTCTAACGGCAAGTTTGCCATATAAAGAACCGCATCTGCTACTACCGAAACATCCATCAACGGTTCGGGGCGGACTGATCCGTCAGCTTGAACCGCCCCTTGCCCTAGCCTCTTCGCCATTTCCGTTGCTGCATTTCCGATATCAATCTGCCCACAGGCTATATTGTATTTCCGGCCATCGAGCGAGGTTGACTTGGTAAGTCCAGTGATCGCGTGTTTGGTCGCAGTGTACGGGGCCGAGTTTGGCCG
>JAFAZK010000337.1 GCA_019239825.1 Verrucomicrobiota bacterium | reverse complement strand
TATCCCGTGGGGACTTGCCGGATTTTTGCCGCGAAGCGGCTACACAGAACCGCCCAGGGTTTCAGTCCTGGGTTAGGCGTAGCGCGGATCCCGCCCTGAAAGTGGCGGCCAAGGCATGTCTTTAGGCTCTTCGCGTGTTACCGACAGCGCGTCCAACATCGGGTGCCACTTTTCCTCCTTTGTCCCGCATTCCCGAACTACGGCGGACAGGCAGGGCACCTTTCACCGGCCACTTGACCCAGGGTTAGAACCCTGGGCTGTTCTGTGTAGCCGCTTCGCGGCAAAAATCCGGCAAGTCCCTACGGGACGACGCTGGCAGGAGCGGTATATCTGGCAGCAGTTAACATCTAGAATGTGGGGGGATGACTTTGGGTGTTAGAAAAGATGACTAATTTAGGTCTGCGTTTCTTCATGCCCTGCTCTTATGGAGCCGCTGGCCACTATGGAATGAATAGCTTACTCCTACGGAACGTGAACCGGCTTCTCTCTGTGGCCTTTGTGGCCTTCCTGTTAAATTTCCTGTCTCTATGCCCTCTCTGTGGTGAAATTCCCTCAGTTACCGCTTCGACTTCAAACCCCTTCGGTTTTTAGGTAAACAACCAACCAGCGTGCGCACTATCCGAATCTTCGTTAGCAGTCCCGGGGATGTTCAATTGGAACGCCTAAAGGCGGCCGAGGTCGTAGAACGGATCCAGGGCGAAGTATCCGCTCACGCCAAGCTGATGCCGTACTTTTGGGAGCACGAACCGATGTTGGCGACTAAGGATTTTCAGCAAAATATTCCGTCGCCGGCAGAGTTCGACATCGTGGTCTGTATCCTTTGGTCGAGACTCGGCTCGAGGCTGCATTCGAAACATCGGCGCCACGATGGCACCGCCTACCAGTCAGGAACTGAATTCGAGTTTGAAGAAGCAGTTAGGGGCTGGCGCGAAACCAATGGCGAACGGCCGGATATTCTGGTTTATCGCCGGGATTACCTAAAGCTCGAGATCACGGACGAGAACTTTGTACTTAAGCCCACTCTTAGGATTCGCCCGATTACGGGCCGGGAAGGTCCTTTGGAGGAGGCAGCTGAAAAAGTGCGGCAGTATCAAGCGCTCCTCGGGTTCTTTGACAAATGGTTTCGTAGTCCGGATGAGGCAGCCTTTACTGGAGCTTATAATCCCTATAAGAATCTCGCAGATTTTGAGCAGAACCTTTATCGGGCTCTCCGAACGTTAATCTTTAAACGCCTGCCGAAGGAAGCGGAGAATGCCAGGATGTCTGCTACCTGGTCTCAAGGCTCGCCCTTTCGCGGATTACAGTTTTTCGACGTCGAGCATGGGTCTGTGTTTTATGGAAGAAGCCGGGCGGTCGACGAGGTTATCGGTCTGCTTCGGCGTCGAGCAGAAGCAGCCAAGCCATTCGTTTTAGTCTATGGCAGCAGCGGGGTCGGAAAATCGTCGTTAGTCCGGGCTGGGATACTGCCGCAGTTGCTTAAGCCAGGAGTCATTGAAGGGATTGGACATTGGCGGCACGCGATCTTTCGCCCTTCCGATGGGATTCGCCAGCTAGCGCCCAGTAATGCCGAAGAGGCCGCCGAAGACGGATCTGCCGATTTCCCCACTCACGGCCTTTACATGGGTCTAGCTAAGGCCTTGATGCGGCCGGAAGCGATCGGAGCGGAAATCCCCAGTAGGGAATATTCCTTGAAGACGGCCCTGGAAGACAATCCTGAGGTGGCTAGCAAGATCGTCCAAGCAGCGTTGGACGGCGTAGCCGAGCGTCATCGGCGGGAGATGCAACTGGATAGCCCTCAAGCGGTGAGGCTGGTGCTAGTCATCGACCAGATGGAGGAGCTGTTTACTAACCGCTATTTAACAACCAACCATCACTGGCACTTCGTTAAAGCGCTCTGGTGGTTGCTTCGGACCGGCCGAGTTTGGATATTGGCTACCCTAAGAAGCGATTTCTTTCACCGGTGCGAGACGATCCAGAACCTCATGGATTTGAAGGAGGGCAATGGGGAATACCATCTGGCGATGCCGGAGGAATATGAGATTTCACAAATGATCCGTTGGCCGGCGGCGGCGGCCGGCCTTCGTTTTGCCGAGGACGTCCAAAAAGGGGAGCGCTTGGAGGATCTGATCCGGGATGCAGCGCTCGCCAATCGAGAAAGCCTGCCGCTTCTGCAATTCGCTTTGGAAGAGCTTTATCAAAGGCGGACGGCAGACGACGTGTTGACGCTGGAAGCGTATCGCGAGATCGGCGGGGTAGCAGGCTCACTGGGCCAACGAGCGGAGAGCGAGTGGCGGGCATTCGTTTCTGAGCACGGCGAACGGAGTGCCAATGCGGCGTTTGACTCAGTGTTGATACAGCTAGTGACCGTCGCTTCCGACGATAGGGAGAGCTTTTCCCGCCGCTGGTCGAAGCAATCCTTCGCCGCTGGTAACCCTGTGGAGCAGGCATTCATCGAACGTTTCGTGACGGCGCGGCTTTTTATCGCCGACGTTACGGACGGGGGTCCCGTGGTGTCGCTCGCGCACGAGGCGCTTCTGCTCCACTGGCAAAGGTTGCGGCAATGGTTAGACACTAACCGTGAAGATTTGAGGGCTCTCATGCGTGTCCGCAGCGCGGCTTCGACATGGGCGGAAAAGGATCGGTCGCCTGACTATTTGCTCCAAGCGGAAAGACCGGTAGCTGAAGCCAAGGATTTATTGGTCCGGAGTCGAGCGGCTTTGTCCGATGTCGAGATCGATTTTATCGAATTGTCCGCTGCGGCGGCCCGGGCTGAGCTGGAGCGCAGAGCGGAAGAAGCTCGCCAACGCGCGGAGCAGGAAGCTGCCCATGCGCGGGAGCTACAGCAATCTCTCGAAGAAACTCAGTCAGCCAAAGCGGAGGCCGATTCTGCAGCGAAACGAGCAAGCACGGCTAGGGGTGAAGCCGAGAAGCTGATTCAATTCATGACGTTCGATCTGAACTTTAAGCTGCAGAAGATCGGCAAGCTGGAGTTGCTTAAAGACGTCAACGTTCGGGTAGAGGACTATTATAAAGTATTTGGCGGAGAAAACGAAGACGTTGATTCGCTTCGGCGACGGGCGGCGTCGCTGCACAACCGTGGCGACATTCTTCGTGGACAGGGAAATCTGACTGGGGCGCTGGCGGCGCATCGGGAAGGGATATCAATCGACGAGCGCCTCCTAGCGATGAATCCCACTTTGGCAGAGCGTGACCTGGTAGCGCTTCATTATGTTCAGACGGGAGCGATTCTCTACAGCCTAGGAATGTTGGATGAAGCTCTGAATATTTATCGAGGCCCGATTGAGTTCTATCAAACGCTAGATTCATCGCAACCAGATGCCGTCGGTTGGCTCAGCGCCTTCTGTCTCCTTCTGTTTGGTAGAGCTCAGGTGTTAGAGTCCAAGAACCGTTTGCCTGAAGCCGCCGCCGATTACAGGCGGGCAGTTGATCTCTGTGTTAAGCAACTCGAAGCTCAACCGGGTAACGTTAGTCTTCTGAAAATCCTATGGCCTGCTCAAGCCGGGCTCGGCCAACTAAGTCTAGGCCAGGGGAACACAACGGATGCTGTGCGTTACCATCGCAGTGCGGTGGCAACCATGTGCGAGCTAATCGAAGCAGACCCGGAATCGATCGCGTGGCAGTACGATCTGGTCCAGGAGCGTGTGCGTTTAAGCCAGGTTCTCGTCCAGCAAGGAGAGGACGACAGCGCTGCGAAGGAACTTGAAGACGCGCGAGGCATCGCGGAAAGGCTGGTGGTTCATGACCCGACCAATGCGCGTTGGAAGAACGGTCTGGCCATGACGGATGTTTTCCGCGGTGAGTTCTTCCAAAAGAAAAACAATTCAGAGGCCGCTCTCAAATCATTTACACAGGCAGAAACTATCCTAGAAGCATTAATCGCCGATGATCCGCGGAACGCTGAATTCATCCGGTATCGGGACCAGTGTAAAACCAAGATTGCGGAGATTCTGGTCCTCCAGGGAGACAGGCAAGGCGCGGGCGAACAGCTAAAAGATTCAGGAGATGCCCAAATTGCGTCGGCTCCTGCGGCCCAGCAGTTCGCAGAAGCCGAGTTGCAGCGGATTCAGGCCAAAATTCTGGCTGCTGAAGCCCAGCTTCGGACCGGGAACTGGGGCGCAGCTTTAATGGGGTATCTTGAAGTGGTGCCCACGCTAGAGAAGCTGGCGGCGCCGGCTAACGCAAATGCTTTGGCCGTGGAAGCTCTCGGAGTGCTGCTCGCTCAAATCGGAGGGGCTTTTGTGGCCAAGGGGTCTCTGGCCGAAGCGAAGGAGGCTTTGGCCCGAAGCACTGCTGTAATTCGCGATCGTCTCTTGGTGATTGATCCGCAGAACCCGCGCTGGCAAACCCTGCTTTGCAAAAGCGAAGCTCAACTCGGATTCGCGTTGCTCGGCACCGGTGATAGTGATGCCGCTTTACGAGCTTATCTCAGCGCAGTGACTCGTTCCGAGCAATTGATTCAAAAGCGTCCGGATTCTGGGGACTTGCAACATGATTTGTCCGGCATCTATATCGGTCTTGGAAATGTATTGTCTCAACGAGGCGACAAGTTAGGGGCACGAAGAGCGTTCGAGGCAGCGATACAAATTGCTCGGAAGCTGGTTGATCGCGATCCAAACAACGTGATTTGGCAGAGCGGTTTGGCCGGATATTGGACAATTTTTGGCGAAGCGTTGGCCGCGGAGAAAGCGCCAAACGAGGCTCTTCATGCCTACCGCCAATCGCTGGCCGTCTGGGAGAAACTGAGCGGTCGCGGACAGAGTAATCCGTTTTGGGAGACGCAGGCGGCGTTAGCTTGTTTCCGCGTCGCGATTCTGTTGTCTCAGGTCGATCCTACCAATTTTCGGGAAATGCGAGACATGCTCCTGCGTTGTCTGACGATGATGAACCGCGTCAAAGGCGCAGCAGTCCTGACCCCGGACCAACAGAATTTATTGCGGTCATGCGAGATGGCGCTGCAGGGGCTTCCTGGTTAGAACGGTAGGTACACCCCAACTGCAGTAGCTCCGTAGGAGCGCAATATTTATAGCCCACGCCCCAAACATGTGGCCAGCTCCGTAGGAGCGGCATATTTGTAGCCCGCGGTCGCAAGAGAATGGGCCAGCTCCGTTAGGAGCGGTATATTTGTAGCCTGCGGTCGCAAAAGAATGGGCCAGCTCCGTTAGGAGCGACATCTAGTCGAGGCACCGTTTGGAAGGCGGAACATCCTGCAGCACGTTGAGCCAATCCAACCTACGCGGACCTTCGCTATCCTATGTCGCTCCTACGGAGCTGCGCCCGGTTTTGGATTCG
>JAFAZK010000278.1 GCA_019239825.1 Verrucomicrobiota bacterium | reverse complement strand
CCACTATCCTGGCTTTTCGCTGGTTTGCGTGGATATCGCCTGCAGTAGAAGGGTCCGTTGCCGGGGCAGACTTTTGCATTGAACAGAAGAGCACAAAGGTCACAAAGGGTAACGTGCTCCGTAGGAGCAAAATATTTATAGCTGAGCCCTGAAGAATTGCGGGCTAGCTCCGTAGGAGCGGCATATATCGACAATATTTGCGGGCCCCAAGTTCACCGTAGATGCTCCTACGGAGCTGACCGCAGATTGAATGCGGTGGCCTATAAAGATTCGGCTCCTACGGAACACGATTTTCTTTCAGCCCTTCGCGGCCTTCTGTTCAAAGTCTCTTCCGAATCTCCTGTTTCTCTTGGTTGGTCTCACACCAAACAGCGAGGAGCCACTATTCTTTACCTCTGCGTCCGCTGCGTCCCCCGCGAGGCCTTTATCCTTGCGTGTTTGCGCCTCGTCCGCGGCTCGATAACGCCACCCGAATAAAAGTCGAAACGATCCGAATACCCGCTAGGAGCGTTCCGCGAAGGGTACCTGATACTTTAGAAACACCGCCCTGCCGCCGCCGATGATTTACCGGGATTTCTAAGATCCGGACTTTCGCTCTCGCGACTAACATCTGCATTTCCAGGTTCCAACCATACGTCTCCTCTGTCATTGGAAGAGTTTCGAGCAGAGACCGCCGAACCGCCCGAAACGGCGACATATCGGTGAACTTGATGCCATAGCAGACTCCTAACATCCATCCGGCTAGAAGCCCGGCGAACACCTGTGGAAATGTTAAGCTGCCTGATTCTCGATTCCCGCGAACCCGCGAACCGATCACAAAATCGTACTCGTTGCGGAGAATCGGTTTCACTAGCGCTTCCATAAACTCGGGACAATCACTACCGTCCCCGTCAATAAAGACGATGATGTCGGCACCCGCTTGGATCGCCGCGTTCATACCCGCCCGACAAGCTCTACCGTAGCCGCGGACGTGTTGATCGACCACCACTGCTCCCGCTTCCCTGGCTCGGTTTGCCGTTCGATCGCTGCTACCATTGTCTACCACAATAATGCGATCTGCTAACTTGGGAACAGAACGTACCACGTCGCCGATCACCTCCTCTTCATTCAAAGCCGGAATAACCACCACGGTCATCTGTTAGGTTCCACTCGTTGCAAAATCCCTTTTTGCCGGAGAATCGACTCCGCCGCTGCAAAATATTCCCGGACGCCGCCCTGCGTTTTTATCCAGGCAAGGTATCGACCGATCCCCTCCTCCAGACTAACCGCCGGCTTGTAACCGGCGCTGCGAATCAGCATGGTATCGGATATCAGATGCCTCATCTCGCCAGGACGGAAATCACCGTTCATTATCGGGGTAAGCGGAATTCCCAGAGCCGCGGAAATCAGTTCGGCGATCCGTTTGATAGTAACCGCACGACTACTCCCAACATTAACAGCTTTTCCATCCAGTTTATCCGAAGTCGCGGCCAGAAGATTAGCTTGGGCAATATCCTCGACAAAGCTGAAATCGCGGGTCTGTTCTCCGTCTTCGTAAATCACCGGCGGTAGGTTATTAAGTAGCCGTGTACAGAAAATTGCGATGACGCCGGTATAAGGGTTAAAAATGGATTGTCGTGGTCCGAATGTGCAGGAATAACGCAATGCCACTGTGGGGATACCAACTTGCCTTCCCCAGGCAAGCACGAGTTTTTCCTGAGCTAGCTTTGTAATTGCATAAACGGTTTCTCCACCAAGCGGAGCATACTCCGGTGTCGGTACGGATCTGGTCGGGCGCTGACAGATTGGGCACCGCACCGAGAAGTCGCCCTGCCGAAGCTGTTCTACAGGTCTTAACCCCGGAAAAACCAGGCCGTGTTGCGGACATTCCCCCGCCCCTTCCGGATACACCACTTGCGAAGAAGCGACCACAAACTTTCGGATTTCAAGTTTTCTGTCCCTAATGATTTCCAACAACTGAGCGGTCCCGAAGCTATTCACCGCGACATATTTGGAAATCTCCGGCATGTAACCGCCATAAGCTGCTTGGTGGAACACCACGTCGATCCCATCTAACGCTGCCTCCAAAACTTCCCGATCCCGTATATCTCGTTGCAAGAACTCTGCTCCCTTTTGGACCGCAGATTCTAACCAAGGTGGTTTTCCATTTCGATGAGTCTGTGGTTCCAAGTTGTCCAGAATGCGTACTCCCCAACCCTCTGCCTGTAATAGATCCACGACATGCGACCCGATGAGTCCGGCCCCGCCGGTGACGAGCGCCCGTTCTTTCCGAAAAGTTAGCGACATAGGCTATTCCGTTAATCCAAAAGAGCGCGAAGCCTCAATCAAGCCCAAACAAAGCAACCGCGAATTGACACGAATGAACGCGAATTAAGGCGAGGAGATAGTCCAACCATAGATGCTCGTAGAGCTACGCAGATAGGATCTGGCAAAACCAGGAGAGCGCTCTGAAATTTATCTGCGTACATCGGCGTTAATCTGCAGTTGGACTTATTCTTTTATTATTCGCGTCAATTCGTGTCCATTCGCGGTTTAATTTCTCGGCGTTTGTGTATTATCCAAGACACCAGAAAAACAGCCAAAACTGGCACAAAGACCCGCGACTCAAATCGAAAGAGGTCATCGGCCGACTGTTCTACGAGCGACCGGTAAAGTGGCCAAAGAATTAAGGTCAGCGTCAGCGCAGCAGAATTCGGCACGAAGCAAAGAAAGACGGCTAACCAACTGTAGTACCAAGGATAGTAGGAAGATAGAAGGACTGTAAACACACAGGCGAGGACGAACGCAGAAGAGATCCATCGATCTTTGCCTTCCTCGTTTTCTTTTCCCAAGGGCGCCCGGCGAAACAAGGCCCAGAGTGCGAGCAAGGCGAGAAGTGCCAAGGCCAACCCGCTAAATACGGCCGGCGGCATTTCGTGAACTACGCCGCACCATTCCAAAATATAATCAATTAGAAGCAGCACATAATAGCGGGCTCCGTTCTGTAGCCCTTCCTCCTGCGCATATTGAGGTAAAAATCCGAGGACTCGGGCGCCGGCGCCCACTAGATAAGGTAGATAACAAAGCGCAAGCGTGGCGGCGAAAGTGATCGGCAATTTTCGATCCCATCGCTTGTAGAAGGCGGGAAGCAGCACAATTGGCACCAACTTTACGAGCGCGGCGCCGGCCAGTGCAAATCCGGCCAGCCCAAATTTTCCCCGAACCCGAGCCCACAACGCGACCACGATGAGGCAGATCATCAGGGTGTCGATGTGGCCAGAGCCGCCGAACTCGAAGATGGGCAACGGATGCCAGGCATAGACAATAACTCGTTCCGGCGGCTGACCGACTGCTCTTAAAGTTGCCGCGATCACGCCAATCGTAATCAGATCGATTACAATAAAGATGGTCTTAAATCCCACCACGCTTTGTGTCACCCGGCTCGCCGCGAAAAATAACATCTGAGCCACCGGCGGATAGATCGTGTGGGCGTATTCTTTTCGGTTGATATGCGGATAAATTGCTTCGTCTCGCAACCCGGTTAACCGGGGATCGATCGGAAGATAAAGATACGGATTGATGCCAGATGCTTGCACTCGCCCATCCCAGATATACCGATAGATATCGGTCGACAATCGGGGAGGATCTAAGGGGAGGAACAACACTCGAAGTAGGCCGGCTCCGATGAAAATGATCCAGAGCGTCTTGCCAGGAAATGCTTTACGCCGAAAGACCAGCCAGACCGCGAGAACGAACGGGATTCCCGAAATTAACAGCCACAAGAGAATCCAATAGAAGTGGTCATGGACGTGTACTTCAAAAATTCCGATCTCGCAGACTAACAACAAAACCCCTAGACCAATCAGGCTTAGCAGCCAACGCCTGTCTTTAGCGCGCTCGCCTTCAGGCGGCTTTTCACTCATGTGGGCAGCCGTCTCGTTATCGGCGCTCACGGCGTTCTAATTGGCACGCTGTCATCGCCGGCCAGACTCGAGCCGCATTCTCTGCAGACAGAAGACGGTGAATGAATGCCTTAGTATTTGGAGCGGGCGCCCCCTGCGGTAGCTCCCCCATCGACCATTCCGGGAACAACTCAGATATTAAGCGGTTCAAAGAGTCTTTATCATCGACATCGTACCACACCGGTAATTCGACCATCGGCAAATTGATTTCTTTTGATCGGCCGATTGTCTGCTCATAGACACTGCCGGTACTCCAATCAATCTCTTCGAAAAGCTTGGTGTATGGCCGGTTCATGCCTACAAGGTAGTAACCTCCATCGGTGCAGGGACCGATAACCATTCGATCCGCCCCCTCTTTTAGTATTGTTGCCGTCGCCCGCAGATTCTCGACCGGAAGTGTAGGACTGTCGGAGCCAACCAGGCACACCGCCGAAAAACCGAGCGAAAAAAGATCTTCTGCCGCGCCTGCCAGTCGCAAACCCAGGTCGCCGTGACGCTGCGCCAGCATTTTGAAATGTGCCGGAAGAAGATCTGCCAGTTCAGCCTCGGACCCGACCGGCGTATAAACAGCAACGCCCATCATAAACGGATCGTCGTGCATCAAGGCTTCAATGGCTGCGCTTGTATCCCTAAGAAAACAACGGCTCATCTCGGCTGCCTCTTCTGAATGCAACGGGGGCGAAAGGCGGGTCTTCGAAAAGCCATTCCGTGGGGTTTTGATCATGATAGCGATCGCGCATCTCCCGCTGAAAGCGGAATTCCTGGAAACTGGAGTCAAGATCTCGGGTCTCATGGAGTCGTCATTAAAAATGACAATTAACGCTGGGCGAGCGCTCTCGGGTCAGCAATCCAATGTACCAAGATTCCCTTTATCGCCTTGCTAGGGCGCAGTCCAACGTTGCCTTCCACCAAAATGAGTGCCTAGCGGCACTCCGTATTCCGGGCGATGTCGTTTTCCTGAGCCGGACTTTTGCCGCGAAGCGGCTAGGCAGAACAGCCCAGGGCTAAAGCCTTGGGCTGTTCTGTCTAGCCGCTTCGCGGCAAAGCAAAGACACAACGTATTAGATCGCACCGTTAAAGGCCGGCGAACGGCAATAATTAACAAACTCGGGATGAATAGGAGCTTCTTCCGCCTCTTATAGTCGTTATCAAACGAGACTAGCTCGATTTTGCTCTTTTGGGGCAGCCTTACAAACCTATGAAATTCATACTTTCCTTGATCACCGCATTTAGTATTAGCTTTGCCGGTACTGCTCACGCCACGGATTACGCCGCCTTGGCTGCTCAAGGCTACCGTTGGGTCAATGTCAATGGTCCCTATGCCTGTTGGAAGCAGGAAGATGTCGATCGAATTGTCGCTCATCACACGGATGCAACAGAACTCGACGTGGTGCAGAATGCTGCCTGCTATTTCCTAATCCCGGGGACCATTGCCAAGGTAATTTCGGAAGATCCAGCTCACGGGATTTCGCAGATACAGTTGGGAAACATAACGACTCCCCTCTGGACCTATACGAAGTATCTGAGCAAAACCCCGATTACCGATACGTACGGCACTATCGAGACACCTGAAGCTGCCGATCCAGCTCCGGCCACGCAGAGTCCCAGTCCCTCAAACCAATAAGGCGACAATTCGAACTTGGCGAAACGAGAACTCACAGGGGCGAAAATTCAACCCTTGGGCATGCCGCCGATGTTCGACGCATAAGCCGTTGACTACCAAGCAGATCCGGCGGGGTCCGACCGTTTGGCATGTTCTCTGTTACATACCACCAAAGAAACCGTCGATACCCAGGATTTTTGTCGCCATGAAAAACGTCTTCACTTCAAAACCTCTCCTGCCGGGACAACAGGCGCTCGCCAAACCCGGCATACCAATTTTCGACGAAGGGATGAATCTTCTCATAAAGATTCTAACCACGCTTGGCCTTCTCACCAAAGACCTCGATTATCACGTAGCTCGCGCGTCGATGGTGATCGTCTACTTCTTTTTCGGATATCAGAAATGGTTCCCTTACGAAGCGGAAACCTTGATTCCTTTCATCAAGAACGGTCCTCTTACCTCTTGGATGTATCCGGTTTTCGGGTTGCAAGGGGCCAGCTGGTTCCTAGGAGCTTCTGAATGGTTATTCGGTGCACTATTGTTCTTGGGGTTCTGGAACAAGAAATTAGGGATTCTTGGGGCGGCAGGTTCGTGCGTGACGTTTATCATGACGCTTACCATCATGCCTTTTATGCCTGACTCCTGGAACGCCGCTGCCGGCGGATTCCCGGCCATTCAGGGTAACGAGGCCTTTCTCCTGAAGGACTTGGTTCTCTTTGCTGCCTCTCTCTATCTGCTAAAGCAAGACGTCGAACGTGTAACCATTAAAGCCGATTCGGCGAAGCGGTTTGCGCATCAAGTCTCTTCTAACTGAACGGCGAAATCCAAACTAAGTCTGTTCTAATAAACCCAATGCAAAATACAGCTTCAGCCAGATTGTCCCGGGATATTAGCCCGGAAGAGTATGATCTTGTGATACTCGGCGGTGGCACAGGGGGAACCGTTGCTGCCTGGACCTTTGCCGGGCAGGGACAGCGTGTGGCCGTAATTGAGCGCAAGTACATCGGCGGATCGTGTCCGAACATCGCTTGTCTCCCTAGTAAGAACATCATCCACAGCGCGAGGGTTGCTTCCTACGTTCGCAGAAGCGCAGAGTTCGGGATACCCAAAAGAGATTTCTCCGTCGATATGTCCGCCGTTCGCGAGCGGAAACGCCGAATGGTCTCGAGCTGGAACGAGGCGTATCTCGTCAACTACAAGAACAGCGGAGCCGAATTCATTGTTGGCTCCGGGCGGTTCATTGGCCCAAAGACGTTGGAAGTGGCGGTACACGACGGAACCACTCGTCAGCTACGCGGCGCCAGGGTGATCATTAATACAGGTACCCGTGCCGCCTTAGAACCGGTCCCCGGCTTGGCCGAAGCAAGACCTCTCACCCACATCGAAGCACTGGAACTGGACGAACTACCCGAACATCTCCTGGTCATCGGTGGCGGTTATATCGGTTTAGAGCTCTCACAGGCGATGCGCCGTTTCGGTAGCCAGGTGACCATAATCGACCGGAATAGCAGGTTTATCCATAGGGAAGACGACGATGTGACGGAAGCGGTTCAAAACCTTATTGCAGAAGAGGGCATCGACGTTGTTCTGAACGCAAAGATTAAGAGCGTGTCGGGCAAGTCAGGCCAGTCTGTAAAAATGGTGATCGAACAACGCGGAGCCGAGAATACATTGGAAGGCACTCATCTGCTGGTGGCGGCCGGCCGCGCCCCGAACACCGCCGGGATCGGCCTGGACCTAACCGGAGTCGAACTGACTAGTAGTGGACACATCAAGGTGAATGAGCACCTCGAGACTACGGCGCCCGGAGTTTGGGCGATCGGTGAGGTAGCAGGCAGTCCACAGTTCACTCACGTTAGCGTCGACGACTTCCGGGTGGTCTTTGACAGCATCACGGGCGGTAAACGCGTTACGACGGGAAGACAAATTCCATTTTGTTTGTTTACGGATCCAGAACTGGCTCGCATTGGCCTTAGCGAGAAGGAAGCAAAAGCCCAAGGCATTCCCTATCGGCTCTTTAAGATTCCGATGTCAGCGGTAATGCGTGCCACCACCATGTCTGAACCTCGCGGATTTCTAAAGGCCCTGGTCGAGGTTGATGGAGATCGCATCCTTGGCTTCACTGCATTTGGCGTCGACGTCGGTGATGTCGTGTCCTCGGTACAGATAGCCATGATCGGCGGATTGCCTTATACGGCTCTTCGGGATGCGATCCTCACTCATCCGACGCTGGTCGAGGGATTGATCCCGTTGTTCCTGTCGACGCCTTCGGTGGTGCGCTAGATCGAAGCCCGGTAGGGACGATCTCCTGCTCGTCCGTGGCGGACGAGGAGAAACGTCCCTACCGATATACTTAGACCGGACGATAGCTAATTACGATGGGATGAGGAAGCAGAGCCGGAATTGACTAATCTTGGTGCACTAGTTGTTACTCGCCGGCCGGCCTCACGTAGCCTCTGGAGTTTGACACCGCGGGGCAAAGTCTGGCTTCTTCAAGCCCATTTTTGCTATCCTGGAAATTAAGGTAGATGGCTTAAGGCCTAACAGCTCTGCGGCTCCATCGGCACCTTTGATTTTCCAGCTTGTCTTTTGTAGAACGGCAAAAATATTGTCGCGCTCGCGGCGTCTGATCTCTGGCTCGGTTAGAATTTCCGGTTCGCGGTTGACATCCGCTCGCTCAAATGAAGCTGGGTTGGATCCATTGGCAGGAAGATCGAATTCCAGAGCCCCACCCCCCGCGAAAATGACCGCGCGCTCGATGACATTGCGCAATTCACGGATATTGCCTGGCCAGTCGTAATTCTTGAGTGTTTCGATGCCCGCTTGGGTTAGTCTCGGTTTTGGGCATCCGAGGTCTTTCGCCACCAGATTCAAAAAATAGGCTGCTAGAAGTGGGATGTCTCCCTTACGTTCCCTGAGGGGGGCAATTTTCAACGGGAAGACGTTTAAACGATAGTACAGGTCTCCGCGAAAACGGCCCGCAGCTACCTCTTTCTCCAAATTCCGGTTGGTAGCCGCAACGA
This sequence comes from Verrucomicrobiota bacterium, assembly GCA_019239825.1. Classification (GTDB taxonomy): domain Bacteria; phylum Verrucomicrobiota; class Verrucomicrobiia; order Chthoniobacterales; family JAFAMB01; genus JAFAVN01. The sequence goes on along the minus strand of JAFAZK010000278.1, from coordinate 12,756 downwards.
TTCGCACATCCGCCCGTCGGGTCTTCTCCTCTCCGACACGCTCATAACATTTTTCCTGCAGGACTCGTAGCAGCTTGCTTTGCAGCGCTAAAGGAATTTCGCCGACCTCATCTAAGAACAGGGTCCCACCTGCGGCGACCTCAAAGCGCCCAGCCCGATCTCTAATAGCTCCCGTAAACGCGCCCTTTGCGTGGCCGAAGAATTCGCTTTCGAACAACTCTTTTGGGATCGAAGTGCAATTTACCCGAACTAAGGGCCTGGCTCTGCGCCGGCTGCGCCGATGCACAGCTTGAGCGATTAGCTCTTTACCGGTCCCGGTTTCGCCCAGAACAAGCACCGTCGCATCACTCGGCGCAACCAGCTCGATCTCTTTCAACACTTGATGCAACGCGGCGCTCTCCCCGACAATCTCCGAAAGACTTGGTTGGTCACATCCTATGTCCCCGGGGTGCAATTGATACTCCGCCGATGTTTCCTTCAAGCGATCGATAACCCTGTCGCGTTCGATCGCTTGGTTAACCGCGGTTAGTAGGTCTTGGTCCCGGAAAGGCTTCGTAAGAAATTCGATCGCTCCCGCCTTCATCGCGCGGACGCTCGTGGGGATGTCGCCGCAACCGGTCACAAAAACGATGGGAATCTTAGGCTCGCCGTTGCGCAGTTGTTGTTGCAGGTCTAGACCACTTATTCCTGGCAACTGTATATCGAGTACTAGGCAGCTGGGAACTTCGGGAAAAGATTTGGCCAAAAACTCATCTGCGGAGGCAAATGCTTCTGCTTTTAGTCCCATAGACTCGAGTAGATCGCTTAAGCTCTCTCTGACCGACAATTCGTCTTCAATTATACAAACAAGCGGCTCTTTTCCATTCATGCGTTTTCCTTGATTTTATGCGCCTTCGAGGGCATGCGGAGATCGAGGATTAGACAGTCGGTCTTGGGCAATTGCCTCGACTTCAAAAAGTCTTCGGCCGAACAGAAGCCTTCCGCAACGTGTCCAAGCGACTGTACAAGACCGACGGTCGATTCAACCAGCGACCAATCGTTGTCCACGGTGGAAACCAGGGGAGTTCTGACGCGCTGCGATTCCTTGCTCAAGTTTGGTCTTCCTTGAATTTTCGTCTTCGCAAAGAGGTATCATCGGAGCCGGGTTAGGTTCTACTCTACGTTGGTATGGGCCAAGCCATACGAAAGTATTCAGTAAGCAGTCTAGCAGCTACTCTTCATTGATTCCGATCTTCTCCGCCATTCGAGCTAGCTGCACGGCAGACTGAGCTCTCATTTTGTGCATAATCTGTCCGCGATGCATTTTGACGGTCGTTTCACTACTTCCCAACTGAGCCGCGATTTGCTTGTTCAGTAAACCTGACACGACGAGCTTCATTACTTCTCGCTCTCGTTTCGTGAGCGATTCGTAACATTGCCGCACCTCAGCAACTATTGTCCGTTCCTGGCGGGCAGCCCGATCAATATCAATGGCGTGTTGAATCGCATCGAGCAGATCTTGGTCGCGAAATGGCTTGGCCAGGAACTCAACCGCTCCTTCCTTCATGGCTCGGACCGTCATAGGAATGTCCCCATGACCGGTAATGAATATGATCGGTATCGGCGCTTCGATACGGAGCAATTCGCGTTGCAGCTCAAGCCCGCTGAGACCAGGCAATCGCACATCGAGAACGAGGCAAGCTGGAGCATCCGGTCTTCTGCTCTCCAGAAACTCTCGTGCGGATCTAAACGCCAAAACCGAGAGCCCGACGGAAGCGATTAGGTCGGCCAATGTTTCGCGGACGGATGGATCATCGTCCACCACAAACACGATTGGTTCGCCCGTTTTCATGCGTGTTCCTCGGCCAAAGCGGGCAAAACAAATTCGAATGTCGCGCCAACCTCGTCATTTGCCCGGGCCGTTAGCTGCCCCCCATGCGCCTCAATGATCGAACGACAGAGCCACAAGCCCATTCCCATTCCCTGTGGCTTGGTTGTGTAGAACGCTTCAAACACCCTCACCATCTCGTCCGCACTGAGGCCAGCGCCTGAGTCAGACACTGCAAGAAGAACGGCCGATTGCCCTGAGAGATTGTATCGGCAGGATTTAATCCGTAATACTCGGGGGCGATCCGCGATCGACGCCATCGATTCAATGGCGTTCATAACTAGGTTTAAGATCACCTGCTGCAACTGCACAAAATCAGCGATCACCGATGGTAGCTCAGGATCCAATTCCGTCGACACGTCCACATTCTGTCGACGCAGTTCGCCGGCAACCAGCGCCAGCACTTCACGGACTACTTCATTGACTTTGAGAGGAGACATAACGACGGGCGCCTTTTTTAGCAAGGCACGAACACGCTGCAAAACCTCGCTTGCCCGATTGCCGTCGCGCACAACGCGTTCAGCGGCACCTCGCGCCTTGAGCAGATTAGGAGGACTAGCCGATAGCCAATTCAAACAGGCATTGCCGCTGTTAACAACGGCGGCCAGCGGCTGATTGACTTCATGGGCAATGGAAGAAGTCAATTGCTCCACGGTCATAATCCTGCTGACCCGCGCGAGTTCAACCTGTGCTTGGAGTAAAGCGTCCTGAGCCCGGTTGCGCTCATCTTCGGCGCGTTTTCGTTCACTCAAATCGAGCACGAACGCTACTCCTTCTTCCCCGCTTCCTTCAAAAGATGCGCAGCCAAGGAGCACGGGCACGAGGGCGCCGTCCCTCCTCAGGTACTCCTTCTCGAAGGGTTGAATGGTGCCCGTCGCCTTTAGCTCGGCCGCTGCCTGATTATCGCGTTCTCGCCATTGCGGCGGGGTAAGGTCCCCCCATCGAATGCCACCGGAAGCGAGATCTTCACGGCGGTATCCGACTATGTGGAGAAATGCTTCGTTGGCGTCGAGAATCTCACCTTGGAGATTCCAGGTGTAGATTCCCATAATGTTGGCGTCGACCAGGCGCCGGATCTTCGTTTCGCGCTCTTCGAGGGCGCGGTAAAGCTGAATATTCTCCAAGGAAATCGCCGCCTGCGACGCAAGCAGCCTAAGCACCGCAACCCGCGTAGGGGTAAAGACATCGGCGGTCAAACTATTTTCGAGGTAAAGCAGACCGATCAATTTGGCCTGATTTATCAACGGTAAGCAGAGCACCGAGCGGGCGTGATGCCGATGAAGATAAGGATCGGTAGAAAACCAATTCTCGGTTGCAGCATCGTCAAGAATCACACTTTCCCGGGTGCGCGCGACGTAATGGACGATCGACTCAGGAACCATATCCCGGGCCTCGGGTATTTCTCCCAAACGCACGGCAATTGTTTCCCCGCTGGTAGTAGCTTCCGCCTCGATCCGCTGCTCAGCACCTCGGGGAAGCATCAGTAAGCCGCGGTCCGCACCGGCGTGCTCAATGGCAGTGCGCATGAGCGTGTCGATCAGTTTCTCCAGGACGATTTCGCCGGACACTGCCTGCGAGACTTTGATAACGGTGCTCAGATCCAGGTGTTCAACCGATGTGCCGATTGTGCTGGTCGGACTCGGCAGAGCCTCCGCTTCCCTGAGCTGGGGATACAGCTCGTCGAGCTGCCGTACTTTGCCGGCTGCTCCCCAACGGAGATAGCAATAGCGAGCCCTCCGCAAGTAAGCGTGGGCGATCACATCAAAACTGCGTGATGCATAGAAGCGCGCAGCCAGTTCATTGGCCACGGCCTCATTGTGGACAAAACCATTTCGGTGTGCCGAGCGGATAGCCAGTTCGTAAAGACGCTCCGCATCGAGCTCACGGCCTTCGATGCGAGCGATCTCTGCGCCTACTAGGGCGGCTCGGTTTTCGAAGTTTTCTGCACAGTTCTGCGCCCACAACGCGAGTTGCTTATGATGTTTAACCAGGGTTTCGAAATGCTCCTCCTTCGTTCGGCTGAGTTGGACTTCGAAGGACAAGTCCGCTTTCGTCTCGGCAGAGGTGGGAACTTCAGGAGAGGCGAACTTGTCCGACGACTTGTCCGAAGAAGCCTTGGCGAAGTCGGAAGCCTTGGCGAAGGAGGAATCGAAGAGGCCAGCTCGCGCTAAGGCGCCATAGAAGTGAAACTCCGCTGTCTCAAATTGGGATGGGGATGTCCAAAGGAGCTGTTCCGCGCGCGACGATGCATTAACCGCAGAAGCATAGTCTCCTGCCAAAAAGCGGGCCTGTGTCTTTCGAACGAGATACCAGAACTCTGGCAGCGCCAAAATCGGGTGACTTGTTAGGTGGCGCTCGAATTGAAGCTCGTCAAAGCCCACCCGGTTGAAGCAGCCAAATTTCGGGGTTAGCCCACGGAGCGTTCGGATAAATCCGAGTTGCCCGGTGATGATGTCAGCTACGAGGCCGAACCGCGCTTTCTGGACAAATTCGAGAGCATCTTCGGCTTCACGTTGTACCTCCGGCAAAGGATCGCCGACTGTCAAAAAGTTCGAGATCAGCTCATCGCGGCAATAAGCAACGAAAGTAAGGTCGCCAATTCGACTGGCGATATCGAATGCACGACGTATGAGGTCGCGTCCCGTCAGTGCATGTTTCGCCCAAGGCATAACGATTTGCCCAAAACACATATAGGTCCGGGCCTGATAACGGGTTAGACCACGGTTTTCCACCAGTTCATAGCCAAGTCGACCGACTCGAAACCCATCCTTGTAGTTCCCAAAGCACGGGCCAGCTATGATGGCAAACCAGACATAAGCAAAGCATGACGCGTCGCTATTGCCATGCTCGAGGGTGAGATTCACCATCCGGCAAATCACGAGTAAAAGTAAATTCTCGTCGTAAAACTTCGCCGGCGTTATGATCTCCGTCAGGACGTCCAGCGTATCGAGCACGTCTGCATTGGTCATCAAGGGCAAATCGATAAGTTCCTCGATTTGCCGGTTTCCAAGCTGGACCCAGATTCGATCATATTCGCTACGCACCTCAGCGCGGCTCGGATGTAGCGACCAGGTAGTGCCGCATTTTCGCAGGTATTCCAGGCACACCTCCACGGCACGGTCGCTTCGATCCATAGTCTGGTAGAGCGTGAGGCGTAACCGTGTGACGATAGCAATATCGTGAGGGCTTCTGGCCCGTTGCGACAACAGTGAAAGCCGATTTTCGGCGGCAACTAGATTTGCCGCCAGCAGTTCGCATTCGGCGATAAGAATTTCGATGGAGAAGATGAGCTCGTAGCGCTCAGCCCAAACCCCTTCAGAGAGCAACGCTCGGCCGGTTCTCAGGTAGCTAAGCGCTGAAACATACGCGGTCGACATCTTTGCGCGCCTACCGGCCATCAGATTCAACTCAGCGAGCTGCTCACGCTCGTTGTTTGAGACGATCAGAGAGGACCCGCGGTTAAGCTGATTCACGATCTCAAAGACCCTATCTTCCCGCTTCTCAGGAAGGGTGTGCACGTTGAGTAGCCTTCCTATCCGGAGATGCTCCTGGGCTCGAAATTCCTCTGGGACCAAAGAATAGGCTGCTTCCTGGACGCGGTCGTGAAGGAACCTATAGGAAGTTTCAGATCGGAAGAGGAGGCCCGTCCGGACCGCTTCCCACAGTTGGCCGTGTATTTCCTGATTTGACTCCCGGTAGACGATTTCCAGCAGATCGACCGCCGCACTGTTGCCCAAGCAGGCCAACTGACTTAATGCCTTTTGGGTCACAATAGGAAGACGCGTCAACTTTCCTACGAGAAGATCCACGACGTTATCGGTGTAGCTCTTCCTACGAATGCGATTCAGATCCCAGGACCATCGCCCGCGAGCATGATCGAAGGTGAGTAAACTCTCTTCCGCGAGTGCAGAAAGAAACTGAATTGCAAAAAAAGGATTGCCCTCTGTTTTCTCATGTATCAGGTGCGCCACCGGAGTGACGCGCTCTGATTCGCAATGAAGAGAATCTGCAAGTAGCTGATCCAAATCTTTAACGGTCAGCGGCGCAAGGACGATATCCTGCACCTTTCCCCCCGCCCGTCGAATCGCTTCGAGTTTACGGATCAGTGGATGGGCGGAGGTTACTTCATTGTCCCGGTAAGCGCCGATCAACATCAGATGTCGCATGTCCGCGCCGGTCAGCAGATCCTCCAGCAAGTCGAGGGTCGCCATATCTAGCCATTGCAAATCATCAAAAAACAGAGCCAACGGATGTTCGCGCCGTGCGAACACACTGATGAATCGTCGAAACACCAGTTGAAAGCGGCGCTGCGCGTCCTGCGGCGGAAGCTCAGTGACGGGTGGTTGTTCTCCGATGATGAGCCTCAATTCGGGAACCAGCTCCACAATCAGCTGCCCGTTCGGATCTAACGCTGCACGAAGCGTGTCCCGCCAGTTGCTCAGCTCGTGCTCGCTTTTGGTCAAAAGCGGTCGGAGGAGATTCTGAAACGCCTGGGCCAAAGTCGCATATGGAACGTCGCGCTTGTATTGGTCGAATTTGCCCGCCGCAAACAGGCCGCGAGGTGGCACAAGTGGCTTGTGGAGCTCATTGACGACCGACGACTTGCCAATGCCCGAGTATCCGGAAACGAGCACCAATTCGGGCTGGCCACCCGCAACAATACGATCAAAAGCGGCGAGCAAGGTTTCAATTTCGGAGGCTCGGCCGTACAGTTTTTCAGGGATCAGCAGACGGTCTGGTAGATCGCGCTGGCCAAGTGGGAATGGGGCGATGGACTGCGATAAGACTTCGGCGAGTTCAGTCGAGTCGGACGAGCGGGAACTCGTCCCTATTGCTTCCAGACAGCGGCGGAGATCGCTCTCTACGCCGGCCGCCGTCTGGTATCGTTCCTCCGCAGTCTTGGCCAGAAGCCTCATGATGATCGCAGAGACAAGCGACGGGACACTCTCCAACCGCTTGTTGGGCGGGTCTGGCTTTCTGGCAATGTGGCAGTGCACCCATTCCATAGGATCAGAAGCCGTGAACGGAAGACTACCGGTCAGCATTTCGTAAAGCGTGACACCCAGCGCGTAGAGATCACTGCGCGAATCGATGGAGCGATTCATCCGCCCTGTCTGCTCGGGCGCCATATAGGCGAGCGTACCGGCGATGAGCTCGGGCGCCTCGGGAGACTGGCGCTCGCGCGGAAGCCGGGAGGCGATCCCAAAGCCCGTCAACCAACACCGGCCACTGACGCAGTTTACTAGGACATTGGCTGGCTTGATGTTCTTGTGGATCAGGCCGCGCTGGTGCAAGTGGCCGATCGCGCTCGAAAGGCTAACGGCCAGACGCAAGCCAACCGCTAGTTCCAATGGCCGACCGAGCAATTGATCCAAAGGTACACCACCCGGATCCTCCAGCACGAGCACCTCGCGGTCCCACTGGTTAGCAATTCCTATCGGTCGAGCCGCCCACGCGGGATCCAGCTCTCCTTTAAGAGAATATTCGTGCTCCAGTCGTTTCAGACTTTCCGACGTGGGGTACTCCACGGCCGGCGAAAGCACAAGGACCTCAGATGCGTCATCCTTACTCTGCCCGCGATAAAGGACAAACTCTTCATCCTTCCGCACCGCCGCGAGGGCATATTTTGATAGATCAATCACAGGGGCTCCTGCGGCTGCAATTTTACACAATTCTCGCCGTGATCACTCAACAAAAGCAGGTGGTGACGCGCTCGTGAGGATGCGTGGTGGTCGTATACAACATCGGCACAAAAATGACAAAAATGTGAGATTGACATGCAAATGAGAATCATTCTCATTTAACGCGTGCGCTACATTTCATCTCGCTTGCCCGCCAAAGCTCTCTCTTGTTTCCTCGCTTTTTGGTTCCTTCCGCTGAGCTCTCTTTGGCCAACCAGCTCTCTCGCTCCAGTCCCGCCGGTTCCCAATTCTTGCCTCCGATTCCCCGCCGGCTCCGTCGTACGTAACCCTCCCGCTTTGTACAGCCACGATGGCTATCTAAGCGTCAGATTCTCTTATCAAACCAGAACCGACGACGAGGGACGGACTCTCTTCAGCTTCATGACTCCGGACGGCCTCGAAAATCCAACCCTCCACGTCCATCCCGGGGATCATCTGATTGTTACTATCACAAACAACACCCCGGCTACACCGATCGAGATGCCGGCTCCTCCGCCAACCTGCGGCGGCTCCGTTATGACTCATTCATCGGTCAACATTCACTTCCATGGCACCAACACCTCACCTACGTGCGGCCAGGATGAGGTCGTGCACACCATCATTAACTCCGGTGAAACCTTTCAATACAATCTCGCGTTCCCTCTCGATGAGCCGCCCGGTGTCTACTGGTATCATCCTCATGCCCATGGTCTGACGGAAGCGGCTCTTCAGGGCGGCGCTTCCGGCGCGATTATCGTGGACGGAATTCAAAGGTTTCATCCTGAGGTCTCTGGCCTGCGGCACCGGGTGCTCATGATCCGGGATCAGAACGTTGCCGGTAATCCAACTCCCGGAGGCAAAATTCCATCTTGGGATCTCTCCCTAAACTTTGTTCCCATCGCTTATCCGGCGGAAGTCCCGGCGATCCTTAGAATGTGTTCAGGCGACAAAGAGTTCTGGCGCGTCGTGAATGCGTCGGCCGACAGCTTACTGGATCTACAAATCGTCTTCGACGGCGTTCCCCAAGTGGTAAACATAGTGGGACTGGACGGCGTCCCGGTTGACTCACAAGACGGCCAGATCAGTAACCGAAGCAGCACGTCTAAGCTCCTCGACTCCACTCACGTGCTAATTCCAACCGCAGGCCGGGCAGAATTCATTGTTTCGGCGCCTCCGGCTTCAGTCAAAGTCGCTGAGTTCCTCACACGTAAAGTGAACACGGGACCCGACGGCGATAACGACACCCGGCGCATCTTAGCTTCTATCCAAACCAACACTCACGACAACCCGATCGAAAACGACGCTGTCACGCCAAGTCAGAGCGAACCTGACTGGCAACCACGATTTCAGGGACTCGCTACGGCCCCGGTCACTAACCGGCGCCACCTTTACTTTTCTGAGAACAATCCTAAATCGCTCTTTTATATTACGGTCGAAGGAGAAAAACGCGCTCTTTACAACCCCGCAAATCAGCCCGCCATCGTGACCACTCAGGGGTCGGTTGAAGATTGGACCATCGAGAACCGAACACTGGAGAACCATGAGTTTCACCTTCATCAGACCCACTTTCTGGTCTTATCTCAAGATAACTTCGCGTTAAACGGCACTGAATCCGACCGCACGGTCGGAGGCCAATATCTGGACACCATTCAAATTCCATATTGGGATGGCAACCCGGATCATCCTTACCCGCAGGTGACCGTAAGGGTAGACTTCCGTGGACCGGACATTGGCGACTTTGTTTACCATTGCCATATCGCCGAACACGAAGATGCCGGCATGATGGCGATCATTCGGGTTCTACCGTCTCCTGGCAGTGTAACTCCAACCAGCGCGGCTAGCCTTTCTGAGTAGAGAGTCGGCACTCGACCTTCGACCGCTCGCCGCGCACCAATCCCACCGAGTCGCTGCCGGCAGTCTTTCGATCAATGTCAGCGCGCAACGATCCTTTAAAATTCTCGGGCTTGGAGGATTGGTTAATCGGATTACGATCCTCAACCTTTTCGACCGCACGAATATGATCCGGCCATCCGAAGGAATCGGCATTTTCCAATCAGCCCATGGTCCGAGATTCAGTATACAATCACCCTACTGTTCTGAGAAAACCGCCTGGCGGCCAATCCCTCTGACCCTGAGGTTTTATCAGGGTGCCCCCTGATACACAAAATCGAATTCCTCGGCTACTATCTCGCTTATCAGCCCGCATGGAAGATTTTGACCTGAGGAGATGCACGCTGGTGCTGAAGGTGATCGACGCCTTCCTCGATGGCCAGCGCGGTTTAAGAAAGACTTTAGGGGAGCTGAAAGGGCTCATCATCCTACTCAAGGAGGGACAACCGGCCTTAAGCGAGGTTCTTTCCCAAAATTGGAGTCTGCTTCACGAATTTGACGCCTATATGATCTATCGACGGTTACCCGGACCGTCTCCGTGGCAAAAAGCGCTCATCGACCTTCTATTGAAAGAGATGAAGTCGCACATTCTTGAAGCTGTAGGTACCCGGGCCAATCTGACGAAGTCCGCCTCTGACAGCACCTTTGAGCGCTCAGCCTCGGGAAGCACCATCGAACAGTGCCACTAGAACGATAGCCGGTATACTCTCTTCGGAGTTTTAGTTCTGAAGGCAGACAAAGTCATCGGGATGGGCAGAGTGGTGGGCGACAATGGCCTCTTTTATCAAGTGGTAGATATCGCGGTGGGACCGGAACACCAACGGCGCGGTTTGGGCAAGGCTATCGTGGGCAAAATCGTCGACCACCTGAAGCAGTCTGCTCCAGTTGGAGCACACGTAAGTCTCATCGCCGACGGTCTTGCCCACCACCTTTACGCGCAGTTTGGTTTCAAGCCAACCGCACCCGACTCAATCGGCATGGCTTTCACCATAAAGCGATGATTAAATCCAGCCCGGATCAAATCCCGAACGGGCTTCGGAGCTAAAGACAACAGACCATCCGCGAATGACGCCGATCTACGCGGACAAAGCGTATTTACTAAAGTCTATCCGCGTAGATCTGCATTCATTCGCGGTTGCTCTTTTCTTTCGTGTCCATTCGCGGTTGCTCTCCTCTTTCGCGTCCATTCGCGGTTGTTTTTGCGTTTGGTTGCGGCTCCGCGGCGCTGTACTCTTTTTCCGGAATGCCTGATCAACTCTCCCCGAGGAACAATTCAACCATTGCGATCATTACCGGCGGTACCCAGGGCTTGGGCTTCGCCATCGGCAAGCGACTAGCACTGGAAGGGGCGCCGGCGATCATTATCAGCGGCCGAAATCGGGATAGAGGACAAAGCGCCGCCAAAGAGCTGCAAGCGCTCGGGACGGACTGTTTATTCGTGCCGGCAGACGTCTCTCTGGTGGAAGATTGTCAGCGATTGATCGATGCTACTCTCACGAGGTTCGGTACCGTCAACGGCCTGGTCAATTCCGCGGCTGCGACCGATCGCGGGTCTTTGCTCGACACAACGCTTGAGATCTGGGACCGGCACTTCAACACCAACGTGCGTGGCCCGTTTCTTTTGATGCAAGGCTTGGCGGCGCATTTAGTTGGGACGGGGAAACCGGGGAGTATCGTGAACATCCTTTCGATGGCGGCTCATTGCGGCCAATCCTATTTGACACCGTATTCGGCATCGAAAGGCGCACTCGCTACCTTAACCAAGAACGTCGCGAATGCGTTTGCGACCAAGCGCATCCGTTGTAACGGCGTCATGGTTGGCTGGATGGATACTCCGGGCGAAACTGCGACCCAGCAAAAATTCCATGGCGGCGCCGAAGACTGGCTGTCGAAAGCCGAAGCAGTTCAGCGCATGGGCCAACTCGTCAAACCAGATCAGCTAGCAGGTCTCGTAACCTATATGCTCAGCCCTGAATCCGGAGTAATGACCGGCGCTTTAGTGGATTACGATCAGAACGTCGCCGGCGCCTATCCGGAGTAGCGGTTGGCCATTGGCGATTGCCGCAACACGATCACGCTCCGTAGAAACAAAATATCTTCAGCTTCGGATCGAAGAAAGCAGTCGCTCCACGGGAGTGGCATCTAGTTTAGACCGACTTTCGGCGTGGAATGCTTGGCCCTCGGCGTCGCGACTTGACCCCTGGCCTCTCGAGCTCTGCACTGTGGCTATTATTCATGCTCCGCGCGGCTTTTGAGAGCGACATTCATCGCGTTAAACCCAGGCATCAGTTGGTTCACATCAAAGAACCAGAGGGCAACACCGCGGAAGTTTTCACCTTGCGTGAATCGTGTTCCCCGTTCGCCCACCGAGCTCAGCAAGAAATAATGCTCAACGTCAAATAACCGAGGCGCCCACATACGGCCAGCCCAGCGTAGTTCACGATTCGGATCAACGACGAGCACAGTTGGCCAAAACACCTGTTGTTCATCCCCGTACCCCTGACGATTTTCCAATACTCTGCCCGGTACCAGTTGGCCGTTTAATGCCGCGATTTCGGGATTCCACTCCGCATATCGCTTCGTATCGGTAAGGATAGCCCAGACTCGATCGGGAGGTGCCGAAATTTCGATCGAAGTAACGATTTCCCGACGCGGGGCAAGACCGATCGCAATACCGATTAGAACCACAATCAGAACCAAGATAATGCCGACTACCTTCAGCCTCGCGCTGCTTTTGCCTCTCATTCGATAAGTTAAGCCGAAATTTGGTCGCGGCCGAAAGGACGATCTTCCGGCATTTTCCGCCTTCACATGGCAGGCCGCTCTGAAACTAAACTTGCGAAATCTCCTGTAAAACGAGCCAGCAACTTGCTTTTTAGTATTCCCTCTAGTCGTTTTCCACCACTCCACCACTCCACCACTCCACCACTCCACCACTCCATCTCCCCACCCCGCCGTTTCTTCTCTTCCACAAGGCCGCTGCCGTGTATCCCTGCGAACCTGTACTCGACAATGACCACCCTGAAAGTCTGGCAAGGCCATCCCTATCCACTCGGCGCGACGGTGACTCCGGAGGGCGTGAACTTCGCGCTCTTCTCGGCCAACGCCACCGGCGTCGATCTCTGTTTGTTCGACCATCTCGCGGCGCCGACGGAGACGCTGCGCATCCGCATGACGGAGCAGACGGATCAGGTCTGGCACTGTTTCCTGCCTGAGGTCTCGGCGGGGCAGCTCTACGGGTATCGCGTGTATGGGCCGTACGAGCCGGAGAAGGGGCATCGCTTCAATGACTCGAAGCTGCTCATCGATCCGTACGCGAAGGCGATCACCGGGCTGATC
>JAFAZK010000002.1 GCA_019239825.1 Verrucomicrobiota bacterium | reverse complement strand
GAGGAAGGCAGAATTCATTTACTGCTCCACCTCCCGATCGAAGAAAAAGGTGAAGACCGCTGGTGCCTTTGGCGACCCGATTGCGCAGGCTTTGATTCCAGGTCTATTTTTGAGGGTGCGCTGGTGGAGGAATAGAGAACCTGGGGTGATGGAGGGATGGAGAATTGGAGTGTTGAATTACTGCGCGCTTCTTCCATCTCCATGTTCAAAGTGGCTGATTACCCACGATGCTGCGTCCTCCGTTAGTTTATAACGAATGACCTGCTCGTCTGCCTCTGGCGGCTGAAATTCACTGAAATGCTTTGCCCAAACGGCTTCGGTAATGCCCTTCCGCTCGGCGGTAAGTTGGTTTGCGCAACGCCGCGCGACCAGTTCTTCTCGCGGGATGTCCAGGTAGATAACGATCGTGTGGTAGGGGCCGGCGCTCGCTGCAGACCGCCAACGGTCGCGTAGCCATCGAAGGTTATTAACATCGTCGACTACTGCATCCTTCCCGGTGTCCATCCATTTCGCCAGCCGCTCGCGGGCCAACGCGTGGGTGCGCTCCCATTCTTCAACGAGGATGCCGTCTCCGCCCCAAAGTCTCGGTTCGGCGTTAATATCGTCTAGACTAATATAGCCGCACTGCAGCCGATCCACGATTTTGTGGGCAAGGGTGGTCTTGCCCGAGAATGAAAGCCCGCACATCAGCCATACGGTTCTCATCTTCGCATCCTTTTTGATTTTGCTTTTGAGCGCTAGGAACTAACAAGCAATCATCAAAAAGCAAGATTCAGTCGCTCTTCAGCGCGGAGCGGATGCGAGCTCAAGGTTGAACCGGAATAAATGGGGGCAGCCCGTAGGGAGGACCGTTGCCGGGTAGCGCCCTCAGGTTTCTCTGAAGGCCCTCCACAGATCCGGACGCGCCCGTTTCGGGCATCCGGTTCCTCGGAGTTACACTTTCGCTACACGCCGGGAGTGAACGATACTAGCTTGAGGGACGTACAAGGGCCCATTGAGCAATGTTATGAACTGCTCCCATGTCATTGGGTGACCGCCGCGGGAACGCCGATTCAGCCACTTATACCAAATGTGCAGCACCTTGTGTCGGACACTGATAATAGGGCGACTGATTCCTGTGATTCCATAATAAGCATAGTGTCCTCGTAGCTTTCGACAGAGCTGGCGGTGCTGTCGGTCGAGGGGCTGATGCCGATTTTCGCGACACCAGAGTGTAATCGCCCGAAGCGTCCTGCGCTGCTTATTGCTAGCGGTCTTGAGCATTACGAACCATTGTCCTCTGCGAGATCGTCCCCAATACCGGGTGAAGCCTAAGAAGTCGAAGCTCTCGGCTTTCGCCTTACCTCGATGCTTCCTGCTCCCAGGTCTTGTGAATCGCACTACTCGAGTCTTTTCCAGGTTGACGATATGGCGAGAAGGCAGGTTGTCGCATCGAACAGTGAACCAAGCATTAACTTGACACCTGTTCGATCAGTTTTTCATGGCGGTGGAGTAGGATTGTCAGGTCAGCCGTCGCGCCAAGTTGATGGTGACCTTGTCGCCGAAATCCTTGCCGAGCTGCTTGCGAAGCTTCGCGCTGAGGGAGAGCATGTGGCCGCCCTTGCCGGTGACCATCAGGCCGATATTAGAGAGCTCGATCCCATCAATGGTAGCATCCACACGAATTGCCTTTTTGGTGCCGAAGAACTCTGCCGAACCGGGCATCTCCACGCACGACCACAGTTCGCCCTTGACGTCGACGCCGATTGGCGCCGTGAAGGTATGGTCGAGAGGCCCGGGTAGGAGATTGGTTTTCACGCTTTTAGAAGGTTTGTTATTGACATTTTTGATCAGGTATCACCAGACGACCTTCGGTCGTCGAAACCCCATCGCGGCCCATGACAACAACAATCTGATCATGAATCCCGGCGAATAATCGGGAAAATTGGGAATGTCGTCCGGCAAACGAACACCCTCCGGCCGCTCACTGGTGTTGACCCGCATCTGCAAAGGCTGAGCCGCGGCGGGCAACCGAGACCGGTACACGGACAGCCAATGCCCTGGGGTGAAATCCAGGAACATGGGCGTGTTGCAGCACGTAGCCAAGACGCGGCGAACCGCTGAATCAGGCGTCAGCCTATGTTCTTGCAGATACTCGCTGCCTCGAATGACAGTCACGAGATCCTTTCGGTACAGGCAGTACTCGGTGCCGCCGTCCGCACCGACCGTTCGAGGTGCGCCATCCGAGCGCTCGAACGCATGCCCTGCGGCTCGGCAGTTCTCGCAATAGCACACCGCACTTACGATCGGCGCACCAGTGACCTCAACTGCAGTTTGATCGCATTGGCAACTGGCGAGGCAACGTTGCCTGTTTTTTTTCATATTTCGTTTGGGTATAGATTGCATTAGACTAGACCGTCTAGTCCAGTCAGTCAATCTAGTCATCCCATGTCGGGGGACGTAGTATGAGCGACATGCAGAACGACGGCACGGAGCAAACCAATTTCGGTCGGTCGGAACAGAAACGCCATACGGTCCTTCAATCGGCGGAAGAGCTATTCCTCGCTCATGGCTTCAACGGCACCAGCATGGATGAAGTGGCAGTTCAGGCCGGCGTGTCGAAGCAGACCGTCTACAACCAGTTCGCCAACAAGGCGTCGCTGTTTGTCGAGGTCGTCCAGTCTATGACCGCGCAGGCTGCAAAGCGCGTTCAGACCGAGATGCGCGAGCCAAAAAACTTAGCGCAGGTTGCTACAGAACTGAGCGGCCACGCCGAGCGTTTGCTGACGATCGTGATGACCCCGAAGCTGTTGCGATTGCGACGGCTGGTGATCGCGGAAGCAGATCGCTTTCCGGAACTAGGGCGAGCCCTTTACGATGGCGGCCCAGGCCGGGCGATCGCGGGTTTGGCAGTCAGTCTACAGCGGTGGGCGGATCGCGACCTGCTGTCGATCGGAGACGCGAAGGTCGCCGCCACACAGTTCAACTGGCTGGTTATGGGGGAGCCCATCAATCAGGCAATGTTCCGCGCAGACTATGTCATGTCGAAAACCGAGCGGGTTCGGCATATCGAGCATGCCGTTCGCGTTTTCATCGCGGCCTACCGAATATAAAACGCAGCCAGCTATAGGATGAACCACAAGACGTCGGCAGCATTTAGAGAATGGTTGGACGGAATCACAACAGATCAGATGGCCTCCGTTTGCGGATATTCAAAAAGAGTTCCGGCAAAACCTCTGTCACTTACCTCCCGTAGGCCCCTATAGGCGCGTTGGGTTTTGGAGTTAAGTTGGCCAGCCATTCTTCTTCGGGCGGCACGTCCGCCAAGCGTGAAAGC
>JAFAZK010000343.1 GCA_019239825.1 Verrucomicrobiota bacterium | reverse complement strand
GTTTTCAGCAAGAACTCAATTCCGCGCCGGATGCTTTCTCGGTAAGAATCGCGGAACGAAAGCAGGCCCATCAAAGCCCAAGCAGTTTGCGAAGGGGTACTTCTTCCTCGACCCCGGAGAGAGCTATCTTCGTACGAGGCGCAGCTTTCGCCCCAACCGCCATCGCTGTTCTGATGGCGTTCCAACCAATCGCGTCCGCGGCGGATCCAAGGTTCGTCCATGTTTATGCCGATAGCCTGAAGGCCCTTGAGCACCTGCCAGGTACCGTAAACATAATTGACGCCCCAACGACCGTACCAGGCGCCGTCGAACTCCTGATGTTCCCGCAACAGACGCAGGGCCCGAACTACCACCGGGTGAGAGCAGGTAAACCCGTAAGTGCCCAACACCTCTAAGACTCTCGCAGTAATATTACTGCAGGTCGGATCGAGAATCGCGTTGTGATCGGCAAATGGAACGTATTCCAGCAGACGATTGGTCACATCCTTATCGAACGCCGCCCAACCTCCGTCCTTGCCTTGGAAACTGAGAAGCCATTTAAGCCCGCGATCATACATGCCGGGATCTTCCGACTCGTAGCCGGCTGTGCGCAGGGCTAGCAATACCATCGCGGTGTCGTCTGCGTCTGGATTATAGGGGTTATTGAACTCGAAAGACCAACCGGATGGTTCCGGCTTCGGGTTTCGGACGACCCAGTCACCTGGAATCCGGACTTCTTGGCGAGCAAGCCAATCCGTTGCTCGTTTGATCGGCTCATCGCTAATCGTCAATCCAGAACGAGCCAGTACCAGAGTGGTAATCGCGGTGTCCCACACCGGGGAAAAACAGGGCTGGATACGGAAACCCTTTTCGTCCTCGACGAAGAGATCCTTAAAGTCAGCTTCTGCCTTGCGATAGAGCGGATGGTCGGGGTTATAGCCAAGACAACGCAATGCAATCAAGGAGTTGAGCATGGCTGGGAAAATGGCGGCTAAGCCGTCGTTCCCATCACCGATCCGTTCGAGCATCCAGCGTTCCGCGACTTGGAGCGCGTACCGCCGGAAAGGACGAATCTGGTGGGCCTCACAGAACTTCAGGATGTGATCAAAGAAAATGAAGAACTTTTTTAAACCCTTTGCGTGCAAGCGAGGTGTTTTCTCGGGTGCGACGTAGAGCTCTTTAATACCCTGTTCTTCCGGAAGCCGATGAGTGATTTTGTAGTGGTTGATGATGGCAAGAGGGACCACCATCGAGCGGGTCCAGGAAGAGACGGTGTAGAAGTGAATTGGCGACCACCGTGGCAGGATCAAGAATTCGACCGGAATGGTTGGGACTGCATCCCAAGGAACCTGTCCAAGCAGGGCGAGGTAAAGGCGGGCGTAAGTATTGGTTTTCTCGATTCCACCCAGAGCACGCGCCCGCTCGCGCGCTTTCACCATGATTGGGTGATTGGACGAGTATCCAGCGAGCTTCAGAGAGAAGTACGCCTTGACCGTGGCGTTAACTTCAGAAGGTCCTTCTGGATAAATATTCCAACCGCCGTCTGGCAGCTGTCGCTCCAAAATGTGACGGACACATTTTGCTTCTAGTTCCGAGTCGACCTCGCCGGCCCAGTGCATGAAAGCCACATAGTCAGAGCAGAGTGTCGAGTCGACTACGAGCTCGCCGATCCAGTAGCCATCTGGGGATTGAAGACCTAAGAGATGTTGCTGAGCCCTCGAGATTGCCGGTCCTAGCAAGGACAATAAATCCGGAGTGTTTACCATGTTCCCGCCTTAAAATATAGGTAGAACTATTCGCGAACCAACTCCGGATTTTGTACCGGTGTTTTGGACGTTGCCGACGCCCCATTAAACACTTCTGAGAGCACCACTTTACCTTTAGGGTTCGGCCGAGGTCCGAAATTGAAGATGATATTCTTCCAGGTATCACCTGGCCTACTATTAAGTCCTAGAGCCGCTGTCGGCTCGTAACCGCAATGGGTCATGCAATTCTCGCAGTGCGGATTTTTAGCCACACCGTCGACAACGCCGTAACGATCCCAATCAACGTCCTTGAGCATTTCGGTATATGAACCGTAATGGCCTTTGCCATCGGTCAGGAAGTAGCAAGGTGCTTTCCAGCCCATGACATTTCTAGTGGGGATAGCCCAAGCTGAACAGGTCAGATCCCGGTCACCCATGAGAAATTCCCAGTAGATCGGTGTACCGAGCAGGCGGAAACGCTTGCCCCAGGATTTGGCTTTCGAAAATTTTTCGATCGTGCTTCTGCGGGTGAGGAAGAAAGCGGATGGGTCGATGCCCAGGCGCTTCGCCATGTCTGTCTTGGCCGCGTCGTAATCGTATCCCGGAGTAACGGTGTGACCATCCACGTCGAGAGTACCGAGGTAATTCAATAGCGTCTCGATCTCGTTCATTTCGGTCTCGCGATAGACCGTGGTGTTGGTCGCGACTTGGTAACCAAGGATCTTGGCCATGCGAATGGCAAGAATGCATTCGCGGAAAACGCCTTCTCGCTCGACGATGATGTCGTGGATCTTTTCTAAGCCGTCCAAGTGCACGTTCCAGTACATCCACTTTGACGGGGAGATAACCGGCTTAGAAGCGTCTTTCGGCCCTTTCTTGATTTGCTCGGCCTCGCTGGGCGTCAGGAGATGTTCATCGAGCAGTTTTGCGAGAAGCGGTTCAATCTCTGCTGAGCGCTTTTTGTATTCGACCGCCAGATAGTCCCGCATTTTGCGGCGCATGAACATCGCGTTCGTGCAGATATAAACGATCCTGCCCTGCTGGTGGAGGCCGTCGACCAAAGCTTCGATCTGGGGATAGATCAGAGGCTCACCGCCGCAGATTGAGACCATAGGTGCGTCGCATTCTGCTGCCGCCGACAGACAATCATCCAGCGGCATCACATTCTTCAACGACGTCGAGTACTCCCGAATTCTTCCACAGCCCGTGCAGGTGAGGTTGCAGGTGTGAAGCGGTTCGAGTTGGAGTACCGTCGCGAACTTTTTCGTGCCCCGGAGTTTGTGCCGTATGATGTGCCCGGCGACTTTCAACGTAAGAGCCAAAGGAAATCTCATATAAGATTTAAGCGCCGCATACTAGCAGGCAACCGAGTAGATTCAAGGTCTAGCGTTAAGGGTGGCTTAAGGTGGTCAATTGCACAATGCCCGATTTGCTCGGGTCAAGCTAAACGTATTGCGTTGGAATAGTCGTAGTTGGGGCAGTCCCTGTAAAATGTGTTATTTTTGGCGGGCTCCCCCAAATTTGTTCGGATGCGCTACCGATGTCGGGTGGTTGGCGCCAATTGGTGGAGAGCTGGGTAGACGGAACGTGCTGGAGTTACGGGTCCGGCGCGTTTTCTCAAAATAATCTGCTAAAAGTAGCGAAAAGACTACTGAGCGAGTAGACATTAGGTAGCCACTAGGCTATACATATGAAACGGCTTCCGGATTTCGCAGCTGTCGCAGGAGAAAAAATGGCGTCGACTTCTTCACCTCCTCAAACTGATTTTCCCCGGCCGCCCGAGCCGGTGTTTGAGCCTCTAGAAAATATCTCGTCCTATCCCTCGCATTTAGTCCGCTGGCGAGAGTGCGCTGACTCACGGTATAAATTATCGAGCTACGTCTTTATCGGCCAAAGGACCAACAATTTGCCCGTGCGCATGGCGTTTGTGGCCGGGTTGCGGTCGCATGACGATTTGGCGCAGCAGGCGTTAGCGAAGTTGCTGGTGGAATTGGAGGTGGCGCCCTTGGTGGGGCGCGATTACGCGCTGTTTTCGTACGCGTTGACACGCGAGCCGAGTGATGACGGCGCCGAAACTGTCGGTAACGATAGGTTGGATGAATCTTCCGGGGTGCAACCGATCTTACAAGTTCTAGAGTCAGATCTGGCCAGCAGCGATGTGGATGGTTTTATCTCCATCGCGACGAATGAACGGGTCAGCGGATTCCAAATTGAGACGGATAGCGAATTAATCGCGACTGAAGTGGGTTGGCCAGCCTTGGAGGTAGCGGGGAGATTTGTTCCGTTGGCAGAAGAACCCGTTAGGGTTTTACCTAGCGCGATTCTGCGCCGGCAAAGAGGGCTTGGGCGCGGGGTGCCGAAGCAGATGTTTGGATTAACGCTGCGGACGTCGGAGGATTCGGGTCCGGTCGAACAAGTTTCAGCGATCGTATTTTCTTCGATCCGCGTGTTGCAGGAATATCGAAGGCTGCGGCGAGCGGCCTTGGATTTGTGAGGCGGGAAACGCCGGTCAGGGTTGAGCAACGCGCATCGGTCTAAACGACACCAGTAAGTAGTAAGCGGTAAACAGTAAGCAGGGGACGGCAGCCGGCTTACTTTTTACCGCTTACTACTTACTGGATAGCTCAGAGGCGATACGGGAGAAGGCGGCTTTGGGGTCGGAGGAGGCTGTGATGGGGCGGCCGATGACGAGATAATCTGCGCCGAGTTTGATGGCGTCTGCTGGGGTGGTGAATCGTTTTTGATCACCGGCTTCCGACCAGGTTGGGCGAACTCCGGGGGTGACGATCACAAAAGATTTACCGAATTCTTGGCGGAGCGGCTCCAGCTCAAGAGGACTCGCGATCAGGCCGGTGACGCCGGTGGCTTTGGCAAGCGTGGCCAAAGAGATAACCTGTTGGGTCATCGATCGATTGACCCCGATTTCTGACAGCGTGGCTTCCGTTTGGCTGGTGAGGACGGTTACACCAAGGATGAGCGTAGAATAGGAGCCGCGACCCTTTACCGCTGCCTGGCATATATCAGAGCCGCCCGAGAGGTGGATCGTCAACATGTCGACCCCTAAAGTGCAGGCGGACTCAACCGCGGATCGCACTGTGTTGGGAATATCGTGGAATTTTAGATCGAGGAAGACTTTCGCGCCGGATGCTTTCACTTCTTGGACGAAAGCCGGGCCACCCAGGGCAAACAGTTGGAGCCCGATCTTGTACCAGGAAACCTCTTTGCCCAGAGCTTTTATCATGTCGCGTGCGGAGTCGACCGAAGGCAGGTCGAGCGCGACAATAATTTTATCTTTCGTTGTTAAGGATTCTTCCACAGGGTGAGTCTGTATGAGGATGGCAACGCCGGCGAAGATAAATCTCACACTGGAAGTCCTTGAGCAAAGACCGGATGGATTTCATGAGTTGGCGACATGGATGATCCCAATTGGTCTGTTCGATGAGCTGGCAATGGAGCTGTCGTCCGAGATGACTTATGAGTCGAACCTTCCGAGTCTGCGCTTTGACAGTGCTAACCTCATTCAGCGAGCAATCGAGAAATTCCAGGAAGAGACCGGTCAGGCTGCAGCTTATCGGATTGATTTGCGAAAAGAGATCCCGATTGGCGCGGGGTTAGGCGGCGGTAGCAGTGACGCCGCTGCGGCTTTGCTTTTGTTGAATCAGTTACATCAGAACCCGTTGACTTATGAGAAGCTGGTTGGTCTGGCCGCACAGCTCGGGTCGGACGTACCCTTCTTTTTGAAAGGCCGTGCTGCCTGGTGCACAGGCCGGGGCGAAAAAATGGAAATGCGTGAGTTTCCGCGCGATCGTTGGGTGGTTTTGATTAAGCCCGAGTTTGGGGTTTCGACGGCGGCGGCTTACTCGGCGTTCAAGGCGTTGCCCCTCGAACAGAGACGCGGGCAGACAAAGAAGACAGATTGGGGTCTTTTGCGCAATGATTTGGAGCAAGCGGTTTTCCAGAAGTATCTGATCCTGCCGGAGATAAAGAGTTGGTTAGAACAACAGGAAGAGACAGAAGTGGCACTAATGTCTGGTTCGGGGTCCACGATGTTCGCGGTGGTAAAAAACGCGGACGACGGAGAACAAGTGAGTGAACGGTTTTCGTTGTTTTTCGGGTTTAAGTTTTGGGTTCGGGTGTGCCGGTTGAATCCGGAACCGACGCGAATTGCTTGAGAGGTGATTACCGAGAGATGGCGACGCGCGAGGGACGGCACACGGAGGGGACCTATAGGACCTTACGACCTATAGGAGGCTAACGTCGCCGTAGCAACTCCTTGAACTCCTCGAACTCCTTGTTTAACGATCTGGCCATGTCGAGTCCTCCTTCATTGGGGTTAATTGCTGGAAATGGGATATATCCGTTGCTCGTGGTGCGGGCGGCGCGGGCGCGGGGAGTGCAGAAGATTCATGTGGCGGCGTTTGAAGGGGAGACACGACGGGAGATTGCGGAGGGAGTTGATTCGATCGAGTGGATGCGAGTGGGCCAACTCGGCAGGTTGTTGAATTATTTCACCCGAGCTGGTGTTCACCATGCAATGATGGCCGGGCAGATCGCGCCTAAGAATCTGTTCGAGTTACGTCCGGATCTGAAAGCGCTCGTGCTTTTGGGCGCATTGAAGAAACGAAATGCCGAGACAATCTTTGGCGGAATCGCGAATGAGTTGGCCAAGGTCGATGTTACCCTGTTGGCGGCCACCACCTTTCTTGAAGACTCGTTAGCGGGTAAGGGTTGGTTGGCAGGTCCTAAACCGAAGCGACGGGTGATCGATGACGCGGAGTATGGGTACCGGATCGCGAAGGAGGTAAGCCGCTTGGATATCGGTCAAACCGTAGTGATTCGGCATGGGACGATCATCGCGGTTGAGGCGTTTGAGGGGACGAACGATGCGATTCGCCGGGGTGGAGCACTGGCTAAAGGGCAAGCAGTCGTGGTAAAGGTATCGAAACCGAATCAGGATTTTCGCTTTGACGTGCCGGTGATCGGGTGCCAGACGATCGAGGTGGCGGCGGATGCGGGGGTTAAGATGTTGGCGATTGAAACGGCCCGAACACTGTTGCTTGATAGCGGAGCGGTTAAGGCCGCGGCTGATCGGAGCCAGATCACTATTTATGGTATAGACGAATGAACCAATCCATCCGAGTCGGAGTGGTGGGAGTAGGGAGTATCGGGAAAAATCACGCCCGAATTTGCGCTGCGATGAAGGAAGCTAAGTTCGCAGCGATTTATGATACCAACAAGGATGTGGCCCGGGGTATCGGCCGTCAATACAACGTACCGGTGGCGAGTTCGCTAGATGAGTTCATTCAGCTGGTCGATGCAGCCACGGTGGCGGCGCCAACGAATACGCATTACGAGATCGGCAGCCGTCTGTTGCAAGCAGGGAAGCATGTTCTGATCGAAAAACCGATCACGGAGACGCCAAAACAGGCAGAAGAATTGGTGCGTCTGGCGCGAGAGCGCTCACTAATTTTACAGGTCGGTCACGTAGAACGGTTTAATCCGGTAATGAGCGCGTTGCAGGAACGATTGACGAGGCCGGTATTCATTGAGGTCCATCGATTGTCGCAATATCCGTTTCGTAGTCTTGAGATCGGGGTTGTGCTCGATCTGATGATCCACGATCTCGAGATCATTTTGCATCTGGTTCGTTCGCCAGTGAAGAGTATCGATGCCGTTGGTTTACCCGCCCTCAGTACAACTGAAGATATAGCGAATGCTCGGATCCGTTTCCAAAGCGGGTGTGTAGCAAATCTAACTGCGAGCAGGATCAGTCCGGAAAAGATGCGTAAGATCCGGGTGTTTCAAGCGGATCCCCAAACCTATCTGTCCTTGGATTATCATAACCAGGTCGGTGAAATCCATCGGCTGGTGAATGGGCAGATAACGCGAGATAAAGTTCCAATTGAAAAAGACGAACCGCTAAAACGGGAGCTGCAATCCTTCGTCGAATGCGCCAGACGCGGTCAGCAGCCGCTGGTATCCGGGTATGAAGGGACCGCAGCGCTCGAGCTTGCCATAAAAATCACCGAATTGGTTGAGGAGAATTTGAAGCTAGTACGGGCAGGAGGGGAAGGGGCGGAGGCGGTGGAGGCGTCGGAGGTGAGAAGTGAGAAGTGAATGGTGAGAGGCGGTGGAGCGGGCGATTAGTGATTAGTGATTGGTTGGGACGAGGAGCGAGTTCGGCGGCTTGTTGCAGGGCTACAAGCAAGCTTCGTTCGTCGGCTTTTCCGGTCCCGGTAATATCGAAGGCGGTACCGTGATCACCGGCATGAGAATTGATTCCGCAGACACCAATGCGCGGGTTTGCAAATCCGGACTGGGTTAATGTTTCCTGGGCTCGAACCATCGTCCGCTCGACCAAGCCTGGCTAACGGATTACTTGTCATAAAGCTCATTGCGTCATTACCGGGCTAAATTTGAGTACATTGTGCCAAGAAGCGGCGCAAAACGGTTCTGCGGCCGCGTTTGCTGTCGCCCGTTCGCCGTTTCGCATTTTCGCCTATTCGCTCAATCGCCGTTTGTCGCGGTTTGTTCCGGCATATGTAACTGGTTCTCCCTTGCGCCGAGGCGCTCCTCACGGCAACGATAGTGGTGAAGCTTTACATTATTGCTGGTGAGTCCAGCGGTGATGGCCATGCCGCCGTATTGATGAGCGAATTGCTCGCGATGGCCCCGGATATCGAGTTTTATGGCGCCGGCGGTCCCAAGATGCGGGAAGTGGGCGGCTCACACATCTTTGACTGGACCCAGGAAGCAGTCGTTGGTCTCTGGGATGTGCTGATGAAGTATCCGTTCTTCCGGGGGCAGTTTTACCGGATGTACCGTGAAATTATCGAACTACAGCCAAGCGCAGTCATCTTTGTCGATTATCCGGGGTTTAATCTTCGCCTGGCTAGTTATCTTCATAGGAAGGGGTTCCGCGGGAAGAAGATTTATTACATCAGCCCACAGGTCTGGGCTTGGAACCGGGGCCGGATTCCGAAGATGTCACGCTTTCTAGATCTAATGTTATGTATATTTCCGTTTGAGAAGCCGCTTTATGAAGCAAGTGGGCTTCGCACGGAGTTCGTGGGGCATCCAATGCTAACGCATTTAGAAACGCGACGAATTTCGGTGAATCGGGAACCAAAGTTGGTTGGTTTGTTCCCCGGTAGTCGCGAACGCGAGGTTCGCCGGATCCTACCGCCGATGTTAGCTGCCGCAGCATTGCTAAAGCGGCGAGACGCAGAATTGCGCTTTGAGGTATCCGCGGCCTCCGCGAAAATGACGGGTTTGGTAGAAAAGATCGCGACGACCAGCGGTTTCACGGAACTACCGATCAGTGTGGGAAACG
This sequence comes from Verrucomicrobiota bacterium, assembly GCA_019239825.1. GTDB lineage: Bacteria > Verrucomicrobiota > Verrucomicrobiia > Chthoniobacterales > JAFAMB01 > JAFAVN01. Next base: position 7,995 of record JAFAZK010000343.1, on the reverse strand, counting down.
CATCCAGTCTTATGCAACGTGCTGCGGTCGGTATGGTGGCTTCCGGCACCGCCACGATGGAAGCGAGTTTTTTTCGATTTCCTTTTGTGCTGATTTATAAGGTGTCCTGGCTCACGTTTATTCCAGGCCGGTTGCTAGTCCGAGTTCAACATCTAGGCATGCCTAACATTCTAGCGGGGCGCACGATGATCCCAGAGTTTATTCAACATGAAGCGCGTCCAGAAGCGATTGCGGATGCAGTCTGGGAACTGTACAACAATGAGGCCTCCCGTGTTTCGATGATTAGGGGGATGGACGAGGTGATCTTGCAGCTCACCGAGGTAGCAGCGGGACATCGGGGGGCCGAGGTAATTCTAAGAGCGTTGGGTGCGCCGGTGCTGAAGTAATTATTAATGTTGAATTAATCTACTTAGGCACTAGGATTGCGCTCAATTGACCCTATGATGCAGTTAAGGTCAGGTGGTAAGAGAGGAGATGGCACGGCGGCTTACTTTTTAGCACTACTCAGGAGGAGTTTGCTTAGTGAATAGAATCGGCTGTTCTATCAATCGTGAGGTTAAGGTAGCGCGAGACCCCGGCGCCTTTTATCTGCAGCGTTCAATCTGCTCGATTGAGCTGCGGTTTGAGGAAGAAACCGAGGTTTTCATTGCCGTTGACTGGCACACAGGAGCGAAGTTGTTGGGTCGGGGGCGTAAAGAGTGGAAGTCCGATAGCTTAGCTAAGGCGATTAAAGAGCTTCGCGAGTACACACCTTCACCCGAAGTACCCTATCCAGCCTGTCTTATGGACATTCTGGCTCAGTTACCGCTAAACGTGGTGAAGTTTAGCCTGGATGAAGCCGGCGAGATCGCCGAAAGCGCATCTCAGGAACAAACTGATATTCAGCGCTCGTCTTCGGCTTCCTGAGAATCGTGGAGCCGAGAATTTTGAGGGCGCGTCCGGCAGCTGCCGGATCCAACGCACCGAGACCTTGGAGAAGATGAGCAGTGTAAACAGACGGCTAAGTCGGATCCGGCGGCTGCCGGACGATCTCTCCAAATCGCTCCGTAAAACCTAATAACCTACGCATTTTACACGAATTAATCTGTGGAAGAGTTTAAGCAGTTTGTTGAGTCGCTCTGGGCGCCTTGGCGGGTCGAATATTTCGAACGACGCGATCAGGACAAAGATTTCCTTGAGACCGCTGCGCAGACCTCGAATGACGCCGAGCATCTAGTGGTCTACCGGAGAAAGAGCGGCTTTCTCATTATGAACCGTTATCCCTACTCGGTAGGGCACTTGATGGCAGTGCCGTATCGGAAAGTTGGAGACCTCGAAGCCCTGACATCGGCGGAGCGCGGTGAGTTATTGGATCTCGCTCTTTACGCGCAGAGATTGCTCCGCGACGTGGTGAAGGCCCAGGGGTTCAATATTGGGTTTAATTTGGGTCTAGCAGCCGGCGCCGGCGTTGAGTCACATGTGCATCTTCATATCGTGCCCCGCTGGGTAGGCGACCATAATTTCATGCCGATCCTTGGCCGCACACGGGTAATTTCCGAGGGATTGCAAGGTCTTTACGATAAGCTGGTTGCGGCAGTAGAGAGGAATCCCTGGGTCTTTGACTGTGAGAAGTGAGAAGTTGTGGAGCTGCTCCGCGCTGGGCAGCCAATCGTCCTGGTTGTGGTGGGGCGAGGCTCCCTAATGGCCTGAGAATCTCTACGAAGCTGCTGGCGCTGTTGAATTCCAAGGCCACGCTATGCCGATGCACGTGCCGAGCCGCGGGTCTGCATGCTCGCACCGTGTTCACGCGATAGACCGCGGCTCGGCGAGCGTATTGGTCTAGCGGAACATTGCGTTGAGCAGCCCCAGCAGCTTCGTCGAGGATCATTCAATTGTTCGGGAGCCTCGCCCCACCATGATTGGAGGGAAAACAGAAAAGGCGAACATATGTTCGCCTTTCTGACAGAGGACCTTTTCTACAAGAGCAGGCTAAAAGTCGAATTGATCGACATTATCCTTCGTAAAGACGGTCGGAGGGCCAAGCAGGACTTGGCTGCCGTTGATGACTTTGAGTTTACCTAGCTTGCCGCATTCGACTTCGGTATCGCCGGGTTTGAGTTTTCCATCAATCACGGCGCGCATCACATAGGCGGCGGCATAACCTAAGTCGACCGGGTTCCAAAGCACATCGCTCTTAACGGCACCGTTCTTGATAAACGGCTTCATCTGATTTGGAGTAGATTGGCCGACCACTGCGATTTTGCCGATCAATCCCGCTTGAGTGATGGCGTCAGCCGCGCCAGGGAACGCAACACTGGAGAGACCGATAATGCCTTTGACGTTCGGGTATGCCTTGATAATTTCGCCAGTCACCTGAAACGCCTTCTGCTGATCTTCTTCTGCGGGAAGGATCGTTACCAGATGCAGGTCGGGATAAGCCGATGCGATGTATTTTTTGATTTCGGCGATCCAAGCGTTTTGACCTGCCGCGGTCAAAGAGCTCGTTACGATGGCGAAATCGGCCTTTTTACCGATTTCAGCCACCAAGCAATCGATATCGGCTTTGGCGACGGCGTCTGGGGTGCACATCTGCACGAACCATTCTCGAGCATCGGGCTGGGATTCGGCGTCATAACCCACTACGTGAATACCGGCCTGCAATGCTTTCCGGAGGACTGGCGAAATCGCAACCGGATCGTTGGCGGCGAAAAAGATTCCATCGACACCTTTGGATATGGCGTTGTCGATGAACTCAATTTGTTTCTGGATATCGCCTTCTGTTGGCGCGTCCGTACTCACTTCGGTCGGAATGCCGTTCTTGGTCATTTCGGCGCAAGCATCCGCGATTCCTTTCGCGGTGGCGTTGAAGTAGCCGATGCCGACGAGTTTCGGAATGTCGGCGAGGACGACCTTCTTGCCCTTTAGATCTTTTGGATTGGTGGCTTTGCCGCCGTTGTATGCAGTGTCAGCGCCGAACGCAGTCAGGCTGAGAGCCGTAGCCAGAGCGAGGATCGAATTGGCTAGGATAATGGGTTTAGGTGATTTCATGGGGATGACTGGGGTGGGTTCGATTTGCTAATTCTGCGGCCAGAGAGGATAAACTTTTCAAGCAGCTGATTTAGCAAAATTGAGATGATCAGAACGGCTCCGATCAAAATGACGGTGGCCTCGCCGCGGAAGCCCGACAGTTGGAGGCCGTTCCTTAAGAGTTCAATGGTGATAACGCCGAGAGCGGTGCCCACGATGGTGCCGCGTCCGCCGACAATACTGGTGCCTCCGAATACTACCGCGGCGATCACATCGAGCTCTAATCCAGTCGCGGCATCGGCTCGAGTGCTAGTAACTCGGGAGGTGTAAATGAACCCGGCGATCCCAGCCATAAAACCACTCAGAGTGTAGGCAAAAAGTTTGATCCGGTTGACCGGAATTCCGGCGAAGCGAGCGGCGGTCTCATTGTTCCCGATGGCGTAGATGGAACGACCTAAAGGGGTGGCGGCCAGCACCACGGCGCTAATGATCAGCACGAGAATTAAGAGATATATTTGAACAGGCAGTCCGAACATTTCACCGCTGCCGAAGAAGGTAAAAGCATCCGGGAACCCGTTGACGGAGCGGGATTCGCTAATTCCCAATGAGAGACCGCGGTAGATGGCGAGGGTGGCCAAAGTGACGATCAGCGGAGGAACACGCAAGTAGACGATAGCCAGACCGTTCAATAACCCGGCAAACGACCCGGCCACGATTCCGGCAATCACCGCTAGCCAGAGAGGAAATCCGAAGCTCTGCCAGGAAAAGCCGAGCGCAATGGCGCTGAGCGCGAGCATGGATCCGACCGAAAGATCGATGCCTCCAAGGATAATGATGAAAGTCATGGGTACCGCCAGCAAAGCGACCTCGGTCATGAACCGGGTTTGGTTCATGAGGTTCGCCGCGGTAAGAAATCGATCGGATCTCAGCGACAAAACGATCATGACGATGATGAGAACCCCGAACAGCAGGGTCTCTTGCAAGGTTAGCCATCTGATACCGAAAAGCGTCGGAGACGCCGCGTCTCTGCCACCTCCTGCGGTGGCAAGCGCTACGGAAGCCCCGGGTGTGCGCCGCCTCCGGAAGACGTCGAGCAAAATGGTCAAAAGGATGAGTGCGCCTTGGACTGCCTGGAACCATTCCGCCCGGATATGCAGGAAAACCAAACCGGTGCCGATGGTTTGGAGAAGAATCGCACCAAACAACGCACCGATGACGGTTCCGGTGCCGCCGAGGATACTGACTCCACCGATCACTGCGGCTGTGATAACAGTCAGCTCAAAGCCGGGAGCGACATTGGATTGGATTGCGGTGAAGTTAGTGGCGTAAAGGATGGCGGCAATACCCACCAGAAGGCCGTTCAGGATAAAGACCCGGATGGTTACCGCGCGTTCAGAAATCCCGGACAACCGTGCCGCTTCGGCATTTCCGCCGACTGCATAAGGTTCCCGGCCCGTAGCAAAAAATTTGAGCCAGATCGAGAAAATGGCGCCGAACACGATCAGCGCGAAAATCGGAACGGGTATGCCGAAGAGGTGTTCGCGGCTGATACCGAATGCTGGGGGCAAGCCGTAGATCCATTTGCCACCGGTGGCAAGGATGAGTCCTCCTTTAAGGATACTAGCCATGCCGAGCGTCGTGACGATCGAGGGGATGCGGCCATAAGCGACGAGCACACCGTTGATGAGGCCAATCACACCTCCGGTCAAAATCGTGATCGGGACGACCAGATACATCGGTTGATGGCCAACCGCTAGTTCGCCGGCGACCGTCGCACAAATACCCAGGGCAGCTCCGACCGAGATATCGATGTGACCGCAAAGAATGACCATGGTCATTCCGACGGCGGCGACGCCGATATAGGAAGAATTGTAAAGGATGTCGACTAGATTGCCTGGTTGGGCGAAGCCGGGGTTCAGCAACGTGACGCCGGCAAAGACAATAATGAACGTCAGAACCAGCACCGTTTCTTGCTGATTGACCCAGGCAAGCCAGTTGCCGAGAGAGCTGCGCGGCGAGGGCGAAAGGCCCGGAGCCGAAGGCGGTAAGGTCTCTGTTTTCATTCAGAAACGTGTCAGGTTGATCGCCCGTTCTCCGGTTGTCCGACGGCGGCGGTAAGGATCGCTTCCTCGCTGGCGTCACGTCGCGTAAACTCCGCGACCGAACGACCTTCCCGCATCACACAAATGCGATCACTTACCCGCAGAATCTCGGGCAAATCGCTGGAGATAACGAGCACGGCGATTTTTTCAGTTCTAGCCAGGTGATCAAGTAAGCGATGAATTTCAGCGCGAGCTCCAACGTCGATGCCCCGAGTTGGCTCGTCGACGATGAGCAGTTTGGGTTTAGTAGCGAGCCACTTAGCGACTACGATTTTTTGCTGGTTACCACCGGAAAGGTTGCGGGCCAGCTGTCGGATGGTCGGCGTCTTAATTCGCAGGCTGGCCACGTATTCTTCCGCCAATCGGTCCTCTGCTCCAAAATCGAGGAAAGGGCCTTTGGTGAGTTTCCACAATCGAGTCAGCCCGATATTTTGGCCGACGGTCATGGCAGTCAGCAAACCTTGTCGTTGCCGGTCTTCGGGAACGTAGGCGATGCCAAGTTCGATCGCTTGTTCCGGACTCCTGATGTCGACGTTCTTACCATTCAGTTCGATTGAACCGGCTTCCGGCGGAGCGATCCCGAAAATCGTTTGAGCAAGTTCAGTCCGGCCGGATCCGATCAAACCGGCCATGCCTACGATTTCTCCCGCTCGAAGCTCAATGCTGGCATCTTTCACTAGCGGCCGTCTCGCTATATTCTTTGCGCGCAATACGATCGGCAAATCTTTAGATAATTCGCCCAGGTGCGGAGCCGGTTCTTGAGAAAGAGCGCGTCCCACCATCATGCGAATGAGCTCGTTCTCGTTAGTCTCCTTGGCCGATTTTATCCCAACCAGTTTTCCATCCCGGAGGACGGTGACTCGATCTGCCAATGTGAAAATCTCTTCCAGACGATGGCTGATGTAGATGATAGCCGCCTTCTGTTCACGCAACCGTCGGATCACACTAAAGAGACGTTCGGTGTCATGCTGAGTAAGGACCGCGGTAGGCTCATCGAGGATGAGAATCCGGGCGTGACGAGACAGTGCCTTGGCAATTTCGACCCGTTGACGGTTTCCGACCGAAAGGGCGCCAACCCGCGTCATGGCGTCCAGATCGGTGGCTTCCAGAGAATCCAATAAGGTCCGCGCTTCACGTTTCGCCTTGCCCCAATCTAGCGCGCTTCCGAAGAACGTGCGCGGCATATGACCGGCGAAAATATTCTCTGCAACGGTCAATTCAGGGTAAAGACTGAATTCCTGATAGATGGTGGCGATACCGAGTTGTTGAGCTTCGCCCGGGTTAGCCAGGTTAACAGGTTGGCCGTTGACATGGATCTCTCCCTGGTCAGGGCGATACACGCCGGAGACGATCTTAATCAGCGTGGATTTGCCGGCTCCGTTTTCTCCGAGTAACGCATGTACTTCGCCCGGCTTAACGTCAAAAGAGACGTTGTCCAGGGCAACGACGCCTGGGAAAGCCTTGGTGACATTTCGCAGCTCCAAGGCAGGGGGCTCGCTGACGAGGGACGAAGATTCCGTGGCGTTTGGGTCGGCCATTTTATGGCTCAATAGGGGTCACAAACGGGAGTAGGCTGTTTTCTCTAAAACAGGCGGGATTCGGTAGTTACGGCGTAGGGGGCGCGGCTAATAGTTGCATCGAGAAAGGAGTGGGTGTCAATAAATAACTCGGAATGATTTATTTTTCATAGAAGAGGATCGTCGATCAAATTGGGTTGGGCGACGCTTCCGAGCGATCCTTGGATTGGACAGGAGCGGTTGACGTGTTCTGTGCAAAAAACGTCGCTAGAGCTAAAAACCCGCCGAGCCGTGGCAAAGCGCTGGGTCACGGCTCGGCGCACGTTGAGGCCTGTCAGCGCTGTTTTGCCGAAGATCATCACCGGCTTTGTTCGAGCCGTAAGTCCGTTTGGGAGCCTCGCCCCACCAAATGAGGCCTACCAGCACGTATAGCCGCCGTCGACAATTAGGTTGCTGCCGGTGAAATAGCTGCTGGCATCAGAGGCTAGAAAAAGGACGGCGGCGGCGACTTCGCGGGGTTCGCCAACCCGGCCCATCGGGGTGAACTCGAGCCATTGCTTGTACCATTCGGCGTTGGTCATTCCTTGTTTGGTCATCTCTGTGCCAATGTAACCGGGAGAGATACTGTTGACCCGAACACCGCGTTTGGCCCATTCGCCGGCCAGAGATTTGGTCAGCATAATGACGCCAGCCTTGGATGTGTTATAGGCAGATTGCGGCTGAGGAACGTTCGAGATAACGCCGGACATAGAGGCCGTGTTGATGATGCTGCCTTTGCCTTGCTTCAGCATCACTTTGCCGAACTCGCGGCAACAGTAGAAAACCGCGTTCAGATTAATGTTGATTACCTGGAGCCATTGTTCGTCGGTGCACTCTTCGGAGGGAGCATTGACTGCAATACCCGCATTATTAAACGCGATATCGATGCGTTTATGTTTGGTAACGACATTGGCAGCGATTTGAGCGACCTGATCGGACTTCGTGAGATCAGCCGCGAGGAAATCTCCTTCGAGCTCCGCAGCCGCTTTAGGTCCAACGTCGCGGTTTATGTCGACGATGACCACCTTGGCGCCGCATTCTCGCAATGCCTTAGCTGATTCGAAGCCGATTCCGCGTGCACCGCCGGTGACGATTGCGACCTTGCCATCGAGTGGGGTGAGGGGGGAGTAAGTCATGGAATGACCAATTGTTCGGGATGAGAACGGTTGTCAAGCGTTGTGCGCATCACGGCACACAACACATAGCCAATAACCGATAGCCAATAGCCAAATGACTGGCGAACCTATGGAGCTTACTGCTCGAGTATTCAGGTCTCCATCGCTCCGAATTTGCTATCGGCTATTGGCCATCGGATATGCGCGCTTCGCGCT
>JAFAZK010000310.1 GCA_019239825.1 Verrucomicrobiota bacterium | reverse complement strand
CGTTTGGCGTTTGGCGTGCGGCGTGCGGCGTGCGGCGTGCGGCGGTCTGGGCTGTTCTGTTTGGCTTTCATAGCCATTCGCGCCAGACGCCGATCTGATGGCGCTGGAACCTCCTAGCCAGCATCCGCATGGGATCTCGGATGAGCGATTCACCCAATCTTCTGCCGAGCGTTGAATTCGTCTACGGCCTGGAGGGGAGCCGCTTTGGTGCGTAGCAAAACCCACCCGCAAGATTCGTCTCGGCACAAATGCCGCCTCAAATCGCATTAAACAGGCGGCTCCCGCAAATTACCCCGAGTATGGCTGCGCTACTGGCTCTCTAATGAAACGCTTGGTTAAAGCACCGCCCTGCATGATTCGTGGGAGCCGCCTGCTCTAACATTTCCAGGACGCACAAACAATAGCCGGGAATTGCGCCAGGTATTGGCCATGCTTTGGAGCGGCTCCCCTCCAGGCGCGTAGACCAATTCCGCGCGCTGACATCAAACACACTTTCGAGGACGACGACGAGTACGAGAACGATTGCGAAGCGCAACCGAGGCGCTGCGCGCCCTCCTACCAGGCAAGCCGCCAGATGAACAACCAAACGTAACGGCGTCGAGAGGATACCCGAGGCTGCTCCGGACGCCGAATGGTGCGAGCGGTTTTTTCTTCAACCGCGCGAAAGGTCCGCTTCATTTGGTTTAGAATTCTCCAGCCAGGCTGCTTCGTCGTCGTGTGGCCGGAGAAAGGCCAGCTTCATTAGCGCTAGGTTGCGACTCCTCCGATAACTCATCGACTGCGCCTCTAGTTCTTCTGGTGAAGAGCTGTCCGGCTTTTCGTCATTGGCATTTTCTACTCCGGCAGTGAGGGCCTGATCCCTTAGTGCCTTTAGGGGGGTGTCATGTCGAATGCTCATAAAATCGCGAGAAACTTGGAGATGCGTCTCAAAACTCAGCCCTAGGCCAATGAGGTGGCGCCTTTTCTCACCTGATGGAGAGCATTATGATGAATTCGGCCTAGGGTGTCCATCGGGGCGACACCTGACTGTGACACCAGCAAGTCCTTGCTGCAGACCAGGATCCATCCCGGACCGCCGTAAGGAATTACCCTGATCCGCCTCTGCGACTGCCGGTTTTACCCGATCAGGGTTGCGCGATTCCCCCTACTCAAATGGCATGGTTGGCCCCGATTTCCTCTTCCCCGTGAGGCGTTATCGTTTTTGCAAAGGAAACAACCATGGACGCAGAAACAATGACAGCAGTGGAATCGATGTCCGACGCGGATCTCATGGCGGCGGTTGTACAACGCGATGCCGATGCGATTCAGGAAATATATCGGCGATATGAATCGACGCTTCGCGCCGTCATCCAGAGCGTACTGCATGAGGATGGTGAAACCGACGACGCTTTGAACGATGTTTTTTTGCAGCTCTGGGACCATGCGGATCGATTTATCCCCGAAAAGGGTCTACACGGCTTTCTCGTAACTTTGGCTCGCCGTCGGGCTCTGGACCGCCTGCGCCGCCGTCTTGCTTATCGCCGGGCAACCGATCGATTTGAGACCGAGCTGAAGGCTGAATTCAGAGAAGATGCCAGGTTTCATGAATTCCAACCACCGAACTCCGACCTGACAGATCTTCTGCAAGGTGTGATCGGTACGCTTCCCGAACCGCAGCAAGAAGTGGTGCAACTCGCATTCTTCGAAGGGTTAAGCCAACGGGAGATCGCGGCTCGAAAATCGATTGCCCTTGGCACGGTTAAGACGCGTCTTCAGCTCGCTCAGAAGAAGCTCTTTAACCAATTGGCTCCGGTTCAGGAAATGATCTAATTGCGCCAGCCATACCGGTCGTGACCGTTCGCGGTCACGACCGTAACTGGAGATCGCAGCTTGGGCTTACCACAGAGGCACAGAAATGACGCAGTGCGAGCCAAGGTGATTCATGATCAGCTTGTCTTACTCTGTGCACTCCGTGTCTCTGTGGTGATCCGGTCTGCCGAATAACTGGAACTTTGTATGATGCCAACCGAAGATTATCCCGGTCCCAGCAAATCCCAACCGGAGAAGGAAGACAAAAACGATCCTCCGCGCCCGAGCGGTGTGCAGCCGGTGAAGCCACCGCTACCCAGGCAGGAACAGCCCCTCGAAGAGGAAGAGGAAAGCGAATGAGAGGGCGTTACACGCCAGCGACCTATAAGTCCTATCGGTAATAGAGGCCCTATTCTCCGCTGTTCCCATAATCCAGCTCCTTAGCTGCGCCGCCTCCATACCCTGACCCCACCTCCCAAGCTTTTTATAGTTTACTGTTTAGCGATGGCCACACTCGATTCGGCTCCAGCAACAGCACTATTATCGACTGTAATGTTCCGCACTGCTTCCTCCATCCCTGCGTAAACGGCATTCGTCGATTCTTTGATCCTGCGAATCCACCTGGCTGCGCCTTCTCTCGGTAAACTCCAGAGACATACGGAAATTATGCTGTGTGGCGATACCTGTTTCGCGGCACGAATCATTTGATCGATGGTCTTGATTGATCTGGACTGAATCGCCGACAGGACAATCTGCTTTGGCTGCAGCTTCTTCACGAGTTCCAATCGCTCGGGCCTGAGGGCTCGCGCAGAAATCAGTTCCGTGCTAAACCCTTTCTCCTTTAACAAACCGGTCAGAATTAATCCAGCCATCTCGTCTCCTTCCCCGAGGTATGGCAAAATGACGATCTCGGCGTTTTCTGGCTTGTCCGCCTCTGATTCTGATGAAGCACTTGGCGACGGTACCGGCAATTCTTCGATCAAATCACGAAGTCGCGAGTAGATCTGAGTCCTACTACTAATCGCGGTGCCCGGCAAAAAATCATTCTCGATCGCTCTGATTGCCGGAATCAATAATTCTTCTGCGAGTTTAACTGAGAGCTGCCCATCGAGCTCGTGAATCAGACGTTTCGCCTCCAGGGTTCGATTTTCAGTTAGTAACCGCAGTAGCTTAGTTTCCGAAGAGGTTGGCGGATCGGCAGCCAATAAAACGCTGCAAAAGTGAAACCCGGAGAAATAGCGCCCAAGAACCACGAGGCAGGCCGCCAGAGGCGTGGCCACGAGTAATCCGATCGGGCCCCAAAGCCAGGTCCAAAAAAGCGCCGATATGATGACGGCTAGGGGCGATATACCAGTACTACCTCCAAGAACAATCGGTTCCACCGCGTTATTAGTGACGACTTCCAAAACTGCATATAAAGCGAGGGTGAACAAAGGTGCTTTCCAGTCGCTGGAAATCGCTACTGACAAAACCACAGGAAAAAAGGCGGAAATCCAAAGACCCACATAGGGCAAGAACCGTAGGAGGAGAGTCAGAATTGCCCAAAGTATCGCATTAGGAATTCCGATTAGAGATAAGCCGATCCAAAGAATTAACGCATAAACGCTATTCACTTCGAGCTGGCCTAACAGAAATCCGCTCAAGCGCGTTCCAGCCTCATCGATAGCCAGGGTCGTGGTGGCGAACCGGGAATGCCCGATCAGCCGGAGAAAACGCTCGCGGAACCTTCTCCTCTCTAGGAGAATGAAGATGACTAGCACCACTACGACTACAAAATTTACTATCGGAGACAGTACCGGGCTCACACTATTTCTGATAAGTGCCACGGCCGCATCCGTGCCATTCACGATCTGCACTTTCATTGGTTCGCTTTCCAGACCCGGCTTCGGGGGCCCAGCGGCTTTGCTCAGGTCATCGACTAAGGAACCCACATTCTGAAACGCGAGATTGAGAGGACCAGGTGGGCCTTTTTGAATAGCCGTCCATTTAGCCCGAATATTGTCGCTATATTTTGGCAAAGAATTCGCCAGGTCCAAGGCCTCGACTGACACGGTCGCGCAAAGTCCCGCAATGATGGCAAACGCGACTGCGACGACGCTGAGCACCGCTAATACCGGCGGAAATCGCCAATGTTCCAGCCGCGAAACCACCGGACTCAGAAGTAGACTTATCAGGATCGCAACAACAATCGGCAGTAGAAAGTCCCTTGCCCAAAGGAAGGCGCACAGAATCAAGATCGGATAAGCCAGCGCGGCTAATTTATCGAGATCTGATCCTCTGACATCGCTCTTTTCTGACATTCGAATTGTGCCCGTGATTCACGAATGATTCTCCGGACTTATAGACTCAATTCGCGCCGAAACAAAGAGTTGGATCTTATCAAAAGCGACTACTCGACGCGCTCCTAGTTTCTAGCTTCTGGATTCTAGTCCGGTTGCCAAAACTTCACCTGAGTTCTTGCCGAAGAGTTAAGCCGTTCTAGGTTCTAGCCGGAGGACAATATGTCCACTGATTTAAAAATCAGCAGCAGCGGATCGGAATTCCTACGTCTGTTAGATAAGCTGCCGGCAGCCGCTTACACTTTCGATGCCGACGGTTTGATAACCTATTATAATCAACCGGCGCTGCGCCTTTGGGGGAGAGCCCCCAAATTGCGAGACCCCGGTGATCGGTTCTGCAGGTCCTTCCGCCTTCATTCTGGCGACGGGCAACCGATTTCTCACGATGAGAGCTGGATGGCTTTAACTCTCCGCGACAATCGAGAATACACTGGATGCGAAGTCATTATTGAGCGTCCCGATGGTGAGCGGCTGAACGTGTCAGCTTCCGCCAGCCCGATCCATGACGAATCTGGCAAATTGATCGGTGCCGTTAACGTCCTCTTTGATATCTCGGAGCGAAAACGAGCAGAGGAGGCATTGAAAGAGACGGATCGTGCACGAAACGAGTTTCTGGCCGTGCTATCTCATGAACTAAGAAATCCTTTGGCCGCGATCCCTTTTGCGATCGAATTGCTCCGGCCGGTCGCCAGTCAGTCTTCGGAATCGAAGTCTGCATTGGAAGTAATCGACCGCCAGACTCAGCATATCGCCAAGCTAGTCAGCGATCTGGTGGATCTAGCTCGCCTCAGTGTTAACAAGCTGGAATTGACTCCGCAGCGCGTCGATCTGACCGAGATTCTCCGCGAATTGGGGAGGGCGACTCAGCCGCTCGTGGAATCCGCCGGCCAAACGCTGTCGGTTACTCTCCCGGAGAAACCGATTTTCGTTTACGGAGACATCATTCGTCTCAAGCAGGTGATCACGAATATTCTGCAAAACGCGATCAAGTATAACGGCTCGCGCGGACAAATCTGGTTGACGTTGACTCGGCAAAACGGCGAAGCGTTCGTTAGGGTGAAGGACACTGGCATCGGGATTTCCCCTGCAGTCTTAGATCAGATCTTCGAGTTATTCGCTCAGGCGAAACCTGAAATTGGGCGCTCCCGAGCCGGTCTGGGCATCGGTTTGGGCGTGGCCAAACGTTTGGTGGATCTGCACCACGGACACATCAACGCTCGAAGCGAGGGCCTGGGGAAAGGCAGCGAGTTTGAGATTCGGTTCCCCATCGCCAATGCGACCAGAGGCGCGTCAGCGAATAGCCGATAGCCGATACCAAATGTTGCGGTGCTCCGCTCGCTAAGGGCGCTCTCTACCGTTGAAGGTTGCTACCACTCGCTCGAGCTCGTTAACCTTATGTGTGTGGCGAATATCGGTTGCCTGGTCTCGCCAGAAGGCGTCTTCAGCGATGTTAGTCGCGTGATCGCCTATGCGCTGCAGATGTGCTTTGCTTGCTCAAGCATTTTTGGTTTTGAGGAAAAGAAATTTACGTCCTCGAGATATGCTTGGGGTGTCAGGATTAAGCCTTAAAGAAGGGTAAGGCGATGCGGAGGTAGGCTGGAGCAGCGAAAGCGGTTAGGCTGGGTCCGGCCTTTCTGTGGAGAATTTTTGTCCTTTCAGCTTCATCTTTCGCGAGCGAGGGCTTTGCGGCCATCCGATCATCTTGGTTAGATCGAATTAACTAGTGGGATTTGTTCCCTGAGAATGACAGTGCCCACGCCGTTTCTAAAAAAAATCAAAATCAACTTCATCCTGTTCCGCGGGGCAACTTTGTCCACGTGCTTAGGCATTTTCTGCCTGCTGCTGACATTGGCTGTAGCCAAACCGGATAAAGCTTAAAAACCTGATTTCAGCGGCAATTGGACCCTAGATCTTCAAGCATCAAGTTCGATTGAATCCCTCTTGAAGCGAATCGAAGCCAGCCCGATCGATCTCAAATACGCGACCTCGACTAGCCTTAAGGCCACCTTGCAGCAAACCCAAGATGTCTTGAGGATCGCTGCTCGTGGACCGGCCTTTGCGTTAGATGAGACACTTTATCTCGACGGCCGAAACGATCCAACCAAGCTAAAACTGTTGGGAGCGACTTCCATCAACACCACTACCGCTTGGTCCGAGAACGACAAGGAGCTGATCGAAACACATCAGATTAAAACGAGAGAGGGAAAGGAGGGTCAACTGACCATCAAGAGAAGTCTGACCAATGGAGGCGAAACTTTGGTAGTGGTTTTTAACCTGCAGCTCAAGACCGAACCCGACCAGGTTTCGGCTCAACAAATCTGGCAAAAAGCTAAAGTGTGAAAGACTTATAGGATTTCGTCTTCCCTCCTGCCACTCGTTCTGCACTCGCCGTCTTACGGACGAATGTCAGGGCCCTGGGCATGCCGAATATTGAGGGTCCAAGCAACACTGACAGGAGTTGGTCAGGTCCCGAATGGCTTATCCAAATGCGCTTGGAAGGCGCTCCACAGTGTTTCGCACCGCTCAGACGGCTTGATCCCGGCGGCTGCCGAGATGGACGCCACGGCAACCGCCATCCGCAAATCGCCCACGCTATATTCTACCCAACAACACTAGAATTAGCAGGATGATAAAAATCAATCCGAGCCCACCCACCGGATAGTATCCCCATCCGCTGCTGTAAGGCCAAGCCGGTACAGCTCCGATCAGGAGCAGAATGATGATTATTAGAAGAATTGTTCCCATACTATTCTATTTCGTTTAGTCGGTATGCGCCGTTCGTTTTCGGTGATTAACTTTTCTTCTTTGCTCTCTTCCTTTTGTTCGACGATGACTTCTTCGTCTCGCCCGCTTTTGCCCGCTGTTTGTTAACAATTCGAGCGGCTACCTCTTTCTCTCGTCCCTTGTAACGTCCTTCTTTCTCTAGCGATTTTTCTATCTCCTTGTATTCGCGCTCTCTTTTGGGACTTGCACCGCGTGGCATTGTAAAAATAATTCGTTTTCAGGCTCTTTTGTGGATGTAGGTGGACCGGCGATAGGCGGCAGGCAGTGAGCCAGCGGTGAGCTCTCCGTCTCTGACCACTGACCACTGACCACTGATTACTGATTACTGATTACTGATTACTGATTACTAAGAGACTCAGCGCTCCCGGCTGATTGTGCACTACCGTCGGTGTCGGCGTTGTTGGGAAAACCTTACTGTCGATGTGTGTCGGGGCATCAACCTCTCGGAACAAAATCTGGCGGCAACGAGTAGTTTGCACGGGAGGTTCTAGCTGAACTCCATCCTGAAGCACTCTTAGGTAGTCTCGAAATTCTTTCCGCTGATCCATATCTATCCAAACCACTTCAAAGATGCCATCGCTTGGATCAACACTCGGGATAAGGTTCAAATTTGGCCCGATTAGCCCCATATTGGCGACCTCGACTAAAAGGAAGCTTCCGGTGAGGATCTTATCGTCCATCACAAGTTCGCATGTTGATTCTGGATATTTATTAGTGAGTGATCGCAAAGTTTTGACGGCCCGCGACAATCTTTCAGTCGGTGTAAGACGGCTCCGTGAGTTCGTTTTTTTTTCTCGCTTCCGCATATCAATCATAAGCTGTGCGAGCAAGCCGATGCCTACCGATTCGATAAAAACCTGCTGTCCTAGCGGCAGGGTAACGGTACCCAGGTCGACCTTTCTGATGGCGGCTGATTGTAGATTGGCAACGACAACTTCGACGGAATGAGTTTGCCCCAGAGTTTTTGCACAGTTGTTGGCGGTACCTAGAGGAAGGATGCAAAACGGAATATCACGTGCGGCCAACCATGGAGCGAGTCGGCTAAAG
>JAFAZK010000197.1 GCA_019239825.1 Verrucomicrobiota bacterium | reverse complement strand
TTACTGATTACTGATTACTGATCACTCGGTAACCCAGCGCGCCTGCCAAGACACACCCCTAAATAACATTACTATATTCAGCTATGTTCTTCCGCTTATTGGACATGCCTTTGCCAAACACGAACAAGCTCCGTAGGAGCGAAATCTTTATAGCTACGCCATCCAAAAAACAGGAGAAGCTCGGTAGGAGCGACATCTGCGCGTTTCTGCATTTTGGCGCCTCCCTCCCGGCCACCGACGCAAACCGCTTCTTGCGCTCCAAGCTCTAGTCGGCAATGCTCGTTTATATGCCGCTCCTACGGAGCTTCCCGCGAATTGGAATAGGCAGCTATAAAGATCCGCTCCTACGGAGCTTTAAGCGCTGCAATCGAGGCTGAATATTATCTGCGCAATTCTGCAGCTTGCCCGCCATAATCCCGCGGCGGCGCGACGAGACGGATTCATCTGCGGTTCAGGTATTTCTCCTCCGAAGCCCGATCAAAAACCAAACGCCGCCAACGCAAAAACGAAAATGGCGAACGCGATGCAGTAGACACCGAAGAACCGCCAACGCCCGGTCTCGAGCCAGCGTGACAGCAAACGCAGCGCGAGCAACCCAGCGATGAAGCTCGCAACCATCCCGATAATCCCCGGTAACGCCATCGATACCAGACTGGAAACCTTGGTGGCTTCTGGATTGGTTTTAATTAAGCGCAAGAGCTCTCGGGCGATAGCCGGAGGCG
This sequence comes from Verrucomicrobiota bacterium, assembly GCA_019239825.1. Lineage (GTDB taxonomy): Bacteria > Verrucomicrobiota > Verrucomicrobiia > Chthoniobacterales > JAFAMB01 > JAFAVN01. The sequence continues at coordinate 26,970 of JAFAZK010000197.1, read as the reverse complement.
TAATAACCACGGCTAAAGCAAAACTAAACACTTCCATCCGCATCCTACCAATACTGGCAAGCAGTCCCGTAGAGATCGTCGTTCCGGAACGCGAAAGTCCCCGAAAAGGGATACAGATTCCCTGCACTGCACCCACCAGGCAAGCGGTAGAGTTTGAAATATCGTTGCCCTGCCCTGGCCCAGGTTCGCGGATACCGGACACAATGATTAAGATCCCGGTTATCAGCAGAGCCGTTCCCAGTAGCGGTAATTGAGCGAACAAAGTCTCCATATCGCCGCCCTTCAGAAAAACCTTTTCGATCAAAAGCTCTAAGGCGAACCCGACAATTGCGGTACAGATCGTTGCCAGAACCACGTGCCGCACGGTCGTAATGAACGCTGCACCGCTGGAAAAGTAGCTCCGGCGCCAGGCATTCCAGAAATAGACGATGACAGCAAACATCGTCCCGGTGTGCAACATCACGAGTATAAAGGTCCATTCCGGGCTGGATGGATCCAATCCCAGCAACTTCTCGACCACAATAACGTGAGCAGAACTTGATACCGGCAGCAATTCGGCCGCGCCCTGCACCAGTCCTAATAGCAAAATCTGCAGCAAATTTCCCAGCATGAGTTTGTGTCCTGAAGAATCGCTGGCTCCTTCGATGTTTTGGCCGGTGGTTGCAACCGATTTTTGTTTTCTCGGCAGAATTTAAAAACTCAGAACTCAAACAGTATTCCTTTCTGCCTACGCTAGAGTGCACTCTTGTGCTGAAAAAAGAACACAGAAAAGTTTGCTAATTCGCACCGCGCACGAGACGTCCAGCGCCTGGAAGGGAGCCGCTTTATGACTAGGCAGCTCTGTAATATTGCCGCAGGCGGCTCCCGAGAATGGCCCCAGAATAATGCAGGTCTATCGGGCGCCATGATTGCTCAACTTGGAAAAAGGGCGCGTTACTTTCGTCACGCGCCCTTCACTCAAAGTCTGCCGGCCGATTCGCCTAAACTAAAACTCCAAGATCACATCGAGACCTAAGGTCCATTGATCCTGCGAAGAGTGCTGAGCAAACGGTTGACTGTTGTTCAACGCCCGGTCATAGCGCACTTCCGGCCGGATCAATAGAGCGGCTAACGGTTTCGGCACAGGAGGTTTGATGGTAACGCCAAAGGTCGTTTCGAAATACGTCGTGTTGCCACCACCGTAGTTACTCGGGTCAGGCGGAATTGGATCTCCTCGCTCCAGATGGATGAAGTCGTTGTTATCGGCAAATTGGGCTACGAAAAAGCCTTTCTCATCCCGCCAGATCTCCGCTCTGAGCCCTAGCGTTAGCCAATCGTTAAATGCGTAAGTGAAATATTGGGCCGCACCACCGCCCCAGGCATTCACCGATGCTTCGTAAATGAAGTTAATATCAGTGATCCAGGTAAAGGCTTTCGTTACCTTCCAGGTGGTCGTTATATCATTCAAATAGCGATAGTCATGATTGTTGCCGGGGTTTTCTGGACCAATATGGGTCAAAGCGACGGTAGCCAAATTTCCATCGAGCAGGTTCAAACCGAAACCTCCTTCAAAGGCAAGAGAACTATTATTGTCTTTGAACGCGGCGTTAACACCGCGATTGAGCCCGCCATACAAGTCGATGTATTTGTTGACGTGGAACACACCGAGGAACCCAAAGTCGTTGAGTGGCACTCCGAAGTTGAAGATGTAACTATGTGAATAGAACACATTGTTCCTCGGATCGATGGTCTCCGCGCTCATCGGGTCGGCATATTTACCGACTTTGAGGTCGAGTCCTCCGGTCGTGCCTATCGGAATGTGCGCACTGACATAAACTTCAGGAAAATCCGGCTGTATCCGAGAATCAGTTGCCAGGTCCAGAAATCCCATCGACTTCGTAAAACGAGAGTCGCTGCCTTCCATGAACCATGCCTTGAAGCCCCAATCAAAGCCGGTGGCGTTCGGATCCAAAGCACGTTCCCCGACAATTGAGACTTGGTTCAAAAGTGGTTCATTCGCCCGGTCTGTAAACAAATGCCCAAAGTTGTGATTGTCGATGGGCGAGTCCGGGTTTCCCGTAATTCCTCCCTCAATCCAGCCATAGAGTTTAAAGCGTGGTTCTGGTGGCTTAGGTGTTGGGACAATCTTTTTTACTTCTTTACCGTCAGGGACTGGGGTTGGCGAGGCCGAAACAGCCTGACCAAAAGACGACGGACAGTAGCTCAAGGCGTAGGCTGCAAAGCCCAACGCGGAAGCGACAGCGAGCCGGTTTACGACCCTCATGCAATAGTTCCTTCTAAAATGTAGTAGTGCTTGGGCAGGAGCCCCAAGCCGCTGTTGGTTAAGTGGTTAAGTAGGACACGCAGACAGAGTTAGCGCGCCCGGTGCCGGAAGTAGCAGGATGCTTGCCAGTCGCTTCAGGAGACTGTGCAAAGTGTGCCATCGATCGAAATTGGACGGGTGTTTCCAATCTTTCTTCCGCGGCCCCGCCTTCTCCCAGCGAGTTCCCGCATAGGACTTTTCAATTCAATCCCCGATACGATGACAGCGCCGGCGATCCGCGTTTTGCGAGTTTTGTAAGCAGAGCATTGGCAGCGTGCCATTCACCTCCACTTGTGTGATGTGGTCGGCCAGTAAGCGAGCTGCCACTTCGGTTATGGGGAGGTGACAGCTCATTCTTGCTTGAATTATCCCGTAAGGGCGCCTCGCAGCAGCAAACTCATGCGCGAGAAGGGACAAGAACCGGCTTATCCTTCTTCTTGCTGCTCCCGAGAAAGTAGAACGCTCCGTAAATGCCCCATACTGCGGCGATACCGAGCGCGATATAGGGCTCTTTATAACTCATCCCGGCGACCGAAAACGGTCCAATCAAATAGAACAGCATACAGAGCAGATTCGCTAGCAGCCCGAACACGGGAACCACCACGTGCTTGAAACCGTGGAAGCTATGATGTTCTCGGAACGCGATAATCGCGATGATGCAGGTCATCATGTAGAGCAAGAACGTGCCGAAGTTGCTTGCTAAAGTGATCACCAGCAAGCTCTGCGGCATATTCACCGCCGCGTCGTGCGGGTAGATACCGAAACTGTACCAGAAGTTCTTCGGAAGCGCGTTGATCGCATCTGTAGTTTGCGCCGCTCCACCGCAGAAATAGAACGCTACTCCAAACATGCCGATGATGATCGAGATGATGGCAAGAGTCCAAATTGCTCGATGCGGGGTTAGATTTTTCGAGTGGAGCGCGCCAAGACTACCGGCCAGCTCCTCATCGCGACCCATCGCGTAAGTTACACGGGCACCTGTGTTCATGCAGGCCAACGTTGTACCAATCAGGGCCAGAAACACCGTGCAGGCCTGAATCATCATGAACCACCAACCAGCGCTGGCGCTACCGAAAACCCAGGTGCCGACTATCTGCATCATATCTCCGATTGGCGCCGGAGAAGCAGAAGCCGTCGTCGCGGTATAGCCACTATTCAGGAAAAAGTTCGCTCCGAAATATTCAAAGAGATAACAAAATGCGCCCTGAATCACGAGCGACAGTAATACTGCCCTTGGGATGTCTCGCTTCGCGTTCTTCGCTTCTTCACCCATGGAAGTGACTGATTCGAACCCGACGAGAATCAGAATGGCGATGCACGCCTGAACCAGCACAAAGCTGAATCCGTGCGGTGAGACCACTGACAAAGCGTCAGTATGATACTCAAAAGTATCCGTCGGATTTTTGGGATCTGCTCCTTTGTCGATGGCGTGATCCGGCGCGTAAGTCAGCGTGTAATCCTTGTCGGTACCATCAGCATTCTTCTCAAAGACAAAATTTCCATCTTTGTCTTTTACCGGAGCAGTGGTCTCGACGCCCTTGTCATCCTTCGTTGTCGCGGTCGCAATAACTTTTGTCACCGGTGTTCCATTCGGGTCCAACGTGATTCCTTTCGAGCCTTCGACATGATTTATCCGGTAGGCGATCGCGATCACCGTAAATACGATCAGTGCCGAGATCTGAATCACATTGATTGCCAGATTCACTCCGGTCGACGCATTGACCCCGGAATGAGCAATCCAGGCCACGAAAAGCGGAAACACAATGCAGAATAAGAGCATCAGCAACGGACTGGGAGTTGCGGAGCTGAATACCGATGGAAACAGCTGTCCTGCCAGGTAACCGAAAAGGATAGCGGTGACCGCAACCATCACGCCGGGATAGATCCAGTAATAAAGATGGCTGGCCCACCCGACCGTGAACTTGGCGATTCGGGCAAATTTAAATGCCTTCGACTTCGACAAGAAAGCTTGTTCGGCGAAGAAGTACGACGATCCCGCGCCGGGATAGAGTTTGGAAAGCTCGGCGTAGGAGATGGCGGTTGCGAAACAAAGCAACAGCGCCAAAACGATACCGAACCACATCCCAATTGCGGCCATGGGTTGGCCGTAGAGACATTGTTGAGCAAAGGTCAACCAGAGAAACGCGCCTGGCGCTATCAACGCCATCGCATTCACGGTTAGACCGGTTAGGCCGAGAGTCGGCTTGGTCTGAGGTGCAGGGGTTGCTGACATACCGTCGAGCGCCTTAAGCACTAGCCGTGCCAATTGCCAGATAACCGGCAATCCCTGGCCAGAAACTAGGTTATTGGAGCAATTCCGTCAGATCCGAGTTTTTCACGAGCTAAATTGATTAAAAACAGACATCGGTGACCACTATTGCGCACAACTGCCCTTCACCTTGTTCTTCTGCAGTTGATGGTCTTTCTCACTTTTGTCTGGCAGCAGAAATGAAGCTGACCAGTGGTTTACCCTGGTGCATGGTCTTGGTCCACCCGAGATCGGGTAGGCTATATTAACGTAATTGATTGGCTCGGAGGCCTATGGTTAAATCCTTTCACGATCTGTCCGACAAAGAAATTCTCGCCCTGGCCATTTCGCTAGAGGAAGAAGACGGCAAAATCTACGGAGAATTTGCTGACCGGCTGAAAGAGAACTTCCCTTCGACCGCAGCTGCCTTGGAGGCGATGCGTCAGGAAGAATCAGAGCATCGTCGCCGGTTGATCGATCTGTTTCAGGAACGATTCGGACAGAACATCCCGCTAATCCGACGCCAGGATGTAAAAGGCTTTGTCCATCGCCCGGCGATCTGGTTAAACCCGACTCTGTCCCCGCAACGAATCCGGAATCAGGTCCAGACTATGGAGTCGGAGACCTACCGTTTCTACCAGCGTGCTCTTGCGAAGACCACAGACGCCGGAACCCGAAAGCTGCTTGGAGACTTGGCCGAGACGGAGCGAGAACACGAGCATTTCGCAAGCGATGAGATAACCAAAAGAGCCGAGTCGGGTGCGACCGCATCCGAAGACGAGTCGGCGCGGAAACTATTCGTTCTCCAAGTGGTACAGCCCGGACTCGCCGGCTTAATGGATGGATCGGTCTCAACCCTCGCCCCTGTTTTTGCGGCGGCTTTTGCTACCCGGAATAGTTGGGACGCATTTCTGGTGGGACTGGCAGCATCGGTTGGGGCGGGAATCAGCATGGGTTTCGCCGAAGCCTTGTCCGATGACGGCGCATTGAGCGGTCGGGGCCAGCCATTGGTGCGTGGTACCGTGTGCGGTCTGATGACAACGCTTGGAGGGATCGGTCACACTTTGCCGTTCCTGATTCCGAACTTTCTGCTAGCCACCACGGTCGCCATCGTCGTAGTCGCCATTGAGCTCGGCGTTATCGCCTGGATCCGAAATCACTACATGGATACACCGCTCCTCTCCGCAATTTTCCAAGTCGTCCTCGGCGGTGTCCTGGTCTTCATCGCCGGTATTTTGATTGGCTCGGCGTGAGCCTATCCTGAATCGTCCTCCCGATTTGGTAGGGCGAGGCTCCCGTGCGTAGTCTGACATACCGGAGAGACAAAACATCTGCCACCGCTGGCTAACGTTGGGCCCGAGAGCTCGCCGAGCCGCGGGTCTGTCGTGCTTATGGCTCCCTGATTGCCTCTGGCGGGAACGCTACAAGAGTCTCCACCTTCAGCGGCTACAACGCGATAGGCCAGTGGCTCGGCGATTGTTAGGCCTAACCATACACGGGGCCGGCAGGCGCCCGTCTCTCTGGACCAGATCTGAGAACATGCCGGAGTCTCGCTCCACCAAATAGGGTCATCAAAGAATCACGCATTTCGTCTTTGCTTTCGCAGTCCCCAGGGAGTGTTCTATAGTCGCTTCAATTTTTCAGATGCCTGAAACCGCCCCCCGAGAGCTATCTCCTGCTTTACGCTTTCGACCAAGCCCCGGTCTAGAGATGATTTCTGTCCGGGCTGCACAAACGATTAGGACCTTTGCCCATGGCCTGGAAAGAACTTCGTAACCTCAACGCGAAACAATGGAACGCTATTCTCGCTTGCTACCTCGGTTGGACACTGGACGCATTCGATTACTTCATCCTCATCTTCGTTTTTCCTGATATCGCCCAGACTTTCGGAGTCGAGCACACCTCCGTTACCTACGCCGTCTGGCTCACACTCGCGATGCGGCCAGTCGGCGCTTTCCTGTTCGGGATACTGGCGGATCGATTCGGCCGGCGCCCTATATTGATGCTCGATATCATCTGCTATTCCGTTCTCGGGTTCGCCAGCGGATTCGTGACCTCGCTGGCAATGCTTTACTTAGTGCGTGCTCTTTTCGGGATCGCGATGGGTGGAGAATGGGGGGTTGGAGCGTCCTTGACCATGGAGACCATTCCACCCGCTACGCGCGGCCTTATTTCCGGGCTCCTGCAGGCTGGCTATCCTTCAGGGTATTTGCTCGCATCGATCGTCTACGCGCTCATTTTCGACCATATTGGCTGGCGCGGAATGTTTATGATCGGAGCTCTGCCCGCGTTGTTAGTGCTCTTTATCCGTTCCGGTGTCGATGAATCGCCGGCTTGGCTGGAGCGCAAACCAAACGCCAAACAGATCGTCCTCTCAGTCAGTCGGCATTTTCCCCTCTTCATTTTTGTGGTTCTCCTGATGACCGCCTTCAACTTTTACAGTCACGGAACCCAAGACAGTTATCCCGCCTTCTTGAAGGTGCAGCACAAGTTCAATTCCCAAATAGTTGGGACAATCACCGCCATTGCCTCGATTGGAGCGATCCTTGGGGGCCTAACTTTCGGCCAGATTTCTCAGCAGATCGGCCGGCGGAAGGCCATCGTGATCGCCGCCCTCGTCTCGATCTTGGTCATCCCGATATGGGCCTTCTCGCAATCCCCATGGATCCTGGCCGTAGGTGCGTTCTTCATGCAGTTTCTGGTTCAAGGCGCTTGGGGAGCTATTCCTGCGCATCTCAACGAGCTGTCACCACCTGAAGTGAGGGGAACTTTTCCCGGGTTCGCTTATCAACTCGGAAACTTTTTTGCCGCCGCTAATCTCACGATTCAAGCCATGCTAGCCGATCACTTCGGAGGCAACTACGGCATTTCCATGGCGATAATGAGCGGCCTGATCGCAATCGCCGTAGCCGGATTCGCCGGCTTTGGCCCACAAGCGAAGGAAGTTGATTTCACGAACATGCCGGTAACCGAAGCGGAATGACATGACAGATCCTCGAACTCGCCACGGCGTCGCACCGCAAAAATCGTCCTCGACTTTGGTAGAGCGAGGCTCCAAACCGGGATAGGCTGCTGGTACAATCCGCCGTTGACCGATCGCTTGCCGAACGGTTTATGCAGCACCGCCGAGCCGGGAGTTGGATGTGGCAAACCGGATAGGTGCCCTCCTTCACGCTTCGGCTTGAACTGAGGTGCGTTCGCAAAGGAGCGGAAACCATTCCGGCTCTGGACTGACAAAAGCGCTCAGCCTGATTGCGGTGTCCCACCCGCGGCTCGGGCATGCTGGATTACGTGAAGAAAAGACGAACGGGTTGGGAGAAAACGTACCGGCGTTTTCCAATGAGTTTGTCATCTGTCATCTGAAATTTGTCATTCCAGTGGCTATGACGCCACTGGGGGCCATTCCAGCGAACGATCCAACTCCTTCACCGAAGCTTTGCCAACCAGACGCAAAACGTAGATAAGCTCTTTCGTCAAAAGCTCGATACAGCGCGCAACCCCGTCTTCGCCTCCAACTGCTAGCGCGTAAAGATACGGCCGCCCCATCATAACGGCCGTCGCTCCGCGCATAAGAGCTTTGAGCACATCAGTTCCGCGGCGGATACCCCCATCTACAATTACCGGGACCCTTCCGGCAACCCTCTCGTGGATCGCGGGCAGCACGTCGATTGTCGCCGGAATCGTATCTATATTACGTGCGCCATGATTGGAAACCATGATGCCGTCCACTCCCATTTTTATGGCTCGATCGGCATCGTCTGGGTGCAAGATGCCCTTCACCCAGAGTTTGCTACGCACGATTGAACGTAGCCAATCGATATCTTGCCATTGAAGGTGGCTGTGCAAAGAAGGGTCTATGTTGCCGCCGGCGCCTCCACCGCGTCGATTGTGCGGAGTTGACACGCCCGGGGGCAATTGGAATCCCGCGCGGAATTGGCGCGTTCTAATGCCTAGAACGGGGGTATCAACAGTAACGCAGACGGCCTCGCATCCTGACGCTTCCACTTCTTGAACCAGATCGCTGGTATACCCTCGATCATTCTGGGTGTAGAGCTGGAACCAAAGCGGCGCACGCGCCTCCTTGATAAGTTCCTCGATAGGGATGGTCGTATTAGTGCTGACGACAAAGGGAATACCGGCCCTGCCAGCCCCTCGAACCGTCCCTAACTCACCCGACGGATGCATCGCTCCCTGATAGGCTGCCGGCGCCAGTAGAATTGGTGAAGACAGCATTTTCCCGAAAAGCGGAACCGTGGTGTCTACTGAGCGCACATCGTTCAACACCCTAGGCCAAATACGAATGCGATCGTAGGCTCGTTCGTTTTCAATGAGAGTAATTTCGTTCCCGGCGCCGCTTGCGATATACTCATACACCGGATGCGGCAAAACCTGTTTTGCGGCGGGCTCAAAATCCGGGAGCGCCAGAAACTTATCTAGAGGGACGGCCGATTGACCTTGATTCGTCGCAGCATTCATCATTGGGCTCTTCAAGCGGTTGCACGAGGCAACCCTGCCTGCAAAGCGGGGTTAGGCCACAGGCAACTCGCACAACCGACCAACTCCAACCCGCCATCGCGGAACGGGAACGCGCCCGCGGGATTAAACGGCAAACGCCAAACGGTGAACGCCAAACGCCGAACGGTGGACCCTTAACTGTCTACTCCGAAACCGACCTCTGCGACGAATTCAAAGAAATCTTCGTAGTCCGTGTAACTTAGATCCCCTCCGGCCCCCTGTTCAGCCACCCACACGTCTTTCGAGCAAACACCGTTCTCGACTAGGAAAGCATAGAAGTTCCCGTCACTGTCCTCTGCAAAAGGACAGCCTGTTTCTCGATTGAACTCCTCCTTCCCGTCCCACATGGAGAACTGACTCTCCGGGTCCGGCGATAAAACCGTAATCGTGCCGATCTCTCCGGCACCATATTTCTTCACAAAATACCGATATTCCTCTGGGAACTTAAACCCGGCCTTCTGCTCAAATTTCACGATCTGTTCCTCCTTGATCGGATCTTCCCGCACCAAGAACTCGGAGCTTAGCTGGTCTGGGTCTTCTTCTCGGATTTCGTTAATTAAGTTGTCGAAATCTTCCTGAGTCATAGCCGATGAAAGCCATACATTGCACCTTTCTTAACCTCAGCAAGTGCTTAAACGCGTCCTGGCCATTAAATGACAAATTACCGATAGCAAATGACAGATTATCTGGGCCTTGCGCGATACTATCAGGCTAGAATTTGTCATTTGTGATCTGTCATTTGTCATTCCCTCCAGGCGTTTCCGTGGCATGAACCTGGCTTTCTTGAATCAAGCCATCCAATCCAGATCAACAATCTATGACCACCTCTCCATCCGAAGCCGTCGAACTGATCCGGGAAGCCAAAGGGAGAAAAGGTCTGACCTGGGAGCAAATCGCAGCCCATGTCGGGCGCTCTCCCGTGTACATAACCTCAGCCTGCCTGGGCGAAAATAGCCTCACCTCAGAAGACGCCAAAAAGCTCGGCGCACTTCTTGACCTCGCCCCAGACATCGTCGCGACATTGCAGTCCTGTCCCAAAAAAGGTTCAGGGTCGCTAGACGTCCCAAAAGATCCCCTCCTATACCGGTTTCACGAGATCAACCTGGTCTATGGAGATACTCTCAAGGAGTTAATTCACGAGAAATTCGGGGACGGGATAATGAGCGCCATCGATTTCACCATGGAAGTCGAGAAAGTAGAAGATCCCAAAGGAGACCGGGTGAAGGTCACCATGTGCGGCAAGTTTTTGCCGTATAAAAAATGGTAGTCCGAGAGGAGCCAAAGTCCAAGAGTCAGGAGGAGCGGTGTCATCCAGGCCACGTGGGCTGGAGGGGAGCCGCTTAGGGACGTCACTGTACAGCCTCCCGGATTTTGGATCAGAGCGTATCTGGCCGAACCGCGAGGCAGCAGGCGGCTCCCGCGAATTACCCCTGAAGCGTTTTGTTCTATCGCCTGTTCAATGCTTCGGCAAACGCACTGCGTTGATCCCGAGAGCCGGTTTTAAAGACCTGACCAGACGCGCGAAAAAAAAGGCACCCCGACTACGTTAGAACATGGCGGACCAAGAAACGTTTTCGGGAGCCGCTTGCTGCAAAACGATAGAGCTGCGACGCGATAAAGCGGCTCCCCTCCAGGCGACGTGACTTGGCTGACCCTGCTTCTTCTGACTCCTGGATTCTGGCTCCAAGCTCCTCTCTATCCCAGCTTCTGTCCCAAAAAAGCCACTGCTGACGCAACCAGCGATCGCGGTTGGTCTTTTCTTTTCACTGTAATTGTCGAAATCCTCGAATTTAGCCGCTTCTCTTCAATCCATCGGATCGGATCGCCTTGGCACAGCAGCTGCTAATGCAAACACCGGCTTCATTCGGGGGGAGGTCCGAATGTATATCGCGCTAAGGGATAGGCCGAGTTTGAGACGACACAGGGAAGAAAGGGGTCAATCAAACTCTAAGCCGAGGGTGCGTGAAGTCTCTGGCGGGGAAGTGGACTTGGAGGGAGTACCACTTCCCTGCTCCTCTTTAGACGCGATTTAGGCACGGCACAAAGTTGCCCGCATGAAAAAAATCGAGGCGATTATTAAGCCTTTTAAGTTAGAAGAAGTTAAATCCGGTCTTGCCGAAATAGGAATCGAAGGCATGACCGTTACTGAAGTTAAAGGATTCCCAGGAGTCCTGGTTGAGCAACCTGGCCGTTCAGGTCTCGGGGCTCCTCGTTTCTTGCCCAAGCTGAAAGTAGAGCTGGTGGTAAGAAACGATTTACTAGGCTCGGCGGTCGCTGCAATTAAGGAATGCGCTCGCACCGACCGTAAAGACGACGGGAAGATTTTTGTCCAGGATCTACTCGAAGTGATTCGTATCCGAACGGAAGAGCGCGGAGAACGAGCGATCTAACCGAAAAGTCCTGTCACCCAATTCTCAAAGGCCAGCTAGCGCCTTTTCTAAGCACTCTAATCATGCCGAAATATAAATTAGAATACATCTGGCTAGACGGTTATGAACCGATTGCCAACATTCGTGGGAAGACCCTAGTCAAGGAATTCGAAAACTTTCCCACTCTAGAGGAAGTTCCCAATTGGGGATTCGATGGTAGTTCAACGAGGCAAGCCGAAGGCCATAGCTCCGATTGTGTATTGAAACCGGTTGCTATTTTCCCCGACAAGACCAAAACGAATGCCGCGATCGTGATGAACGAAGTTTTGCATCCCGATGGCACTCCCCATTCTACCAATGCCCGGGCAACGATCCTCGACGACCCAGATACCTGGTTCGGCTTCGAACAAGAATATTTTTTGTGGAAAGATGGCCTGCCTCTCGGTTTCCCGAAAGCCGGTTTTCCCGATCCACAAGGCGAATACTACACCGGCGTTGGTTACAAAAACGTGGGCAACATCGCACGAGAAATCGTGGATAAGCATCTCGATCTATGTCTCGCCGCCGGCATTAATCACGAGGGCATCAACGCAGAAGTTGCTAAAGGCCAATGGGAATACCAGATCTTCGGTAAAGGTTCCAAAACCGCCGCCGATCAAGTATGGGTGGCTCGTTATCTTTTGGCGCGTCTCTGCGAGACTTACGAGGTGGAAGTCCAATTGCATTGTAAGCCGGTCCTGGGCGACTGGAACGGCTCCGGATTTCATTGCAACTTCTCAACCAAATACATGCGAGAAGTTGGCGGCAAAGGGTATTTCGAGGCGCTAATGACGGCGTTCGACAAATACAAGAACGAGCATATCGCGGTTTACGGGCCGGACAATCATCTACGCTTAACCGGTCTGCACGAAACCCAATCGATCGACAAGTTCAACTATGGCGTAGCGAACCGCGGTGCATCGATTCGCGTCCCTCACAGTTTTATCAATAATGGTTATCGGGGCTATCTCGAAGATCGGCGTCCAAACTCGGCCGGCGATCCCTACAAAATCGCGAGCCGCATCCTGCAGACGGTCGCCACGGTGCCTACCAACGGCGCCTGACGTCTAGATTGGGAACAATCACTTCGCGGCGATCATCGGAGACCGGCTGACTTCGAGGCCGGCTCTCCTGGGAGTGATTTAGTCCCGAGTGCTTTGGGCTTGTGTGCCGAGTTGTAGCGGCGCATTTTGCACCGTCCGCATGCTCGAAGTGAAAGATACTCTAAGGGCTACCGTCCGGCTTAGCTACGACGGTCGGGTGTATAAAACTTTTCGCGGCCCAGATGCCCGCCAGCGCTTTGATAAGGAAGTGGAGGTGCTTCGTCACCTCGAAAAGGCGAAATGTAGCTTCGTTCCCAGATTACTCGAAGCCAACCCAGACCTGCTCCGAATCGTGACGACGAACTGCGGATCTCGGGTCGAACACTTGGACGAGCAGCGCGCCGCCGAGATTTTCGCTGAATTGGAGTTGTACGGTGTGCGCCACGAAGACGCTGAAGTGCGCAACATTACGTATCGACAAACCGACGGACGCTTCTGCGTCATCGATTTTGAGTTCGCGACGATTCTTCCAGGCTCCAAAGAAGTCGCCAATGAATCAACCGAGTAACGGACCTATTCCGCATTTCCTACAGTGGTGCGCAGCTACTGATCGCGGCAGGATTCGCCCAAACAATGAGGATTCCTTCTTGGGTTTGCAGTTTGATTCGAAAGAGGTCCACTATCTAGGACGACATGGCGAAGCATCGACGGAGACCACCGATCTTGCCTTTGCGGTAAGTGATGGGATGGGCGGCGCCACTGCAGGGGAATTCGCCAGCAGAATCGCCGTCGATCGAGTCACACATTTCCTCCAACGGTCCTTCAAACAATCCGCGATCGGAATCGAAACTTATTTTGCTGACGTTTTTACCACTCTCTTTGAACAGATTCACCGGTCACTGATGTCGGTTGGACAGAGTTATGAGGAATGCTCCGGCATGGGAGCAACCCTTAGCATTTGCTGGTTCACTCGGGACCGGATGTATTTTGGTCATATCGGTGACAGCCGCGTTTATTATTCGCCTGCACAAGAGAGGTGTATCAAGCAGATCAGTCATGACGATACGCACGTTGGCTGGCTACAGCGCAACGGTGCTATTAGCGAACGCCAAGCTCGGCACCATCCGGGCCGCAACGCACTCCAGAAGGCTTTGGGTGCTAGCAACCAGTTCGTTGATCCGCAAGTAGGCGCCGTCGTCTACGAATCTGGCGACATCTTTGTGCTCTGCACCGACGGCCTGGTCGACGGACTTTACGACGAACAGATCCTCGAAATTATCCGCAGTCCCGAACCAGTGGCACCGGATCAAAGCGTCGCCCGTCGCCTGGTGCGAGCGTCGTTGGAAAGTGCAGGCAGAGACAACACGACTGCGCTAGTGATCAAGGTCCTTTGAAAAAGGACTGTCTGAGGCATTGAATCCGCACGGGACGTTAGTAAGAGAAACTAGGCTTTAAAATATTGAAAGGGAGCAAAAGAGCATACTTTTTGCTGCACTCCAACCCCTGTGGTTAATATCCTTGCGGGTCTGGGCCGCAATGTGCAGTTTCGCTGTAAAAACCTCCAAAAACAGAAGTATACCAAAGATCAATAACTGATAACAACCATCTATGACACCAGCCGAAGTAACCCAACTTATTAAAGATCAAGGCATCAAGCTGATCGATTTCAAGTTTGCCGACCTCCTCGGGACTTGGCAGCATTTCACCACTACCCTCACTGAATATAGCGAAGATCTGTTCACGGACGGCCTCGGATTCGATGGTTCGAGCATTCGCGGCTGGAAGGTCATTAACGCCAGCGACATGTTAGTCATTCCTGACGCGGATACAGCTTGGGTCGATATTTATAATGCTGAGCCGACGCTGAGTTTCATTTGCACGATTAAGGATCCGATCACTCGGGAACCTTATGATCGCGATCCGCGAGGTGTGGCCGAGAAAGCGGAAGCCTATTTGAAGAGCACCGGTCTCGCTGATACTGCGTTTTTCGGTCCGGAAGCCGAGTTTTTCATCTTCGACGATGTCCGCTACGACTACACGGCAAACTCATCGTTTCATTCTCTCGATAGCGTCGAAGGCATTTGGAACACTGGCCGAGAAGAGTTCCCGAACCTCGGCCATAAGATCCGCCATAAGGAAGGTTACTTCCCGGTTTCTCCGACCGACACCCTTCAGGATATCCGTAATGAGATGTGTCTGGAGATGGAAAAAGCGGGTATTCCTATCGAACGCCAGCACCATGAGGTCGCGACTGGAGGCCAAGCCGAGATCGATATCCGATTTGCTCCTCTCAAAGTGATGGGTGACCACATGATGTATTACAAGTACATCACCAAGAACGTCGCCAAGAAGTACAACAAAGTGGTGACGTTCATGCCCAAGCCGCTCTTCGGTGACAATGGCTCCGGGATGCACACGCACCAATCCCTCTGGAAAGGTGGCAAGCCGTTGTTTGCCGGTGATAAGTACGCGGGATTGAGCGAAATGGCTTTGTTCTACATTGGCGGCATCCTGAAGCACGCCCGCGCGTTGACTGCGTTTACTAACCCAACCACGAACAGCTATAAACGCTTGGTCCCAGGCTTCGAAGCTCCGGTTAACCTCGCTTACTCGGCGCGCAACCGGTCTGCGGCCATTCGTATACCGACTTATTCGCCAAACCCGAAAGCCAAGCGAATCGAGTTTCGTACTCCGGATCCCGCCGCAAACCCGTACGTCGCGTTCGCTGCGCTGCTTCTGGCTGGCTTGGATGGTATCCAAAACCGTATCGACCCGGGTGACCCGCTCGATAAAAACCTTTACGAACTTCCGCCGGAAGAGCTGGCCAAGGTGCCCAGCGTTCCCGACTCACTAGCCGGCGCGTTAGAAGCGTTGGAAGCGGATCATGAATTCCTACTTAAAGGCGACGTCTTTAACGAGGACTTCATCTCTAACTGGATCGAAATGAAGACCAAAGAATACGATGCGCTTCGCCTCCGTACGCATCCGTACGAATTCTTCATGTATTTCGACCTGTAAGCAGTACCGAATTAGGCTGATTGCAGAAAGCGCTCGGACCCCCGGGCGCTTTTTTGTTGAAGGAGCTCCGTAGGAGCGAAATCTTTATAGCGACCGGTTCCTAATCGGCGCCAAGCTCCGTAGGAGCGACATCTAAATGAGGTTCTGCCGCGATCTACTGACTGGATGCCGCTCCTACGGAGCTGGCGAAACCTTTTAACTGCGTAACTATAAAGATTTCGCTCCTACGGAGCTTTTCTTGCTGGTAAACCGTGAAATTCTTGGAATGCGGGATTCATCCCCCGTCGTCCCAACGTTATATTTCGTGATCTGTCATTTGTGATTTGTCATTCCCCCGGATTGGTCTCTCGTTACCCCAAGTCTTATGGCTAAAGGCTATTTCGCACTCTTGTTGCATGCCCACCTCCCCTTCGTAAGGCATCCGGAGTATCCAGATTTCCTGGAGGAAGATTGGCTTTTCGAGGCCATTACGGAGACCTACATCCCCCTCTGGCAGGTCTTCGAAGGATTGGCTCGGGACGGCGTCCGCTTCCGCTTGGCCATGTCCATGACGCCGACGCTTTGCGCCATGCTGGATGATCCGCTGCTCCGGGAGCGTTATTTGAAGTACTTGGACCGCACCATCGCACTCTCCAAAGCGGAAATCGATCGCACCCAGAACCAACCCGATTTCAATCATCTCGCTCGCTTCTATCACAGCCGGTTCCTCGAATGCCGGGAAATCTACGCGGACCATCTCAAATGCGATCTGGTCGGCGCTTTTCGCCGTTTCCAGGAAGCCGGCTTCATCGAGATCATCGCCTGCGCTGCAACTCACGGGTTCCTGCCGCTGATGGAGCGGTATCCCAAGAGCGTTTGGGCCCAAATCGCCATCGGAAGGGATGCGTACGTAAATTCATTCGGTCGCGCGCCCAAAGGAATTTGGCTGCCGGAATGCGCCTACCACCAGGGCCTAGACCAAATGTTGCAATCGGCCGAACTCCGATGGTTTGTACTGGACGCTCACGGACTAATGTTCGGGTCGCCACGTCCACGGTACGCGATCTACGCTCCTTGCTTTACTCAAGCCGGCCCGGCGGTTTTCGGGCGAGACAGAGAATCCAGCAAACAAGTTTGGAGCGCCCAAGAAGGTTATCCCGGGGACCCGGCTTATCGGGATTTCTATCGAGATATCGGGTTTGACCTCGACCTGGACTACCTACGCCCTTTTTTGCCGGGGGACGGCCAAAGAAAGTTTACCGGTATCAAATATCACCGGATCACCGGCCGCACGGTTAACAAGGAACCTTACGTGCCGGGTTGGGCTCACGGAGCGGTCGACCATCACGCGGGCGATTTCGTTGCTAGCCGGGTAAAACAGGTCGAGCACTTGTCTAGCATCACCAACATCAAACCGATCATCGTCTCTCCTTTTGATGCCGAGCTCTTTGGTCATTGGTGGTTTGAAGGCCCCCAATTTCTGAATCTGTTCATCCGGAAAGCGGTGTACGACCAGAAAACCTTCGAATTGATTACGCCGAGTGATTATTTAGAAAAACATGACACTCTGCAGGTCATCTCACCAAGCCCGTCGAGTTGGGGGAACCGTGGGTTTTGGGAAGTTTGGCTCGACGAGAGCAACAGCTGGATCTACCCCCATTTGCATGCTGCCGCCCGTCGAATGACTGAATGCGCTGAGGCCGTAGAAAAGGCGCCGGCAAAATGGAAAGAACGAGCCTTACGCCAATTGGGCCGGGAGCTACTTCTGGCGCAATCGAGTGATTGGGCATTCCTGATGAGGACGGGAACGGCAAAGGACTACGCGGCCGCCAGAACCCGGACCCATATTTTGAGGTTTACCCGGATGTACGATCAGCTTCGCGGAGGAGTGATCGATGAAGAATTCCTGGCCAATTGTGAATGGCGTGACAATCTGTTCCCAGACTTGCAGTGGAAATATTATCTATGAGGATCCTCGGGCGGAAGTTGCCCACCGTATGGGTCTGCGTTGTACTGAGTTTACCGTGGTTCGCGCCGCGACTTTTAGCAGGGGCTGAGGAAAACGAGGAAACCGGTAAGCAGTTGATGTTTCTCCCGCCTCCGGTCGAAGGCCTGATCAGTCTCGGAATTTACGATACGCGCGGAAAATTGGTGCGGGTGCTAAAACAGGCTGCCGAAGTCGATTCGTTCAAGTCAGGGCTGAATGGATTGTTTGTTGATTGGGACGGCGCGGATGCTACGGGAAAGGCCGTCTCCACCGGAAAATACTTCGCCCGCGGCGTGCTGATCGGGGAGGACGTTAACGTTTCGGGCGTCGCTTATCACCTGAATGATTGGGTCGACGATGCGCAAAATCTCAGAGTCAAAACCATCAGTTCGCCAGCCCTGCTCGGCGGACGATCTCTGGCAGTATTAGCCGATTCCGGCCACCAGGAAGTTTTGATCATCGACACCGCTACGATGAAACCGCAGCGGTTTTCGGTGGACCCGGGGATCATCCGGCTCAAATCGGATGGAGCTAACCTCCTGGCCATTTACCCCGACCATATCGCCAGCATCGCGGTGCTGGGTGGAACGGTCACCGAAAGCAATGCGATCCCCGATGTCCGCGACGCTGATCGTTTGGGATCAGATTGGGCGGTTGTTACCGACAAGGAGATTCAACGCAAAACGGCGGACCAGAAAACCACAATCGCGCTGCCTACTCCGGACATCAACCGGTGCGCTCTCTTAGGAAGTTCGCTGGTTGTCGCGAGTCCGAATGGGAAATTGTGGCGGACCGAGGGTGATCATCTGGTTCCGGTCGAATTGGATGAGACGGGAGAACTCCTTGACCTTTGCGCTGGGACCGGAGATCAAATTTGGCTGCTGATCGCGAATGGAGCGAAGACCTCGCTAAGGCAAATCGATCTCGCAGCTAAAACCAGTAAAGATTTAACCCTACCGGATGGCCTGCCGAAAATTCGCCAACTGTCTGCCTCGAAAAGCAATAGTGACCTGCTCCTGGACGCCGATCTGAATCCAGGTAATCGGGTGATCGGGTTGCATTTTCAATCCGCTAAGGATCAGCAATCCGTCTGGGAGAAATGGTTCGATCGTTCGCTCGTGCCTTATCAATTCTTCGATGTTCGCGCGGGAACCGTTGTCCGAACTGAGACGAAAACAGATTCGCCGCCATTGCTGATCCACCCCGAGAACAATCCTTTGGAAAATACGCGCCAACCTAACTTTTCACTAAGCGCGATCGCCGACGATCAAGGCGTCCATCTGGCAACCAGCGACGGGCTGCCCCTGCTTCAAATTTCCAAAACCAAAGGTGTCAATCAGGTCAAATGGGAAGCGAATGGCCCCAGCGGCATGAAAGTCTACTTGTCGGACGGAACCGTGGTCGAAGAATACAGCGTCACGGGGCTGCAGAACTTATATCGGTTCGATGCCGGCAGCTTCTAAAGAATGACAAATGACAGATGACAAATTGGCAACCGGCTCTGGGGATGTGCTCACAGCGCAACTCGCATACGGCCTCTCGAGGCGTGGCGGAGCTAAGTCGGCTGCCTGGTGATATGGTTGCCGTTTCCTAAATTTGTCATCTGTCATTTGTCATTCTCCGCAGCTCTGTGGTGAAATGCTTTCTATGAGGGACCTCGTTTACTTCGACCTGGAGACACAACGAACTGCCAACGACGCTGGCGGTTGGCACAACAAACAGGACATGAAGATGTCGATTGGCGTTACCTATAGCACCGCTTTGGGGCAATACCGGATTTACTCCGAAGCAAGAGTCAATGAACTGATTGATCAATTGCTCAAGGCAGACTTGGTCGTAGGGTTCAACATCGTGAACTTCGATTACGAGGTACTCATGGGCTACACCATCCTCGACTTACCCCACCAGCTGCGGACGTTGGATATCTTAATGGAGATCGAGAAGCGGATCGGCAGCAAGCCCAACCTCGATAATCTTGCCATGGCGACTTTGGGAGTCGGAAAGACTGCCGGCGGTGTAGATGCGATTAAATGGTGGCGCGAAAAGCGAGTGCTCGATATCGCGGAGTACTGTTGCTTCGACGTTAAGGTCACCAAGATGGTTCACGAATTTGGTATCACTAACCGCGAGCTTTTTTACACCGATAAGTTCAATCGCCGTCAGAAGATGGCAATCGATTGGCAATGATCCAGCCTTTGCGCGCAACTCGAGAGACTTGGCGGCTCGATTGGTTCGACCTCGATTCGCCAACTCCTTTCGGATCGATGTTCATTCTCCCGACCTGCCTTTATGTCATTCATCGCTACACGGGGATGTTGATCGGCTACGAATTTATCCGCGAACTCGATCAAAGACGGGCCGAGATATTGATCCACCGGCTTTTCCAAGAAAGAGGCATACCCGATGAGATTCAAATCCCCGACTTCGAAGAATGGGACGAGTCCGTTTGGCAAGGCCTCTCGCGCGATTACCACTGCGAGGTACAACTGGTTGACAATGATCGCGCAGAAGCCGATCCGACGCAGCAGGAGGCCATACGTCAGCGTCTCGACTCCATGGTCGCCGGCTCTGCGCAAACGTTTTTGACCTCTTTAGGACCAAAGGCCATCGCGCAGGGACTAGTTCAAGCGCTGAAACATCTCCGGTCGATCGACAAGAAACGAGCGCTTCTCGCCAAAGCCCTGGAGTTGTCTGAAAATCTTCCCGACGCAATGGTCGAGCTCGCCGACCTCGAGCTGCAAGATGGCAACGTTGATTCCGCTGCGGAAAAGTTTGCTAGCGCCGCCGCGAACTCCGTCGCCTTCCACGTACCTGGAGAAACGAGCTGCTATGTTCGTGCTCTACACGGACAAGTATTAACTGCTTGGCAACGAGGAGATCTGGGGCAGGCGATCCAAATGGGTGAACATCTTCTCAGCACCAATCCGGTCGACCATCCCGGTGTACGTTTTCTCATCCCCTTGTTGCAGCTCTTAGCCGGACAGATCGATGAGTCTCAAGAGTACTTTTCCTGGTATCAAAAGAATTATCCCAATGATATCGAGGATCCCGGATTTCAGTTCGCCTGGGCCTTATCCTTGGTCGACCGAGACGAAGAAAAAGCCGCCGCCGAAAAATACCGCCGAGGCATGATCCAGAACCTCTACTTGGCCCCTCTTCTCTTGGATATTCCGGAACCAGCCCCGGACATCTGGCAACATAACGACCGCGGCGACATCCAATACGCCGCTGACTTCTTGAACTCGTTCGGGTTGATTTGGGAACGCGACGCCGCCGCCGTCCGTTTCTTGCGAGAAGTCTACACTGACTGCAACACCCTACTGGAACAGCTGATCATTTTGCGTCGCAAAATGGCCGAATTCCAAGATCACCGCTATGAACCAAAACATCGGGAGATTTGGCAGCAGCTGATCGAGCAAGAGCAAGCACTGATCAAATCCGGAACGTAAACGGTGGGGAGGAGGCCCTGTTCGTCCGAAAGGACTTCGCTAACGATAGGGCCGTTGGAACAACAAACGGACGAGCAGGAGCTCATCCCTACCGCTTCGGACGAACCATTTGTCATTTGTTATCTGTTATTTGTCATTTATGACTTTCGCATGGCTCGGTATTTAACTGGCATTCAACCATCAGGGACTCTGCACATTGGTAATTACTTCGGCGCACTCCGGCCAGCCGTAGAACTGCAAGAGCAAGGCGACGCGTTCTATTTTATCGCGGATTATCATGCTCTCACCAGTTTGCAGAACCCGGAAGAACTTCGCCGGAATGTCATCGGCGTTGCTCTCGATTTTCTGGCCTGCGGCTTAGACCCAGATAAAGTTTGCTTCTTTCGCCAATCAGACATTCCGATCGTGACCGAGCTGACCTGGATATTGAGCACGGTGACTCCTATGGGTTTGTTGGAGCGAGCGCATTCCTACAAAGATAAGATTGCCCGCGGACTTTCAGCCTCTCACGGGCTTTTCGCTTATCCGGTCTTAATGGCCGCCGATATTTTGCTGTACGAGAGCGATGTGGTCCCGGTTGGACAGGATCAAAAGCAGCACCTCGAGATTACCCGCGATATCGCAGCAAAATTCAACGAGATCTATGGGCCGGTGTTGAAGCTGCCGGAACCGAGAATCCGTGAAGAAGTAGCGACAGTGCCCGGGTTGGACGGCCAAAAAATGAGTAAAAGCTACGGGAACACGCTTGAGATTTTTGCTCCGGAAAAAGCGCTGAGAAAAAAGGTGATGAGCATCGTGACCGATTCGACGCCAGTCGAGGCGCCCAAGGACCCATCAAACTCCATCATCGTTCAGCTATATCGCCTGTTTGCCAGCTCGGATGAAGTCGAGGCGATGACCCAAAGTTTTCGCGCGGGTGGAACCGGGTACGGAGAGTATAAGAAACAGCTTTTCGAGGTCCTTTGGAGCGCTTTCGAGCCAATGCGCAAGAAACGAGCCGAATTGGAAGCAGACCCGGGTTACGTGGAATCGATCCTCCAACACGGAGCCGAACGCGCGCTAGCAACCGCCCACCAAACCATGGCAAAAGTCCGCGCCGCTGTTGGACTTCTGAATTTTCATCGTTAAATTCTCTTTTTTTCTTACACTAAATTCCTATCTTCCACCGAATGACCGGTTACAGGGCTGCTTTCCCTCCGAAAGCAAAGGGCGGTCACGGTGCCCCAACTTTGGCAAGGAACGTGAGGTTATGATTAATAGCAATACAGCACACGGATCGAGTGACCCCCTCGCTTCGGAGAAGATCCAGGTCGATCGAAAAGTATTCTTTCTAGACCTGAAAGAGAATCAACGCGGACGCTTCTTGAAGATTACCGAAGACGTAAGTGGTCGGCGCGACACCATCATGCTCCCCGCGAGCGCCCTTAAAGATTTCGTCAGCGCACTTACCCGGCTAGTTGATTTGGAAGAACGGTTGTAACCAACCATTCATTTCCCGCACTCTCGAGACTGGGACGGTTCGGTGGATAGAGCAGACCAAGTGATCTATCGCTTCGCCTAAGGTCAGCTCCCTGTCCACGACGTCCACTCTGTCAACTAAGTCCACTCCGTCCACTTTTGGAGTGTATTGCCCAGTAGCAGGCCGCTAGTCGCAGGCTTTTCCGTTGAGTTTTGTCGTTCCACCGTTAACCTGCCATCGCTCATGCCGCGCGATACTTCTATCCGAAAAATACTCTTAATTGGCTCCGGCCCAATCGTCATCGGGCAAGGTTGCGAATTTGACTATTCCGGGGTCCAGGCTTGCAAGGCTCTCTCGGAAGAAGGTTACCTGGTAGTCCTCATCAACTCGAATCCGGCTACGATCATGACGGATCCCGAGTTCGCGCATCGCACCTACATCGAACCGATTACCCCGGAGGTGGTCGAACTGATTATTGCCAAAGAGAGGCCCGATGCTCTTCTTCCTACCCTTGGTGGACAGACCGCTCTGAACACCGCGATGGCGCTCTATCGCAACGGCGTACTCGACCGGTACAACGTCCGACTAATCGGAGCGAACGCCGACGCGATTTCCAAGGGAGAAGACCGTCAGCTATTTAAGGATGTGATGATCCAGATCGGATTAGACGTTCCCCAGTCTGGTGTCGCTCATAACCTGACGGAAGCCCAACAAGTATCAGTCACCATCGGCAGATTCCCCCTCATCATCCGTCCGGCGTTTACGCTCGGCGGCGCCGGAGGCGGAATCGCTTACAATCGGGAAGAGTTTGAAGAAATCGTGCTTCGCGGCCTCGACCAATCTCCGGTTAAAGAAGTGTTGATCGAGGAATCGCTCCTTGGTTGGAAAGAATTTGAAATGGAGGTCATGCGTGATCGCGCGGATAACTGCGTCGTTATCTGCTCGATCGAGAACCTCGACCCGATGGGGATCCATACCGGCGATTCCATCACCGTCGCTCCCGCCCAGACGCTGACCGACAAAGAATACCAGCTGATGCGCGACGCTTCTTTCGCCGTCATTCGCGCGATCGGTGTGGAAACCGGCGGTTCGAATATCCAATTCGCGGTCGATCCAAAAACCGGCCGCATGGTAGTGATCGAGATGAATCCGCGCGTTTCCCGATCGTCCGCGCTCGCCTCGAAAGCCACCGGTTTTCCGATCGCAAAAATCGCGGCCAAATTAGCTGTCGGTTACACCCTGGACGAAATTCGCAACGATATTACGCGAGAAACGCCGGCCAGCTTCGAACCGGTAATCGACTATTGCGTGGTTAAGGTGCCCCGCTTCACGTTCGAAAAATTTCCGCAGGCCGATCCTATTCTGACCACCCAGATGAAGAGCGTCGGCGAAGCGATGGCCATCGGGCGCACCTTTAAAGAGGCTCTCCAAAAAGCGCTCCGGTCGCTGGAGATTGGCCGCTTCGGTTTGGGAGCAGATAGCAAAGATGCCGAGCCGCGAACTGAAAATGGTAACTGGGACCTGACCGAAATCCAACGCAAATTGGTGAGCGCATCTTGGGACCGGATCTTTTATGTCCGTTACGCTTTCTTGGCCGGGCTTAATACGGATAAGATCAATAGCCTGACCGGTATCGACCCTTGGTTCCTGGAAAACATCTCGCAGCTTATTAGCGCTGAAGACCAGATAAGATCGGGCAAGCTAGACCTCCACAAAGCCAAACGTCTCGGGTTTTCAGATCGGCAGATCGCCTTCCTTACGAATCGCACTGAAACTGATGTCCGCCAGGAACGGATCAAGCAAGGGCTCACTCCCACCTATCGATTGGTGGACACCTGTGCAGCCGAGTTCGAGGCCTATACTCCCTACTACTATTCTAGCTACGGTGAAGAGAGTGAGCTGCGGCCCACCGATCGTCGCCGAATCTTGATTCTTGGGGGCGGCCCTAATCGTATTGGCCAGGGAATCGAGTTTGACTATTGCTGTGTTCACGCCGCTTTCGCTTTAAAGGAAGAAGGATTTGAGACGGTTATGGCCAACTCGAATCCGGAGACGGTTTCGACCGACTACGACACCAGCGACATGCTTTTCTTTGAGCCGCTCACGCTGGAAGATGTCCTGGCCATTTATCGCGCCTTAAACTGTTGGGGTGCCATCGTTCAATTCGGAGGACAAACCCCGCTGAATCTTGCCGCCGCCTTACAAGCTAACGGCGTTAACATCATCGGGACCCAACCCCAGAGCATCGAAGTCGCAGAAGATCGAAAGCATTTCTCCGCGATGCTTCGGCGACTCGGTCTTAACCAACCGCCTAATGGAACGGTCACCAATGAGGTCGAGGCGGTTAAGGTCGCCCGCATGATCGGATATCCCGTTCTGGTTCGTCCCTCTTTTGTTTTAGGTGGGCGAGCCATGGAGATCGTGTACACCGAAGAGGACCTGCGCCGATATATTCGCAACGCAGTTGAGGCGAGCCCTGAGCGCCCGGTACTCGTAGACCGATTTTTGGAGGACGCGATTGAGGTCGATGTCGACTGCATCGCCGACGGCGAGACTGTGGTCATCGGGGCGATCATGCAACACATCGAACAAGCCGGGATTCATAGCGGAGACAGCGCCTGCGTTATTCCGGCGTTTTCCCTCTCTTCTCATGTGTTAAGTGGGATTGAGAGCGCCACTAAATCCATGGCCAAGGAGCTGGAAGTCCGCGGCTTGATGAATGTGCAGTTCGCGGTCAAAGCAGAAGAGGTTTACGTATTGGAAGTTAATCCCAGAGCTTCTCGGACCGTACCGTTTGTCAGCAAAGCGATCGGTGTACCGCTCGCCAAGTTGGCGGCCAAAGTCATGGCCGGAAAAACGTTGGCGGAGCTGGGGTTCACCAAAGAGATCATCCCTCGACATTTCTCAGTAAAAGAAGCGGTGTTTCCGTTTATTCGTTTCCCTGGCATCGATATTATCCTCGGCCCAGAAATGAAGGCCACCGGTGAAGTGATGGGAATCGCTGACGATCTCGGAGTGGCTTACGCCAAGTCGCAAATGGCGGCTCAGCCTCCACTCCCGGAGAAAGGCAACCTCTTCGTGAGTGTAAAGGATAACGATAAATCGGAGATAGTTCCGCTGGCGAAAGAACTAGTGGAGCTTGGATTCCAGATTTATGCCACGGCCGGAACCGCACTCGCCATCCAGAAAGCAGGTATCCCGGTTCGTCACTTGTTCAAGATTTCTGAAGGCCGCCCCAATGTGCTCGATCTGATGAAAAACGGAGACATCGATCTGATCATCAATACGCCAAGCGGGAAAACTCCACGGAAAGACGAGATCAGAATTCGTAGCCTGGCGGTTGCGAATCGGATCCCTATTCTGACCACGATCAGCGCGGTTGAAGCCAGTATCCGAGCGATTCGCGGTATCAAAACCAAGGGTATTGACGTCCGATCACTGCAAGAATACCACGCCGATGCGTAGCATGACCGGGTACGGTCGGGGCCGAGCAGCTAGTGACGAATGTAAAATTGTCGCAGAACTGCAGGCGCTGAATAAACGCCAAACCGAGATCGTACTGAGTTTACCCGAAGCGTTTTCCTCATTGGAGACAGAGGTTAGGGCCGCTATCGACAAGAAGATTCATCGCGGCAGAATCAACGTTAACATCTCTGCGCAATTCACTCGCGGCGAGCTCGCCCCCAACTTGAATCGGCAACTCGCGAAGGCTTATCTGGAAACTTTTACCGCGGTTCAGAAAGAGCTCGGTTTGGCAGGCGAGATCAGCGTGGATATGGTCTTGCGCGCTCCGGGAGTATTGGACGTGCCGGAACATCGTGAATTAAAGAGCGCAACTCGCCAAGCCGTTCTGGCTTCTGTGGAAGCCGCTCTCCAACAATTGCTCGTGATGCGCGCTAAGGAAGGTGCGCATCTCTTGCGTGACCTGACCCGACGCATCAAGACCCTTCGGACTAACTTGGATAAAGTTCGTAAACTACAACCGCGAGCCGCCGAACGATTTCGGAATTCTTTGCGCGACCGGGTGAAGGCGCACGGCGTAAACATCCCGCTCGACGACGACCGCTTAGCGAAAGAGGTCGCCTTCTTCGCTGAGCGTTCTGATTTTTCCGAAGAAGTATCGCGGCTGGAATCGCATATCACTCAATTCTTGGGCATCGCCGAATCCGACGACGCCATCGGCCGGACACTCGAATTCCTCTGCCAGGAAATTGGCCGCGAACTCAACACCTTAAGCGCCAAAGCCAACGACGCCGAGATCTCTCAGCTCGTTGTGCATTCCAAAGCCGAATTGGAAAAGATCCGCGAACAGGTGTCGAATGTAGAATAGAGGAGTTCAGGAGTTGCAGAAGTTCAGGAGCCGGTATCGCGAACCCGGAACTGATGGCATATTCAGTGGCATGAGCTGCTTTCTTCTTGCAAGTTTTTGATCCGCTCCACCCTGAACTCCTGAACTCCTGAACTCCTGAACTCCTGAACTCCTGAACTCCTGAACTCCTGAACTCCTGAACTCCTGAACTCCTGAACTCCTGAACTCCTGAACTCCTGAACTCCTGAACTCC
>JAFAZK010000172.1 GCA_019239825.1 Verrucomicrobiota bacterium | reverse complement strand
AGCAAGCTAAGGATACGAGCATTTTCTTGGGTTATTAAGTGCCACGCCCAAACGCTTCGGCTTGACGATTCACGGCTATGTTTTGATGCCCAACCATTATCATCTCCAACTTGAGAGCGCACCCAGAACAAGGCACGATAAATTTCCGGAGAGATTGCTTCAATACTTTGCACCAGTGTGCGACATTCACAAGTTTGATTCGGCGTGGCAAGTGCAGGAAGTTGAGGGGTATGGCTCAACAACTTTCGTTGGCTCAGTTTGGCAGCGCGTTCCACCAAGCAGTGTGCGAGCTTACGGAAAGGCTGCTTAAAAAAGTTCTAACAAAAGACGCTGGCCCGCCAAACACGGCGGAACGCGATGCTAAAGTGGCAATGCTTTACTTCTTTTGCAAAGCTTATAAAACATTTCACGCCATCCACGTCCTATGGATTCAAGGGTATGATCAGGACGCGTTCGTATTGAACCGCACGCTCTTGGAAATTTTACTGCAAGCAGCCTGGATTCATCATGACCCGGAAACGCGAAATTGTTCCAGGAGCACGCAGGTGCGAGTTCCTACGCGGTTTATAATTTCATGGTTGATTTGTCGAAGAACAAATTCCCTGCGGCTGGGCTAATGGCTAGCGCGCTCGCCGCTGATCCGCACTTTGTCGATAAAAAAGAGCGATACGATGAGTTTATGGCAAAGCATAACAAAGTGCCGCTTAATTGGTGGGGGGATAACTTACGTGAACTCGTGAGAAAACTTTGTGCAGCGGGCAAGGATCCCAGCTTCTACTCTGAAGAATATTATTACTCTTACAAGACGGAAAGCGGGCTTGTCCACTCGACAGCTCTCTGGGTCGAGGATTACGTAGAGAAAAAGAATGACGGTTTACAACTTCACTATTTTCCAGAGCCCCCAAGAGACGCCTCGGTGATTGTACATGCCAGCAGGCGACTCTTGCGGATAAATGCGATCGTCAATACCCTTTGGGGCCTTAGTTTCACAAAGGAAATCGAAGACGGAGTTGATGATCTCGAGAAGACTCTAGGAGAGATTAATGTGAAATCGACCGGCGAGGCTTAGCCTGTACTCTCATCCCCCGACTGGCAAAGAACGTTGGCAATATGGGCCAAAAAAACGCTGTGTATTCGGACGCCAGCCTGACCATTTCGGCCTTCATTAGAGCGGTTTCAGCGTCACCGCCAACCCTCGGTTTTTGAACCGCTCGTTCATCCACTCGGCTACCGCCAAGACGCAGCCGGCGTCTTCCTTGATTTCCGGCCAGGGAACTCCGCCTACCGCACCGTGGCTGCCAACGAAGGATCTAGTTTCATAGCTTCCTGAGCCCGCGATATAACGGCCGGTATTATAGAAGTAGAACCTCGATTTGACCGGATTTCGGATCCAAAAAGGAAGACTTCGCGCGCTGCGTACGTGAGCGACCATGCGCACATTGTCCGAAATGATCTGCGAGAGATGCATGTCTGAGATCTGCATATCGACGGCGTCGAACAGAAAGAGGGAATGAACCCCGATACCCCGATCCTTCAACCGGCGTGCGGCAATTATCGCCGCGCAGCCGCCGCGGCTGTAGCCGGCCAGCATCACCTTGTCCGCCGATCCCTTTCCGCGTGCCGCCATCACGGCGTCCACCGCCAAGTTGGCAATGGCGGAAGTCTCCGACCCGGTTAGGGTTGGTCCGCGAAAATAGGTGGCGTTTGCCGTGCGCCCAATCTGGCTGCAGAACGAGCGGCTCATTTCCTTAGCATAGTCACCAGGAGAGTCCGGTCCGGTGCCGTCAATAGCGACGATCATTCTCCAGCTCCTCCGGCTATCTGTGCGATGCCCTGTTCGTTTTGCTTGTATCTCCGACTAGGCGTAACAGGTCTGTCGTATCTGTTGATGATCTCATAATGGGTAATTCCTGGAAATACTTCAATTGTTATTGACCTATTAAGTAGTGAACTTCAGCAACGAATATAGGCGCACTAGCCGAGCCGGCTGCAAGTGACTAACAACCAATTTATATTCCAGGTCGGGACGAGACAACTACTCGGTTGAAGAGGATTGCATCAACTTATTCGTGCCTAATTTACCTATTCCGACACAAACTGTTCGAGGACCGCGCGGGAGCAAGTTCTTATGTCCTTTGTTGGGCCTTGGTGGGGTTACCGCAGCATCGGGGAGCGCTTGGCAGACCATTGGGCTGGGGTTAAAAGCTTTGCAGCTTCCTCCCGAAGACAGTCGCGATTCTCGCAACAAAGGGACGGAGATCCTTGGGGCATTGAGAGTGCCACTCGGCAAGACGCTGGGCTAGGGATTCCTCCGGGACATGCGAACCGTGGTCGAGAATTGCTTCCCACCCGCGCGGGCGTGCTTCGCCTGCATCCTCACGTAGGCGAAGGCGGAGGGACGACGAGGTCGAGGACAACTCGAAGTTCGTCAAAAGCTTATCCGGACACCCCCAACTACGGTATGAGAATCGTAATTGGTGCGGGCAAGTTCACCGTCGTAGTAAATGTAAGTGGAAATCCGATCGGTCCATATCATAGACATACCAGCGGTAACCAGTACGCCGTCCCGGCCAATCGCAGGGCCGTTAACCGTGAAACTGTTGCCTGCGCCATTTGCGAAGTTTGCGATCACCGAGTATGCGACTGACCCGTACTCGTGCACCCAACCCACGCTGACTTGGGGTATCAGGGTTATGCTCCCTATTTTCCAATTATAGGCCGCTTTTGCCCCGAAAATCGTGCGCTCGGATTCGTAGCTTTGATCCCGGAGTTTCAGAGGCGCCAGCGAACCGGTTTCGGTAAACCCATCGATGCTAACATAGCTAAATTCGAAGGTGGCAGTGGGACCGATGCTGAAGCCGCCCCGTTTCCAGTCATAGCCTCCGGCGACCAGCACATTGGCATTGGCTCCTTCCGTGCTTCCGCTCGCGCTTCCCTGCAGCGCTGTCCGATTCGTGTCATATCCATTGGGACCTCCACTCCCGGCCAGGTCCAAATAGAACCCGTCGGCAAAAACCGTCGCATAGAGACCGACCGTTCCAGCATTGACTGTGACGTTGCCACCCCCGTCGAGATTGACATTGGTGTGGGCATAGCTGCCGTCCAAACCAATCACGAAGTTCGGAGTTAAGCGATAGTCCACCCCGACGGTAATACCGCCGGTATTCACGTTATACCCGGCTGCATTTGGCGTACTATCAACGTTCGTGAACTCACCGGTGCCGGTCACAAAGACGCCCCAACGATTTTCCGGGGTAGGGGCGAAAACCGGCGGACCGGCTTTACCCTCATCCCCGCTTGGTCCCGCCAAACCGGTGTCAAAATTCGCCGATCCGCCACTGATTCCGAAACCCGACGAGCTGAACCCGGTGCTACCTCCTCGGACATTGAGTAGCCGCGATCCGATATTAGACGCCTGAATTTTGCCGAGCGAGACGGTAGTCGCGTTCATTGAACTGATCTGGGTCGGCGCGATTAAGCTAAGGTCATGGGGAAGATTGCCTAATGGCTGACTATTTAGGAACGCAAAAAGGGCCGCGGCCCGAGGATCGCCCGCCGCGCTGTCGAGCGCCTTGGCCACGGCTAACTCATTTGGTGACAAAATGACGCCTGGTATGTTTGTCAACAAACCTTGCGTTCCCTCGATCTCGATAGCATCGGGGAGGACAACCACTTCGGCTTTCACGAGGGTGTTGCTGATAAATGGATTTTGGATCGAGCTGAAAGATCCACTTACTCCGCCATCTGCGGTTAGAAAACTGATCTTATTGCCAACCTGAAAGTTAAAATTGTTCAGACTGACAAGCTGAAGAGTACCTCCCAAGCTGGCATGACCGCTCACTACCAGCATCCCAAACTGTCCCGGTGCAGTACCTCCGACTAGGATTCGTAACGTACCATTCGAAGTCTGCGTGTAGTTACCCGAGATGGTTAATGTGCCGGTAGGATTGCCTGGGCTGATGATTCCATTGTTCACCACGTTGGCGCCAATCAAACCGGTTCCGCCGAGCAAGCCTCCCGGGTTGACCACGACCTGAGTGCTCGCAATTGATCCATTTATGATCAGGTTTCCGTTGTCCACCGTCGTCTGCCCGGAATAGGTGTTTGCCGCGGTTAGAATCAAGGTGCCTAGCCCACTCTTGGTGAACGCGCCGGGGCCGCCGATCTGTCCGCTGAGGGTTGAGTTGGTATCGGTATCGGCCGAAAAGGTTCCTCCTCCAGAATTGAGTGTGATCACTTTACTCGAAATAATCCCTCCTCCGGCTGACAGCGCTTCGAGCGTTCCGCCATTGAAGCTGAGCGGACCGGTGCCGAGATTGGCGTCGGTATTTACCGCAACAGTTCCGCCGTTGAGGTGAGTGCCACCGGTATAGGTATTAGTGCCTGATAACGTCAGCATCCCAGTGCCGACTTTCGTAAGTGATCCTCGAGTCCCCTCGAAGAAGCCGCCGTCCTGGATAACACCGGAGACCGTGGTGCTCAAATCGTTGTCGCCCACCGTCAGCGTCTTGCTGCCGAGGAAATAATTACCACTGCCTTCGATGGACCCAATCCTCATGCCAGAGCTAGTCAAGCCGCTGATATCGAAGCTGCCGTTTCCATTCGTGATCGCGCGAGCGGTTCCGCCGTCGGAACTGTCAAGAAAGAACGTAGTTCCGCCGGAGCCGCCGCCCGTTCCGCCGTTGGTGATGATCGTCGCGTTACCGGCAGTCGAGTTGTTGAAGAATTGCGTCACGCCGCCTGACCCGCCGACGACTGTTCCGCCTTTGTTGTTGATCGCCGCGCTACCGGCAGTAGAGCTGTTAAGGAAGTCCGTTACGCCGCCCGAATTGACGACCGTTCCGCCATTGTTGTTAATCGTCGCGCTGCCGGCAGTCGATGAGTCGTAGAATCCCGTCCTGCCGCCCGAGTCGCCGACCGTTCCACCGTTGTTGTTGAGCGTCGCCTTGCTGGCATTCGAGTTGTTAAAGAAGTCGGTGAAGCCGTCCGAATTGACGACCGTTCCGGCGTTGTTGTTAATCGTCGCGTTGCCGGCAGTCGATGTGTTGTTGAAAACTGTGGTGCCGCCGGACGACCCGGTGTTTGTGCCGCCTTTGTTGGTGATCATCGCATTGCCGGCAGTCGACGTGTTGTTGAAAATTGTGGTGCCGCCGGATCCGCTAGAAAACGGGCCCGTAGTGCCCCCGTCGTTGGTAATCACGGCTTTCCCAGCAGTCGATGAATCGTTGAAGTTGGTGACGCCGTTAGAAAGATCAGGCGATTCGCCCTCGTTGGTTATCGTCGCGCTACCGGCTGTCGATGTGTTGTTGAAAGTTATGCTGCCATTGCTGTCGATCGTCGCGCTACCGGCTGTCGACGTGTTAGTGAAAGTTATGCTTGAGCCGCTGGCGTTGTCGATCACCGCGTTTCCGGCTGTCGATGCGTTGTTGAAAGTTATGGTGCCGAGATTGTCGTTGAGGATCGTCTGCGTGTTCCCCGAGTTATTTATAATCCCTGCACCTACGATGGTAAGTGTGTTGCCGTCGGTATCGATCATATAAGCATTGGCATCGGGAGTGAAAGTGATTGACGCGACTTCGACGGCGGCCGAAAGCGTGGGTGACAACTCAGTTGAAAGATTGCCGAAAGTGGCTGTCGCAGTGGGCGAATTGGGAACTATGAAATCGGACCAGTTAAAATAGTCATTCCAATTATTAGAGCCCACGGCATTCCACGTGCCGGCAGCTGTGTGTGTGGCTGGCGCGAAAGCTGCAATCATCAACAGTGCACCGGCCGAGGTGGCATTCATACCAAGGGTTTTCCTACCGGACCGTTTGAAGATCTTCATTTGCTTAGTTCCAATGAATGTGATGATGGAGAGGTGGGTTGGGGGGCGGATCGGTGCCAAACGGATGGACCTTCCACTGACATACCGGTCCGTAATCAAAGCACAGAATCACAGACCTCAGGTTGGATTCTGCCTGAAGCATTCGCTTGTTGTCAAGCAGAACCCTCGGCAATGACAATTCGTTGTCTTGCGCGTCCCTTTCGGAAATGCCACACCTGCCAGAAGGGAGCTGAGATAGTCGCAGTCCTGGTAATATCGCCAAGCTTGTGCAAGTCGACCGATATCAAAGCGAATCGGCGCAAGTACTAGCCCGAAATTGTCAGCAAACTGCTAGAGTTACGATCGAGGCTCGCGATCGTTCAGCTTCGTTAAACGATAAAGTATAGATGAAAGGGGAAGCATCATCAGTTTGAAATTGAAGCGATGGTGAACAAAAGTATCATCGCTGAGATGCATTCGGTTGGCCGTAACGATGCCTGCCCCTGCGGCAGCGGCAAGAAATTTAAGAGATGCCATGGCCGATTATCGGCGCCGCTTCCCGCGGCGCCACCTGTTTTGCCCGAAGCGATTCCCGCCTTGATGGAGAGAGGCGAAACTCTGCACCGAGGCGGACTTCATTTGGAGGCTGAAGGTGTCTATCGCAGTTTGTTGCAGATAGCCCCAAACCATTCGGCCGCATTAGAGAATCTCGGGATTCTCGCATCGCGGCGCAACGACCAGGAGGAGGCAATTTCACTGTTAACGCGCGCGGTCTCTCTTGCGCCGGAACGCGCCAGCGCTCACTACAATCTCGGCATCGCCTACATCGCGGCATTTCGTTTCGAGGCGGCCAAGAACAGTTTCTTGCGGGCAGTCGAACTCGATCCTGCTTTTGTCGAAGCGCATAACAACCTCGGTAATCTCAGTAAATATCTCGACGATCCGCAATCGGCAATTCGCTATTATGCGCGGGCGACCGAGCTTGCGCCGAACGACCCCACGCTGCACAGCAACTACCTAATTTCCCTGCACCTTGACGGATCATGCAGCTCGGAGGGTTTATTTGCGCAGCATCAAGTATGGTGCGCGCGCCATGCGCAGCAGTATTATCCCAGGCGCAAAAGCTTTGTGAATTCGGCAGATCCCGAGCGGCCGCTTAAGCTCGGTTTCGTGTCGCCCAGACTCAACGGGCTGATTGCCGGTCAGTTATCCCCGATTTTTTCGGTGCTCGATCGCGACAGTTTTTTGATTCATTGCTATTCCAATACACACCAATCGGATGCGCTCACCGACGAGCTGCGTGCTCATGCATTTTCGTGGAATGACATTCAAACCCTCAACGACTCGGAAGCGGCCCAAAGGATCGAAGCCGATGGGATCGATATCCTCATAGATCTCGCCGGACACACCCCGGAAAATCGCTTGCTCATATTCGCAAGAAAGCCCGCCCCTTTACAGGTAGCGTGGCTGGACTATTTCGACACGACGGGTCTTTCGACGATGGATTACATCATGAGCGATCCGATCACGACGCCGCCCGGATCAAGCCAGCGTTTCACTGAAAAAGTGCTGCACTTGCCTACGCGGATATTTTGGTCACCCCCCAAGTTTGCGCCCGATCTCACGAGGCGAAGTTCTACCAACCGGCTCAGGTTCGGCAGTTTCAATCGGCTCGACAAGCTCAACGCGGATACGATTGAGTTGTGGTCAAAAGTTATCAAGGCCACTGATGCTTCGTTAGTGCTGAAGAGCCGGGCATTTTCCGTCCCAGAGCTATGCAGAAAAATCTTAACCCAATTTGCGGCATGCGGCGTAAGGGCCGGGCAGATAGAGCTACGCGGTCCGTCTTCTTACGAACAGCTCTTACGCGACTATAATGACATCGATATCGCCCTCGACACCCATCCCTACAGCGGTTGTACCACCTCCGGGGATGCGCTCTGGATGGGCGTGCCGATAATTACTCTGCCCGGAGAAAGCATGATCTCTCGGCAAACCGCGACGATGCTTCACTGCGTCGGACTCGAGTCATTTGTGGCTGAGAATCCGGACCACTATCTGGATATCGCCCTCCGCAGCGCGAAGGAACGAGATCGCCTCACAGAAATTCGCACGGGTCTCCGCACAGCAGTGCAGACCTCAGCGCTGGGAAATGCG
Organism: Verrucomicrobiota bacterium; assembly: GCA_019239825.1. Lineage (GTDB taxonomy): Bacteria > Verrucomicrobiota > Verrucomicrobiia > Chthoniobacterales > JAFAMB01 > JAFAVN01. The sequence goes on along the minus strand of JAFAZK010000172.1, from coordinate 3,033 downwards.
GCTGTCTTCGCAGAGTCCTTTGCGCAGTGTCTCCGCACGATCTGGCGGCGCTGGTGTGCCGAAAACTAGTGTTGAAGCATATAACCAAAGATCGCTCCCATCGAACTAGTGGTTCGTCCGATTCGTTTGCGGGTCCGCCTTAGGCTCCGCTAAAACCAAGAGTGATTTAAGGCAGCGCAAGTCGCCACTTTCGGCAGCAATTCGCGGACTCCCTTATAGGGTCAGCACACGAAAGGGAAATTTTGCCGCCAGCGCTGCGCGGAAACAAAACAGTCACGAGATGACATGATAGTTCCCACAGCGCGTGTTCCAGCCAAAAGGTGGTGAATGTTAATGGACAAAAGTCGGCTGCGCTCGTAGTCCAAATTTCTTTCAATCCAAGCGGTCCTACAACACAGGGATTAGCGGTTAACAATGGAGCGTCATCACAGACAAAACCGCTTTCCAAACTGGGGTATAGGTGATACGACGCCGAAAACCAAGATCGGCCCCCAAAACCATGACCAAACCGGAATGGTGGCGCGTGAGCCTCTGGCTCTTCGTAGTCACTTTTGTAAAGTGCTCTACTCTCCACCGAAAAGCGAACACGAGGAATGCGGGTTTTCTTAGCCGGGTCTACGTAATTTATACGCGAAAAGTGCTTTTACGGTCAATGGCGTAATCACGGCCAACTGACGTCCTAGTAAATTCAGAAAGGGAAGCTTCCATGCTTGCCTGATCCGGATTACTTAGTTACAAGATTAACGTGGCTGTAAGAAGTAGCACTTTAATATACATGGTGCTTTCCGGATGCTTGTTCCTAAACACACCGATTGCTCTCGCCCAGGTCCAGAACGCGATTCTGCAGAATATCCAAGCACAGACGCTCTTGGCCCGTCATCGGGCGACCGAGGATCAAATCCGCATCGCACAGCAAAATGCTAAGACGTTTTTCAAGCAACTACCCCCGGCGAAAAAGCAGGAACTCGAAAAAAAGAAGGTTAAAACCGTTTTAATTCGGACCGTTCGCAGCAAGGAAACCTCGCCGGACGCAAAAGAAGTCAGAATGCGGGTGGATCTTCAGTCGGAGACTCTGATCGACGATAGTGCTTACGAGTTTACAAATCCCCTACCGGCCGGAACGATCGCAAAGGTGAAGCTTGAATCGGACTATGTAGGCCCTTAGGGAAGCAAGTTTTCGGAATTCGAGTATCGATTACGGCAGTATTTTGTCAGCTACGGCACTTCGAACTCCCTCATTCGGATGCCTTGCGTGACGGAAAGCGCTTTGGCGGAAAGCAGCAGGACCGTCGTACAACAATCTCCTTTCGTACTACTGCTCGTCAGCGGGTGCCGCTTGGTTGAACTTCACATCATTCTGTTCGCACCAATTTCTCGCGGACTGCATGCCCGCAGTTGCGGCTTGGCTCATTAGATCTTCAGCTTCGCTGCGGCGATCCGGGTGCTTCTCGATCAAGAAAAGAGCATACCAGTATTTGGCTAAGGTGTTTTCGTGTTTTATGGCCTCTTGATAAAACTTTTCTGCCTGTTCATCGCTTTTGGTGAGACCGCCCAAGCCTTGCTGATAAAATAGGCCGAGGCGCGCCGTGGCAGTCCAATCGTTTTTCGCGGCCGCACGCTCCCACCACTGTCTGGCCTGTAGTTCTAATGCGTTTTCTTCAGACTTTTGTCGCTTCTGTTGCGCTTCTACTGCCAGAAGAACACCAGCCTCGGTCATTGCAAAAACTACATTTTGGTTGGCAAGTAAGAGAGTTATCCTTTTACCTTCGTTGACGTCTTTTTTTGTTCCTCTTCCATTGAGGTAACAAAAACCCAAATAGGCGCCGGCTTCCAAGTCGGGTTTCGCCGACTCATACGCTCGCTTGAGCCAGCTGAATGCTTGCACGTCATCAACTGCCGTCCCTCTAAAAAGATAATGTTTGCCGACGTTCAGCATTGCATAGGAGTCTCCCAAATTTGCCGCACGAAGAAATAGGTCGAACGACTCGCGCCCTTTTTCGTTTTCTGCCAACCAAAGAATCGCAGGGAGGATGTTAAGGTCTGCTGCATCCTTAATACTAGCTTTGTAAGCGATGCTGAATTCATCTCTACTGATTGGTGGCGTTTTCGTGCGCAGCCGTTCTATAATTCCTGCAAGCTCGTTGGTGTGCTCTCCTGCGTCAGGCGTTTTCGAGTTTGTAAAGAACTGCGCAAGTCGCACCAAGGCCGTCACCTGTTCCGGAGTACCCTCTCCATATTTCTTTGCTTCAGCAGCCAAGCCGTCTAAGGGACTCGATTTCGGTTTAAGAGTTACATGAATTTCCGAAGGCATCCCTTTGGCGACCTGAATTTCTTGGTTCATCGCCTCATACTTATCTAGAGTCGCGGTCAGCTGATGGGTCCCAAAGGGGACATGGGTAAAGGTGTTGGGCGATTGCGGGGGTTTACCGTCCAGCAGAATGGAGGCGCCTGCTGGATCGGTTTGTATTGAGAGAGCCGCGATTTCCTGGGTCGGCTTAAGTCTCAAGTGGATCTCGGGAGCCATGCCTTTTCGGACTTCAATGTCTTGCTTGATCGACTCGTAGTCGTTCAAAGTGGCTGTCAGCTGATGGGTCCCAAAGGGGACATGGGTAAAGGTGTTGGGCGATTGCGGGGGTTTACCGTCCAGAAGAATCGAGGCGCCTGTTGGATCGGTTTGGACTGCGAGAGCCGCGATTTCCTGGATCGGTTTGAGTTTCAGATGGATCTCGGGAGCCATGCCTTTTCGGACTTCAATGTCTTGCTTGATCGACTCGTAGTCGTTCAAATTTGCCGTCAGCTGATGAGTCCCGAAAGGAACATGAGCAAAAGTGTTAGGCGACTGCGGGGGCTTACCGTCCAGAAGAATGGAGGCCCCTGGCGGATCGGTTTGGACTGAGAGAGCGGCAATTTCCTGGATCGGTTTGAGTTTCAAACGGATCTCGGGAGCCATGCCTTTGCGGACCTCAATGTCTTGCTTGATCGGCTCATAGTCGTTCAGAGTAGCCGTCAGTTGATGGGTCCCAAAGGGCACAT
>JAFAZK010000144.1 GCA_019239825.1 Verrucomicrobiota bacterium | reverse complement strand
GAATTGCAACTAATGGTGGCAAGCGGACTCACTCCGTCACAAGCGATTAACTGCGCGACCAGCCGAGCCGCGTCTGTGCTAAGGCTCTCGGATCGAGGCGTACTGACGCCCGGAAAACTCGCTGACTTCGTCGTACTGACCGCCAATCCCTTAGACGATATTGCCAACACGGAAAAGATCGCTGCTGTCTGGCACCGGGGGAAGAAGGTGGCGGGAGCGGTTGGAGACTTTCACGCGAGCAGTGATTAGAGACGTGATTGGTGAATGGTGATTGGCGATTGGCGACGGCTCGCCCCACCAAAGAAGCGCCATCCGTTGGCTTCAACCAATCACAAATCACCTATCACCAATCACGCCTTCGTTAGGCCTGAGATCCCGCCGACTTGTCCGACGTAGCCTTTAGTGATGTAGATTGCAATGCCAATGGGCGGCGAAGTCGGAGCCGTTACCTAGCGCTGTGCCGTGGCCCAGCGCTAGACCACGGCTCGGCACGCGTTAAGGCCTAGCCACCTATTGTGTTAGGAAGCGCGAACTCCCCTGTTAAACATCCGAAGCCGTTCGGGAGCCTCGCCCCACCAACAGGGGGCGAGCCATCGCTCTCCACCTCTCACTTCTGATTCTTCAGCCTCTTCCCGGTAGGCCCGGGGTTTGCGTAATCGTTAGGATGGGCAAGATCGCTCATTTCGGAACCAACCATAGACCGTTTCTCTTCCTTCAGGCTGGCCCGGTAGGCATCGACGTTGTTATCGACAATCGTGGGCTGAATGAAAATCAACAGCTCGGTCCGGTTCTTTATTCGTGTGGTGTATTTAAACAGATGGCCCAAATACGGGATATTATCCACATAAGGAATACCGTTATCTGTCTTTTCAATTTGATCCTGGATCAATCCTCCTAACACCACGGTTCCGCCGCTGGGAATCGTTACCGTTGTGGTTAAACGCTGGCTATTGATGATCGGAACTTCGTTTCCAGAAATATTAACGTCGTTACCAAGAGTATTATTAATCTGAGCGATCTTTAAGGTAACCTCGTTGTTCGAGTTGATCAGGGGAATTACCTCCAGGCGAAGCTCAACGTCTTCATATTGCACGGTTGATTCGACTGAAGCGACCGAGCCCGCAGTAGTGCCGGTCGTCGTAGTTGGAACGTTAGAAAGAGAAGTTCCCGGAATGGGAACTTGTTGGCCGTTCGAAATCACCGCCCGTTTGTTGTTTGCAGTATAGACGGCTGGCCGGGCCAAAATCGTGAAGTGGCTGCGGGAATCAAGTGCCCGTATAAAAACGCTTAACGCGTCGCCGATCTTTCCGTAGATAGCCAGACCCTGCAGACCAGGTATCATGGCAGTACTTAAGATGGAGCCCGGATTGACTACTCCGGTATTGTTGTTGCTGCTATTCGAACCAGTACCGATAAGCGATTGGCCGTTGACATTACTGTTCAGATTAGCGGACGCGATCCCACTCTGCTGACCCGAGATCTTCTTGAACGTTTGAGCCCAATCGACGCCCAAATCGGTCTCGCCGTTAAGGGTCAAGTTTCCAATGACGGTGGCCAGGTAGACTTGTTGCGGCCTTTGATCCAACCGTTCGAGCAGCATGCGCACTTTCTGAATGCTCTCGGGCGGACCAATGACGATGATCTTGTTATCTTTCGCGTCGGAAATGACCCGGGTCTTGCCAACCACAATCGACTGCGGCCCGAGCTCCTCGTTTGGATCCTGAAGCAGATCTTGCCCCTGCTGATTACCTCCGCCGGTGGCATTGGTTTGAGAGTATCCGCCGGCATAGCTGCTGCCCGTAGAGCTCGGCGTATTACTGGAGATCGCGCGTTGTTGGCTCGGCTGCTGCTGTTGCCCTCCGGAGGTGCCGCTTGTCCCACCGGTTCCACCCTGCCCACCTTGTTCCGGAGTTTCGGACAAAAGATCTTTGAGCACCGGTAGGACATCCCCCGCTGAGACGTACCGGAGCCTGTACTCTAGCGGTTTCTCCGCCAAGTTCGCCTGGTCAAAGGATAGAATCAGCGACCTTAGCTGAGCCATATTTTGAGGCCGAGAAACAACTAGGATCCGATTCGTCCTCGCATCCGCAACTAGTTGGGCCTGTAAACCGGCAATGCCTGATGAGCCCGCGGCGTAATTGATCTGCACGTTACCGGGAGCACCCGGAGTCTGCTGGCCCGAACCTTTCTGCTGGTTTTCCAACAGTTTGTTTAGGGTGTCGGTAACCCGCTCCGCATCCGCTCGAATCAGTTGGACGAACTCAGTCGACGTCGCCGCTGGCGGTACATCGATTAATTGTTTTAACGCGATCAGTTCTTTAATGACGCTGGTATTCTCGGTGATCACCACTGCCTGGGCGCTGTTCACCGGCACAAACGCCGTATATGCCCGAGGTAAAACATGGGTCTGAAAAACGGCCAGCGCTTCCTGCGCCGAGATATAATTCAGCGGCATGTAATAACTCACGATCTGCTCACCTTCAGGCAGGCTATCCGGCGTCGTATAAAGACGTACCCCTTCACTTCGAGGGTTCTTGCCGGTATTCAAGTTGATCACCTTAACCGTGTTCTCGCTAGGCCCCGGAACGAAAGCGTAATTGTTAAGTAGGAGGGCTGCTTCAATGAGCCGGACCAGTTGCTCACGCGGCACCGGGTTCGGAACTAAGATCGTAATAGGAACCGCGTTCGCGCTGAGATTGCTATCTTCGATGACGGTTTTACCGGTCAACTCCTGATAGTCTTGTAAGATCGTGGTGATGTTATTGTTAACGGCTGAGAACGTCGATGTCTCAGAGCCCGGATCTCCTGGAGTTCCCGGGGTTATTATTTTCCGATTCGGCGTTGGGTTGGCCGGGGGCGGGTCCGACGGATCCGCTTGATTTGACTCGATCGTGGTATGACCGGAGGGGTTGACCTCAATCTTGTTCTGAGCCCAGGTAGCTCCACAGTACCAGCATGAGACTACGAGTCCGAGGGGGAGAAGCCAAAGTTTTTTCATGTTATTCGTCGTCGTCGTCGGATGCCGCCTGATTGTTGTTCTGCTGAACGTTATTCTGCTGCGCGTTATTCTGTTGAGCGTTAAATTGCGGAGCATTGGTCTGCGGAACCTGATTCTGAGCAGGGGTTGGAAGCATCCGCCGCCGGCGAACGTCTTGCGCCTCGGGAGCAGTCACTGGGTTCCGCTGCATATTGGGTTGGTTTACTCCGCTAGGCACTTGAGGAACTCCTCTGCGGAGCGCTCCCCCAAACTGTTGACTATTTGGTCCGACTTGAGGTTGGTTCGGGACCGGCCTTTGCATGGCCATGTTTGGATTTACAACCTGGTTGTTCTGCCCCTGCTCAAACTTGAATCTGACGATTCCTTCTTCTTTTCCGTTGGTGAGCTTGGCGATAATCAGACCGGGATTCTTGTTGGGTACCACTTCGATCAACCGTAACCGATCGGAATTAGCCCCCTCGTCCTTAGTGACCTTTTTTACCTCATTCGTTTCGGTGTCCTCTACAAACACGATATCCTTCCCTTTATCATGGAGCCAGTTTACCAGGATCAGTTTTGAAAAGGGCGACGCTGGGCTTGCCAGTGTGGGGGTCACCAGCGTAAACGGGTTTCGTTCCCAGACTTGCTCATACCGAGCAACGTCGAACCCCTTCGGTACCGTATCATCCGAGCGACTGATCCCGACCAGCAGCCAACACCCGGCAAATATCGCGACCAGCGGGCGAATTTTGCAGGTTAGATTCTGCATGGTCTGCTTCTCTACTATTTCTTTACGCATGAGGCGAGTACCAACGTGCAACTTCTAATTCCAGGTCGACCGCCGGCGGTGTCTCCTGGCTTTTCAAAGAAAAATTGGTCACCGCTTGGAACTTTTCCGGTTGCTGAACTTCAACCAGCCAACGAACGACATCCTCCAGAGTACCGGTCAGCTTCAGACGGACAGCGACCGCCTGATAGTTCGCCGTGCTCTTGGCGTCAGCGAAGCTTTGTTCCTGGATGGTCAACTTGTGATTCTGCGCGCTCGTGGTTAGAGACTGCAAGAGCTCCGATTGCGGCACAGCGCCCGCTGCCACTCGCGGCTGCTTTTGGTCGATCCACTGCTTGCGGTCCAGCCAGAATTGCTTCTCTCGGAGCCAGACCTGGTCGGTATTGGCGTTGGCTTCCAGGCCCCGGATCTTAAGCGCCAGGTCGGATTCAATATCGAGCAAATAGCTGACCAGATAAAAGGTTCCCATCACAAGGATGGCTACCCCGAGCACCAGCGACAACCGTTTCTCGCCTTTACTCAACTTTCGCAAAGCTAGGTTCTCCTTCTATAATGAATTCGGCTCGACCATCCGGGCGCAGACTCGGGCTTTTCATGTCCCATCGAAACTGCTTCAGAGCGGCATTTTGTTTGATATCCTCGTTGAACTTGAACGCTGCCGCAGCGGTGCTGGCTTCACCGCGAACGATTAGCTTACCCTTCTCGATTTGAAACGCGGTCAATCGCATCCCCTGAGGAGGAAGTAGATCGGCAACCTGGTGCAACAGTTCTACTGCATACATTTTAGGGTCGACTGCCCATTCGACTTTACGCCACTGATCTGCCGTCCCTTGAATCGCAGCGACGGTGGGGTGTTCCGCGCTCAACTGATTTTGCAATTCAGTGATCCGGTGCTGCTCCCAATAAATGTAGCCGATGAACGCTAGAACCGCGAGCAAGTACGCTCCGGTGGCCGCGGCTATCAGACGGCGGACCCGGCGGCGGCGCCTGGCTTTTTCGTGCAGCACTGAAACCTGAGGAGGCAGCAGTTTAGACGGTGTCGCCGGCAAACTGGGGGGCGGCAGCGATTCCCGAAAGGTCTTGAGACCAAGCCCTTCTTGCAACAGTTCGACTTCTGCATCTGTGAAATCCCCCCAAACCGCCAGACCAAGCAATTGATTGATCATGTGTTGGGATTCCAGTTGCAGCAGGATGCAGCGGATCTCGTTAACGCTCTCACCTGATACTTCTTCCGCGGATAAGACCTGAAAATGGATCGGGTCTCGGCCCCGGCTAATGGTGATCGCCAAGCGCTGGCGTTCGCGCCAAACGATGAGTCGATCCTGGGGAAGCGGTAACGTAAATGGTTCCGGCTCAAATCGCACCGCGTTCTCGACAGCCAGCTCCGGCGCTAGGTCCGGCAAGAGCACGATGGCCAGCGCGAGAGATCTTTCCTCCTGTACCTCTAGAATCCGGACATCGAGCGAGGAGTCGACGCTCTGGCGTTGCACTAAGCCGCGCTTCTCAAGCTGCAGTTGGACCATTTCCGGGACCACTTGCCTATCCGCAGTTGGCACCCACGTCGCGTAGCTAACCGTCTGCCGCAAAGGAAGCGCAACCACGATCTGGCCACCCACTGTTTTCGGGCTCGCGATCCGCCGGACGAATTGGGCCCGTTTGGACGCTGGAAAATTCCAAAGCTCCCAATTGCCGTTCATACAGCGAACGAGTGAGAGTTGGCCGCGCTCTATTTTTCCTGCCATAACAGATAAGCAACCGGAACCGAGGACCGCTTTGCGACCACCGAGATTGTGGTTGAATAGTTTCCGATGGTCCCGGTGCTGTCCACTCTATCCACCGTGCTGGTGAGGCTTAGAAGATCTTGCACGATCTGAAATTGTTGCGATGACATCCCCAGTTGCAGCATAACGTCATTCCAATTCTGATAAGGCACGTCATCACTTGTAAATGGAATTCCGTCCGGACCCCAGATGTGTTTAACAAACTGGTTCGCCGTCGCCGGAGTCACCCCCGTGACCAGTGCGATCATGCTAGCGTCAGCCAGGTTCACATCGATGGTGCCGTCACTCCATACCGTGAAATAGTCGGCCCAGTTCGGTTTCGCCTCGATCACGGCATTGAAGCCCGGTACCTCCGCCATCTCCGAGACCGCCACGAACGGCCGTACCAATTGTATCCCCTGCTGTTGCTGGCCAGTCTGTACCCCAGGTACCTGACCAGTCTGTACTCCTGCTTGCTGCGCCGGTCCGGCCTGAGGCATGTTGCTCCCAACCGGTTGGATCTGTTGGTTGCCGTTAGTCCATTTCTTCAATCCATTGATTACTTCATTCACTGCGTCCAAGGGCACGTTCCATTGCAAAAATAAAGTCTGCAGAATGTCGTCTCTTCCTTGCGCCAAGAGGCTATTGACATTCAGCTTGGTCGATTCGCTGCTAATGACGACCTGGAACTCGCCGCTTGGCTTGAATTTCTGGTTCAACAGCGGGGTATCTTGATTGCTAATCTGCGGGTTCAGCCCAAAAGCCAAACCGGACCTCGCTAACTGTCTGGCCCGAAACTGATGGTTCAGCGCCCCATAGTCTTCCACGCCTGACTCGAGGAACGTTAAGGCGCTCAGTACCAAGCCGGAGATTAGCAGCAGAGTAAACAGCACCAACAAAAGAGCAGAACCATTCCTTGTCCTCCCCAGGAGAACAAGCGAGCGAGACCGAGCGGAAGCGAGCGAGAACGCCGGTAACGACAACCGCTCGCGCCTTGTTTGTGACGTGCGTGGCAAAGTTCCGTTCCCGGCGTTGGCGCTCGTTCTCGGCGTTATCATTTTCTTTATACTTTAAGCTCCGCCCTGGACGCTTTGAGCCACCCTCCATGGGAATACGGCTCGTACCGAGGCCGGTTGTCCGCTTACCTGAAATGTGCACTCCAACAGACTGGGTTTGTCTCCACCGTTCGTCCAAGCTGCAACCCAATTCCCGGTATTCCGGTCGAAAAATCGCCAATTGCAGCGGACAAGACCCGTTATCAGAGTTGTAACAGTCGGTGGCGGAGGTTTTGACTCCGGATCAGTCACCGGAGGTTCAGGTAACTCGGTTGCCACCAGACTGAAACGGCCGTCTGGCTGGCTTCTGACGGCCAGGATTACAGTCCCGAACCCGGATTCGGCACCTTTCCACGAAAAGTTGAAGGGAGTTTGATCAAAAATCAGCTGAAATTCATCCTTCGTCCGCTTGGTCTGAAACTCAGCCGTGCTCGGCAGCGACTCGATGTCTTTCCGCAAGAGCTCATAAATCCCATCGCTGTGTTCCTGCTGACCTTGGAGAAACTGCACATTCGACGTCACCGTTGACGTTGTTTGGATGATCCGAAAAACGAGCCCGACGATGATCGACAGGACCACGAGGGCTAACAGAACTTCAAGTAGAAGATAACCCCCAGCATTTCTTCCAGCCAATCGTCCTCGTGCTCGGGCTCGGGCTCGTCCTCGTGCTCGAAGGTTTTGTCCCACGCGTGGAGATGACAGAAGAGTCGTTTGCCGCAGACCGAAACCAAACCGAGTATTTCGTGACCACGCCCATATTCTCGAGCACGAGCACGAAGCCGGAGCCATGCAGTTGGAAGAAATGCTATTCATGGCTGGAACAAAACCTCCTGTGCCTCACTCGTCCGAACCCGATTCCTTGCCAGCCAGGAGGCTCGCACCGTTACCTGCCAAAGGTTTGCCACCGGCTGGTTCTTGCTGTTCTTCGCAGGAAGGGAGACTACCTCTCGCTCATATTGAATCCGGTGATCACCCATGAAAATCGCCGTTTTCCCTGGTTGCAGCTTGTTGACGCTCGCCTCCGCCAAGATGCTTTCCAAATCCTGGCGAACTTGGGATTCGTCATGGATCAAGACCACGGTATCGACAGCTTGTTGAAGCGCCGTGGTGAGAGCAATCGCTCCCATGCAAAAGATGGCGAGCCCGAGCAACATTTCCCAAAGCACGAAGCCGCTACGACGCCCTCGCCCTGGTCGCGCCATAGTGAAGCGCCGGCGGAAGCAAGGGAGCGCTCCACGGAATGTGGTTTGCGGGCTCATCGGATAAACGATTCCTCGTTCTCGATCCGTGCCGTTAGCGCGTCTATCCTGAACCGGACCCAATCCTCATTGCGTTGGAAATAGAAAGCGATCGGCTCACACAAGCCATTCGGCGTGAATACCCAGCGTGCATCCGCCACGGCCTTTAGGTCCCGATCCGACGGCCGCTGAATCTCGTACTTAACATTGCCAGGCAAATCGTATCGAAGCGATTGAGAGTCTGAGTCCTTCTTTTCTAGGGGTTCTAACAGGTACCCCGTGTTTAATAAGAGGACCACATAAGCTCGGTCTTGTTCCATAGCGAGGCGCCGAGCCGTTTTGGCGAAGCTTTGTAGCTCCCGTACCGGCTTTCGGATTTGTTCCTCCTGGAACTGTTTGGCAACGGGCGGGGCGGATACCGCGAACAGAACGGCCACGATAAACAGTACAAAGCAAATCTCCAGTAAGGTGAAACCGGCTGTCCGGCGAATGGTAGGTCGCCCTTGGAGAAACCTTACAAAAACGCCGTTGGACGGTTTTGCGTTCACGGCGTTCGCTGAATTCACGGCGGTAACAGCGCTAATTCACGCGCCGGTAAACGTTACCATCACCTTCCTTGCGTTGTGGACCGAGTGAGTAGACGTCCACCCCAGATGGATCTTTCTTGCCGGGGTTCCGGTATTGATAAGGAGTGTTCCACGGATCAACAGGTAAGCTGTCCATTAACTTGACCCAGTTCGACGGCGCCGTGCCGGTACTGGGAGGACTTACCAGCGCTTCCAAACCTTGGCTTTGCTCTGGCAATTGATTGTTACGCGCTTCGTAAAGTTTGAGTGCACTGTAAATGTTCGCGATATCCTGCTCCGCGCGTTGGATTTTCGTTACGTCCAAAATGCCGGTCATCTTGATGATGACACCGCCTGCAAGCACGGCGATGATCGCCACCACCAGCATTATCTCCATTAGTGTATACCCAGCGCGCCCGCGATTATTCCCAGCGAAATTAGCCCTGCGACTTGAGACAACTTTACATTTCATAAGGCCGGTCCCGAAGCTAGTACATCCACTATTCAAGTCAATCCGAGGCATATTGAATCTGCAGTAAAAAGTCTCGGATGGCTAGCGGCGTATTCGGTGGGCCTTGAAACTGAAACACGTTATCCCCTCTTTTAACTTGGTGGGCAGAAAGGAGAAAAGCACCCTTACGCCACCCGGTATAATGATCTCCTTTCGATCGGCTGTGAAAATAGCCGGGATCAGTGAGCTCCGGGATCTCCATCGCGAGCGTCCCGATTTGCGTGCCGTTTAGCCAAAGTTTAACTGAACTGCTTAATGGCAGCCCATTAACTAAGACTTCCAGCCGAACGCGGCGAACCGCCTTGGGAATCGAGACCGGGTATTGCACGCCCTGTTCGATCCGTTCCGCGTTCTCCGTAACCGAAGTGGTATAGACGGATCCATCCCATCGATCTGCGACCGGTGTAAGCGGGCTCCCATCGACTTCTTCCGGTGCGTAAATCTTACCTGCGGACGTGATTAAAGCGCCATTTGGCATCGAATCGCCCAAGCGGACCACACCCGGACGCGCCCAATCAAGGCGGACTCGCTTGATATTTAATACGGCAGAACTGGACGACAGAATTAACTTTCCGGGACCGCCTAAAGTTGGCCGGTTGATCAGAATCGTTCGCTGATTCGGTAGCGAGATATTCTCAAATAGGTTAGCGCAAATTAGTTGTCTTGAACCGCCTTGAGGTTGCCAATAAACGCTGAGATACCCGCCCATCTCCTCGATAAAAACGACGGTTAAAGCCAAATCGTCGTCATCGGCTACTGGAATAACCTGAAAGGCTAGTTCCGCGTGATTGCTAGCAATTGCCACTGGTCGATCCGGCAACCAAGAGGGAAGCGGAACCCGTCCATTGGTTGTCGGATCGAAAACAAAAGAATCGGCCAAGACAGATTGGCCGAACAGAATCGACGCTACAACGATCAGCGGGCTAAAGCGCGGACACACAGCCCAAGTTAATAGCGGTTGGCCTATCCGCCACGCAAGAGCATTTCTGGTTTCTGAGACGTATGCCCGCGGGGACTAGAAATCCTATCAGCGACCACAAATTCCATCAGCTTGCAAGGATGTGACTTCGGGCAGCACGACGTCGCGCCGCCCGAAAACTCATCCTTGCACGCTCTTGACGAACCTGTCGGTCGTCACCAGTTTCTTATAGATGAATGCTACCGATCTCACCCAACGCCCTCCTCGCAGCCCAAGAGTCAAACTGGGCGGATTAGTCCTTCTACCCAGGATGCTCGATAAGGGACGCGCCCACTTGGCCGGTACCGTCGGAGAATACCACTTCAACTGTCCTCTCGATCAGCGCTTAACCGCGTTCCTTGCCGTCAGCGCCGACGATATTCTGAAACTATTGAAAGATGGAAAAACGGATACCGAAGTGCTGGCCTGGGTACTCGAAAATACCAAGCGAACCGACTTCGAAATCTATCAATGGTCTGAATACCAAAATCAGAGAAGCCCGGCCGATAACGAAAGCCGAGAATACTTGAGTGAAATGGTCAAGAAAGTCGCCCCGGATCGAGAGGACATCATCACCTGGTTTGATGTGCTCGACCTGGACGACTACGCCAGCTTCGGCGGACGACCCTAGAGCATCGCCAGATGCTCAGCTCATGACAAATGACAGATGACAGATGACAGATGACAAAATTCCCCACAGCCGCACGCCACGTGAGCCATTGGGATTTGTCATGTGTCATCTGTCATTTGTCATTTTTCGCCAGGCTGTAAGCCAGGCGCTTCAATATCTCCACACACCGCTCCAATTCCTCGACCGGCACATTCTCCTCCACCGAATGGGCGGTCATCATATCGCCGGGACCGAAAACTACGGTCTCGGCGCCTAGCTTTTTCAGATAGGGCGCCTCCGTGCCGAACGCTACGGCAACGGCGGCGTTACGACTTAAGCGTTCAAGTTCTCCGACCAATTTGCTTTGCCGACCGGTTTCAAACCCGGGGTCGATCCGAATCGGCTCAAAGGTCGCTTGTAGTCCAGGATCCTCTTCTTGTGCCCGGGCCAACTCCTCGCGGATAAGATCAGCGATCCAACGCTCGCTCTGTCCTGGCACCGGTCTCCATTCCACTAAGAATCGGCATTCGGCCGGTACAATATTTTTCGCAGTCCCTCCCGAGATCATCCCGATATTGAGAGTCGTGAAAGGTGGATCAAACCGTTCATGGCGTTCCGTTGCAGCTCGCAGTCCGATCTTGCGGATGGAGTCGATGAGCGTGGCTGCATCGAGAATTGCCGATCGGCCAGCCTGCGGAAAAGCGCTATGAACCGCTTTCCCTCGCACCACAACTTCTCCTAATGCGTAGCCCTTTCCCGCGACAACCGGTTGCAACTGGGTCGGCTCGCCAACCACGGCATTGCGGGCGTTGAGCCGCTTTTCTCCAAGCAGCCGCTTTGCGCCCACGCAGCCAATTTCTTCGTCCGCGGTAAGAACTACCGCGAGCGACTGCTCCGATATCTCAGGGTCCTCTACCACTGCCAAGATACACGCCAGGAACCCCTTTACGTCGCACGCCCCTCTTCCGTAAACCCGTCCGTTGATCACCTTTGGGTGTACCGCTTCCGGCCAATTATCCGGATACGGAACGGTGTCAGTGTGGCAAACCAGGGCTAGCTCGACGCTGGGAACATCGTCTTGGTGCTGAAGTAGTCTGCTCGGCGACGCCACGAGGTTTATCTTCTCAATCCCATTGGGATCAATGTATGGAAACGTTTGGATAACCCATTCGTTCGGCGTCAGCCATTGGCGTGCATAGTCAATTACCGCCCGATTTGAAGCCGATGAAACCGAGGGGATCGCGATCAAATCCAGTAAAATCTCGGCGACGCTGGAGGAACGACTCACGGGACACCCTCGCCCGAGGCTCGGTTATGACAAATGACAAATGGACAGATGACAGATTTGCTAGAGCCAAACGACGCGTGAGGTACAGAATTTGTGATCTGTCATTCCGCCGCGCTGTGGGCGCGGTGACCCTGCAATCGAGCATCAGACCGGCGTCTACCCTCAGAAACATTGAAACCTCGCCGGCCTGATTTTCTTAGTACAGAGACGAAGACTGGCAAGTGGCTGAGGGATCGAAAGGGACAACCAATGAAGATAGAATCGAACCATCTCGTGCTCGCACGCAAGTTAGCCAATTGCGGCCTCGCCTGCTCCGCAGTGCCCCTTTCGTTTCTTGTCGGTTACGGTATCCGAACTCTACTGATCGTGGGGATAGGACTCATGCTCCGGCATTGGAACGCTTACCTGAGTTTGCTTTCTTGCTGAGGGGCTTCCGGGACATCGTGCTCCTGCTCGTCCTCGTGCTCGACTATTAGGGCGTGGCGAGGACCCACCGAGCGTCGTTTCGTCGTGGGGCAAACGAGTCGAGACTTACTGACACATCTCGGGACGAACATTCGAGCACGAGGACGAGCACGGGCAAGTCTCACGAGTCCCATCTTTTACGACGCGCTACTCACCCCAAAGCTCTTTCTGCACCCCCTTAAACTCTACCGTGATATTTCCCTGAAGTGCGTGACGGCCATCCGCTACCACGCATCGTCCTGCGACATATACTTCCTTAATCGCCGTCCGTTCCAGCGAAAACACGACGTTCGCGAGCGACGTCTCCGGGCTCGCACCGGCGACGCTCAGATCATCAAGATCGATTCCCACAAAGTCAGCCGGCTTTCCGACAGCTAGTTCACCTACGTTTTGACGAAGCGATTTCGCACCCGATTTTGATGCGGTCTCGTAAAGCGCGTGACTCAGCCTTTCCCGCCCAGGCGCCGCTGGATCCAACACCACCCGCTCGAGCTGCTGCATTCGCAAGTGGTACTCCAACAGTCGAGCATCCTCTAAGAGATCGATCTGGATTTGGCTGTCGCTCCCCAAACAGATGTTTGCCCCGCGAGCCAGCAACCAATCGGCTCGGACGGCGCCATCCGCCAGATTCCGTTCCGAAGTTGGACATGCGCAGATTGAACTACCTGAATCCGCCAGAAAGCCAGCCTCCGTCTCGGTGATATGGATCGCATGCACCGCCGTGAACCGGGGACCCAGCAAACCCATTCCCTCCAACCACGTAACCGGTGAAACTCCAAATTCTTGGACGCACGCCTCATTTTCACCCGGCTGTTCCGACACATGCATATGAAGGCAAAGCTCTTGCTGCCGCGCGTAGTCAGCAATCTCGAGAAGATACTCCCGGTTAACCGCGCGAACACTATGAGGAGCAACTCCAACCTCCGCTTCACCGCTAAAACGGAATTTTTTCACCCAACTCGAAAGTTCCTCGGTATCCGAAATGAAGGTGCCTGCGTCGTGGGTAATAAATCGGGTTTGTCCAGGATTCGGCGGTTTTTCATAACCGGCCCGCAAGTACGCCGTGCGTAATAGTACGATTCGCAAACCGATTTCCCTTGCTGCCTGAACAACCAGTTTTCCGATCAAGTTAGGATCGGAGTAACGCTTACCGTCCGCTTGATTGTGCAAATAATGAAATTCACCAACGGTAGTTATTCCGGAAAGCAGCATTTCGAGGAAGGCGGCCTTAGCCGTTTGATAAATCTGTTCCGGCGTTAATCGCGTGGCCGCGTCATACATCTTCTCTCGCCAAGTCCAGAAGGTGTCCCGTTGACCGTGGTTTCGCCATTCCGTCCGCCCACGAATGACCCGTTGGAAGGTATGGGAATGGACGTTCACCAGCCCCGGCAAAACCGCCCGTCCTTTTAGGCGCTGCGCCCCAGCCAGATCAGCCGGCGCTTGAGAGAACCGGGTAATGATTCCGGATTCGTCTACAAAGAACGCTGTCCCGCTTTTTATTTCACCGTTTGTCAGCAGGAAGTCCGGCAACCAGCCACGTTCAATACCTATATCCATGTGAAAGGATTGTCTGGAGGGGAGCCGCTTTGGCTATCCTGAGACTTGAGACACTGTCCGTCGGGTTGGCTAGTTGGCAAGCGGCTCCCGCGAACGGAACCTGATATGTTCGCGGTTTTCGCTCGGTAATTCATAGTCCAACTGACGATCGGTGCAAAACATCGCGCTGGGGCAATTCCCGGGAGCCGCCTGCTGTCCAGTCTGTCAGCCGCATCAGCTCTGAACCCGCGAATACGATCCTCCTATTGCAACACGGTAAAGCGGCTTCCCTCCAAACCTCTTTAACGCTCATACACGGACTCACCCCCGATGAAGACCTGACGGGCAGGCTCAACGCCGAAGTAGTAGGCTAGCTCTCGATAGTGGCCACAATCGTGGATCACAATGTCGGCGTACTTACCTGGCTCCAGAGACCCAATTTCATGGCTGCGTTTCAGGCTATATGCAGCATTGATGGTTACAGCGCTGATCGCTTCGGCGACGGAGAGCTTCATCTGGGTTACAGCTAGCGAAAGCACCATCGGGATCGACGGCGTCGGCGAAGAGCCCGGGTTCAAGTCGCTCGCCAGAACGATTGGCAAACCCAATTCTACCATTCGCCGAGCAGCGGGATACCGGGGTAATCCCAGGGCGTAGACGGACCCCGGTAATAAAACTGGTTGAACGCCGGCCTCCTGTAACGCCAACATACCAGCCTCATCCGTCTGCTCGAGATGATCCGCCGTAGCAGCTCTTAACCGGGCGGCTAGGTACGCGCCACCCGATGAACTCAGCTGGTCCACATGCATTCGTAAACCAAACCCGAGCTTGGCTGCGGCAGTCATAATTCGAAATGCGGTTTCCGTATTAAAAATGTGCGGTTCACAAAATATGTCGGCGTATTCTGCCAAATGCTTATTTGCGATCACAGGCAACATTTCGTTGATCAGAAGTTCAACATAGTCTTCGCGCCGGTCGCGAAACTCGTCCGGAAATTCGTGTGCCCCTAGGAATGTGCCGACCACTCGCAACGCGCCGGTCTCTCCCAAAGATCTGGCGATACGCAGCATTTTGACCTCGTGCTCCAAAGCCAATCCGTAACCTGATTTTATCTCGGCGGTGGTCGTGCCGTTTCTGAGTAGCCAGTGCGCTCTTCTCTTGCCACTGATCAAAAGCTCGAGCTCCGTGGCGGCCCGGGTTTGGCGAACTGTCGATCGAATCCCCCCGCCTGAAGCCGCAATCGATTGATAAGATTCGCCTAAAGCACGCCGCTCAAACTCATCCGCTCGGGAACCGCCAAACACCAAGTGCGTGTGCGCATCGACGAAGCCGGGCAAGACGATACGATCTTCTGCATCAACGGGATCGACGTCTGCCGGCGCAACTGCCTTGATCTGATCCCAGGTTCCGACGCGTTCAATTTTTCCGTCTCTTGCCCAAAGGGCGCCGTCTTCGATGATGCCGAGGTTATTTAAGTCATGACCAACCCGAGGCACTCGAGGACCGGCGAGTGTGACTAATTGTTTGCAGTTAACGATGATTAGGTCGCGAGGCATATTCTCCGAAACGGCGAACGGGCGAATGGGCGCACCGGCGATTGCCTGTTCGTCGCTACGCTCGCCGTCGCACTTTTGAAGGAACTTTGATCGCCCATTTGTCAGGCTGATCAATCATTTTAACAATCTGTGCGATTATTTTGTCACATGCGTCGTCGAGACTCTCAAAAGTCGCTTGGTCAATGTACCGATGCCAGAGTGCGATCTCGACGTGCACCTGCGTTTCACTTGCCTCGGTCTCCGCGTCGTTCAGCTTCGATATGAATGCTGCAGGGTATCGCCTTTTTCTCCAGGCCTCAGCCAGATTAGCGCAAATTGAACGACAGGATCGC
>JAFAZK010000122.1 GCA_019239825.1 Verrucomicrobiota bacterium | reverse complement strand
GCGAAGTCTGGCCATCTTTTTTGTCTGAGAGCCAATGCGTTCTGAACGGCGACCACATCGTTCGAATTGCATTCCGCGACAGGTGGCAACCCAAAAGCAAATTCGTTCAAGAAACGTCATTCTTTCCTAGCTGCTCTGCCCAAGATCCGCTTCCGCTCAAAATCGACGCGCCTGGGGATCAAGCCTCGTAAGGTTTGGAGGGACCTTCTGTATTGGTTTGTTCCTCGGCCGGTTAGCCTCCACCAACGTTCCAGTGTTTCAACCGAATCGGTCGCCGTAGGCCGACGAAGACCAGAGCGTCGAAGGAATTCATAACGCAGAATATGTCTGTTCTTAGAATCTCAATAAGAGCTCGACTTCAACCCCAAGATTGTTACTGTTGAACTCAAGTTTGCAGCCAGCCGGAACCATCCCAATGTCGAGAGAATTGGTTTCAAAAAGGACGCGGTCTACACTAGCGGTGCTGTTGCTTTGCTCAGGAATTCTTGCTTCCAAAGCAACCGCTGGGAACTCAGTTACGGTCCAGTTGCATGGCGAACCATCAAATCCGATCTATGTCGACGCTGGCACGGTCACGATAAATTTTTCCGCCTTGCTCGCGTACGGTGGAATACGGGAGCCGAGGAATGGAGAAGCTGCTAACGTGCTTGTCTACAACACTTCCGGCGATTCTCTTGCAACACTGCCGATCTCGAATGCTGTTGACATATGGGCCGGTCACGGGGGATCGGGATCCGTCACCTGGAACAATCCGGTTGGTCAGTACATTCAAATCAGCGGACTCATTTACTTCGACGGTGGTGGCGGCCACTCTCCCTTTTATTGGTTCTATTTACCAGGAGGGACATCAGTGGCCTCCGGCGGAGATACCCCCCCTGGCGGCGGCAACGGTGTCACAGCGCAAAATCCGACGACCCCTTCTTCGCCTCCAGTCGGACCGATAGTCAGCTCTAGCATTCATGCCGTCATTATCTCGGGGCTTTCGGATCCGGCAAAAGTGATTGCCTCTTCCAATGTCACCCTGATTGGCGGCATCGTTGCGCTAGGGAAGGCTAGCGGTTCATCGTCCGTTTCTTCGTCATGGCGCCCCGGTGTGCGCATCCTTCCAGACTACGATCTGCTGACAGGGATTAAGATTCCGCCGGTGACGCCGAACATCATCGATGTGCGAATTGTCCGGCAGCAGGTTAGCTCCGACTTTCCTTCGCCTCAGCACGAGCCAGGTAACTAAAACGGTTGGAATCGCGAATGCGGTCTGATGTATTTTAAGTAGAATAGTTGGCACGGAAACGGCTTCCTCTGTAACGAACATTTTACGAATGCACGGTTCCGCGTGCCGTTCGCAAAAGATCATTCAGCCGGGCGCGTCGTATACGCACTTTCATTCACTGGAACCAGCCGCAGTGACAATTTTTTTCGAATTTCGTTCAAAAATCCTCGCATTTTCTTGACTGCCCCCCGGTTTTAGCCCAGAACGGACGCCAGATTGGGATCCAGCCCCGCGGAACTCGTTAGGCTTGTTCCCGGCAAAGGATGGGTATTCGGCCAGGACCTTGGCGGAGCATCAACTGGCCACGCTAAGGAACCAAGGATCAATCAATGATTAAAAAAACACATCTCCGTACCGTCGCATTCGCGACAGTCGTCCAGTTCGTAATCCTGTTCGGGTTGCGAGTTCCCGCCCACGCCCAGACGGCCGCACCGGCGGCCGGCACCGGCGAAAGCCAGAACACCGGTGGGAACGAACTGCAGCAAGTAACCGTAACCGGCTACCTTCTTCCGCACGTCGGAGATGGCCCTCAGCCGGTTACAAGCTATGACCAGACTTACTTCCAAAAAACGGGGGACCAGAACGTTGCGGATGTCCTGCAACAGCTTCCGGCTGCTACCGGGAATGTTAATCCGGGCTTCATACCCGGATTCGGTTTCCAACCCGGCGGTGCTTCCATTGGTCTAAAAGGACTGCTACCCAACGATACTTTGGTCCTGGTCGATGGACTCCGGATGCCAGCTTATCCGTTTTTCCAGTTCACTCCTGCGAGCGGCCCATTCCTTTTTACCGACATCAACAGCATCCCGTTGGGTGCGATCGATCGCATTGATATTTTGAATGATGGAGGTAGTGCTACCTACGGAACGGACGCAGTGGCCGGGGTCGTGAACTTTGTCACCAAAGAGGGGTACAACGGAGCCGATATCTACAACTATTTTGGGATTAGCCAGCGCGACGATTATGAGGTCTACCACGGCGAATTGACCGGCGGCATCACGGAGAAGTTAGGTCAGGATTCCAAAATCAGCGTTCTCGCTGTATTCGACTACTATGACCAGAGTCCCATTGAAGCGGTTGATCGCTCAATGGAAGCGTTAAATTACTCTCGTTACAGCTTCAGGTATCCGGATGCGCCCGTTTTTCCGGCTTTAACCGGCCAGTTCACGACGTTGGCCGCTAATGCGAAGACCGGCATCCCCGCGGGAACCTTTGTCCAACCCAATCTTGGATTCAACGGAGCTAATCCTACCCTCGCCGACTTCAACAGTAATGCTCCCCAACAATCATTCAGTATCCAAGGTCTCCAGGTCTTTCCGCGAGAGCAGCGGATAGGCGGTTTAGTAAAGATCGAATACGAGCCTACCAGCTGGTTAAAGCTCTATGACAGCTTTCTCATCAATCGCACCGAAGAGTTGAGCACCTATGGTCCGAACCAGGGTACGTATGGCGGCGGGTTCTCGGGGAATGCCTTTCTGATCGTTCCGGCTAACAACCCTTACAATCCGTTCGGTGTGCCTCTGCAGGTTGGCCCCGGTGCGTTCAACGAATTTGGTGTTTTGAAAACAGACACCATTGTTACCACTTTCCGCGAAGTGGTTGGCGCCACCATCCAGTTGCCACACGGCTGGTACATCGATTCCAACTGGCTCTATGGGGAGAGTGACGGAACCGAAACCATGGACAATTTCTTCCGGTTTACAGGGTTGCAGCAAGCTTTGAATGGCACCCTGCCAGGTAATGTTGGCCAATTCTTTAACCCGTTTGCGGATGAATCAGTCGCCGGTCCTAACAGGGTCTTCTACGGAAATAAGCAACTGATCGGCAGTATCTTTGAAAATATCCGCTCGGATATTATGCAATTTCATACGACCGCAGGTGGCTCGCTGTGGGACTTGCCATCCGGTCCGCTCAACGTCGCGGGAGGCTTCGAATATCGTAGCGAAGATTATATCGCCAACGACGATCCCTATAGTAAAGCCGGCAACCTAACCGCTCCTCAATTCCCGGTTGGCACCCTAACCAATGCCCGCCGTTATATTTGGAGCATATTCGGTGAGCTGGATATTCCCATCTTGGGCGGCGCCTGGTCCTGGCCTGGGCTTCGGTCGCTCGAAGTGACTATGTCGGAACGCCAGGATTACTACAGCGATTTCGGGAGCGCCGCGAAACCGAAAATTGCGATCTTATACAAACCTTTCAACGATCTGACCCTTCGCGGTACCTATTCGGAATCGTTCGTTGCTCCGAGTCTAACCGCGCTTTTCACGGCGCCACAGATTGCTGAGACCGCCGTGGTTGACCCCAGGAATCCTTCAGCCGGAAGTGTAACCGTACTCTCGCTGACCACGGGTAACCCTCACCTGAAACCGGAGAATGCGTATACCTACTATGCCGGAGCGGTCTGGTCTCCCGGATCTAGCGACCCGGAGCACAGCTGGTGGGGCTGGGCTAATGGATTCTCCGCGTATATCAATTGGTTCCAAATCGACCAGCACAACGCCTTCGGTACACTTCTCCCGCAAGAAGTCGTCGATCTGGGGGCAGCAGCTCCGCCTGGAAACTTTGTTAGCCGGAGCTCGGTAACGGGACAGATTCTGGAGGTCACGTCGGCTGTAGCCAACCTTGGAAACGATCGCAGCGAAGGCATCGAGTTCGGTTTTACTTACGATTCGAAAGAATACAGCTGGGGTAAGATCGATGTGCAGTTTGACGGAACCTATCTCTACTGGCTAACCCAGCAGACCTTGGTGGGCGCCAATGCAAACGGCACACCCTTTTTCCGCGTTTTTAACGTCACAGACACCGCGATCCAGGGCTCGTCCGCGCCTGATCTCAAGCTCACGGCCAGTGCGTTCTATTCCAAGACTTTGTTCGGGATCGATACGTTTAAAACCGGGCTGACTCTCCACTACATCGGTTCTGAACTGGATTTCCATAACAGCGCCAACGGAACAAACCCGAACTTCACCTTCGACCAGAATATTCCCGGCAATGTCCATCTGATCGGAAGCTGGACCACACTGGATTGGCAAATCTCCTATAAATTCGGGCAGCCGACCGAAATTACGCCGCAAGCGCCGAAGCCCGGCTATGATAAAGAAGGCAAGCGGGTCGTTGGTGAAAAGGCCATCGCTCCTGCTCCTGAGGGATCTCATTGGGGCTGGCGCAATCTACTGGCCAACACGACCTTTACCTTTGGCATTAATAACATCTTCGATACCGCTGCACCATTCGCGGTGGACGCCGCCCTCACTAACTACGACCCCGGCAGCGGTGTGAACAATATCCAGCGCTACTTCTGGGTGTCGATTGATAAGAAGTTCTGAGTTTTTAAGCGCCTGATTAAAAACTATTGAAGAGACGCCGGGGTAACGCCCGGCGTTTCTTTTGGTGGAGCGCGCCTGTAAAGCCGGAAGGGTCGCCGGCCAGCAAGTCCTCGCTTTTAGTCTGACTGCAAGGTTTTCCGACCGTGGTTTTCTCCCCTAGATTCTCTCTTCTTTCCCGCTGCGTCTGCTGCGACCTCTGCGCGCGCCGGCATCGTGGCGATTAAGCCGGGGGCCTTCGTTTGGCTTCGGCATGATCCGACAGCCCGTAGGAACGAAGCTGAAACGGCACTGCTCTTTTGCAGAGCATCGAGTCCAAACCTGGTCCTATTGCCAGAGAAGACGGTTTCCTGAAACAATTTTCCGATAGTCTTTGTATCGGACACCTTTTTCAACAAAACCTCTCGGTAAGAGGCCCTTCGTCCGGGTGAATGGCTACCTCGCCGCCAGAAGGAAGGAGTTAGCCCAATTGGCTTCGCTGCCAACTAGCCTTGGATCTGGGATTCATGCCTCGCCGATTTGAAATCAGCTGCTGACAACTATACCGCAATTTCGTTCGAAATTGTCCGACATTTTCTTGACTCTAATGGCGGTTTTGGGTCAAAACCAAATCTCGGAGCCCGGGTATGACTGTTGACTGGTTAGCAGGATGGTTCGGGCGCCGGAAAACCGCGCTTCTAGCGCGGGTCTTGGTGGAGCAACAGATGCGGCGCCAGGATGAAGCAAGGATGAAACAATGATCAAGAATCAACATGTTCGTACAGCCGCGTTGGTGGCTGCAGCCCAATTGCTGGTTTTTGCTTTGCCCAGCTCACAGGCTCAAGCTCAAACCGTTGATCCGCCACCGGCTCCTCCGGCGGCCGCTCCTCAAACCACCGGAGCAAATCCAAACGCGGGCGCTGCGCCAAGCGGTGGTGGCGAGCTCCAACAGGTCGTGGTCACCGGATATCTGATTCCGCGAGTCGGCGAAGGCCCACAGCCGGTAACGAGTTTGGATCGGGATTACATCACCAAAACCGGCGATCAGACGGTTTCCGATGTGTTGCAGAATTTACCTGCCGCCGTAGGTAATTTTGCTCCTAATACGACGACAGGCTTCGGCTTTTCACCAGGGGCTGCTTCGATCGGCCTAAAGGGTTTGCCGCCAAACGATACTTTAACTCTGGTAGATGGACTCCGTTTTCCTCAATACCCTCTCCCGCAATTTTCAACGTCGGCCATCACCAGTTTCGTTGACCTAAATTCCATTCCTCTCGGAGCGATTGACCGGATCGAAATCCTCAACGACGGCGGCAGCGCGACCTACGGTACCGACGCGGTAGCTGGCGTTGTGAACTTGATCCTGAAGTCCGATTATCAGGGAGCAGAAGTTTACAACTATTGGGGAGAAAGCCAGAGGGGTGATGCGGAAACTTATCACGGCTATTTCGTGGGCGGCCTGACCCAGAAGTTCAGCGATACATCCAAGCTCAACGTGGTTGCCTCGATTGATTACTTTTCTCAGGGGCCAATCATGCAACAAGACCGGGCGTTTACTCAGCTTAATCACAGCCTTTACAGCCCAAATTATCCCGCCTCTATCACTGCTTTCCCAACCTATACGGGACAATTCTTTGATGCGGTGACCGGAACAAGTTACCAGACCGTTCCTGGCACCAAAGGACCAGCGGCTAACCTAAGCACCAATTCTTTCCCGGACTACAACGATAAGTGGTACCAACTCCAACCCCGTGAAAGCCGGCTCGGGGGTACCGTTAAGCTCACCTACGATGTCACGGATTGGTTGAAGCTTTACGACAGCTTCATCATCGAACGAAATGAGGAACTCAGTTCCTACCAGAATGAGGGTGTGTATGCCCCGGCGCCGGGAAACAGCGGAGGGGTCACCGTTCCGCAGGGCCCAAGCGGAACCGCTCCCGGCCCGCACAACCCGTTTAATCCTCTTCCTGATCCTTTGAGCATCCAGGGGATTGCACTCAACGAGTTTGGCCCGTTCAGGACAGACACCACCATCACAACCTTTCGAAATGTGGCGGGCGCAACCATCCAGCTTCCTCATGGCTGGTACATCGATGGTAACTTTCTCTACGGTGAAAGCGACGCTACCGAAACCCAATTCAACAATTTCTCCGTTACCGGACTTCAAGAGGCGTTAAACGGCACGCTCCCAGGTAACGTCGGCCAATTTTTTAATCCGTTTACCGATCAATCGGTCTCAGCGCCGAATCGTGCGTTTTACGGGAACAAGAACCTAGTCATCAGTATCTGGCAAGATAACCGCACCGACATTCTGCAATATCATTTGGTAACCGGCGGCCCCGTTTGGGATCTACCATCCGGGTCGGTCAACGTGGCCGGCGGGCTTGAGTACCGCAGCGAAAGTTTCATCCAGAACGAAGATCCGAATAGTAAGTTTGCCAACGTTACTGACTTTCAAAACGCATTAGCCCCGTTAGCTAACGGTAAGCGCTATATCTGGAGCATCTTCGGCGAGCTTGATATCCCGATTATCGGTGGGCAGTGGTCCTGGCCCGGGCTTCGCGACATCGATGTGGTTCTCTCCGAGCGCCAAGATTACTACAGTGATTTCGGTAGCGCCGCTAAACCAAAGTTCGCCTTGCGGTACAAGCCGTTCAACGACTTTACGTTCCGGATGACTTATTCAGAAGGATTTGTGGCACCGTCGCTACCGGAGCTATTCGCTTCGGCGCTGCCTGCCGAGACTGGCGTCAACGACCCGGTAACTGGTCAAAACGGCGTTACCGTAATTAGCGAAACGCTTGGCAATAAGAACCTAAAACCCGAAGACTCCTATACCTATTATATCGGTGGCGTCTGGAACCCCGGGTCCAGTGATCCCGAACATAGCTGGTGGGGTTGGGCCAACGGATTCTCCGCCTACTTGAATTGGTACCAGATTGACCAGCACAACGTAATTGGCACGCTGCTCCCGCAAGAAATCGTTGATCTGACCGCTCTGGGCGCGCCTCCTTCGGGTAGTAGTGTATTGCGAAACGCTGCTGGACAAATCACCCAGATTATCAGCACCTACGAGAATCTCGGTGATCAGCGCACCGAAGGCATCGAGGCCGGTTTCACCTACGCGTCCAAGGAATATAATTGGGGTAAAGTGGAGCTAAGTTTTGATGCCAGTTATCTTTATAATATCAAGCAACAGACCCCAGTCGGTCTCACACCGAATGGCGCTCTGTTCTTTCGTGTCTTCGACGTCACGGATGTTTTCCCAACCCCGGATTTGAAAATGCTGGCTAGCGTCTTCTACTCAAAGACGCTCTTTGGGATGGATACTTTCAGGACCGGCATAACTCTGCACTATGTCGGGTCTGAAACGGACATTGCGAATTCATTCAACAACACGAACCCTAACGCGACTTTGGATGCGCCCGGATACATCCATCTACTTGGCAACTGGACAACGTTCGATTGGCAGATCTCTTATGAGTTCGGAAAGCCGACGGAGATTACTCCAGAAACGCCGAAGGCAGGCTATAACAAAGAAGGAAAACAAATTGTGGGCGAGAAGGCGATTGCTCCGGCTCCGGAAGGCTCCCGCTGGGGACTTCGCAATCTGTTGGCTAACACAACCCTGACCTTCGGTATCAACAATATATTCGATACTCGGCCGCCTTTTTCCTCAGACTGGTATCAGGGCTACGACACCCAGAACACAAACTATATCCAGCGCTTCTTCTGGGTGTCCATAGACAAAAAGTTCTAAGGATTTCGACGCCCGGTTTCGGCCGGTACCCATTCTCCGAAAAATTACCGAAAAACGCTGGGCCAGCGACCCGGCGTTTTTTTGTGGAGCGCTGGCGTGTTTGAGAGGCCGATGCGGCCGGCGCCGGTCAATACCTGTTTTCTGTAATCCTGCGGCCATTCTCGCTTCTCCCAGCTGTCGAGGAAGCCCCTCCGGATGATCCGGGGGGCTCAATTCCGCGAATCGCTCGAGACGCTACATCTCTTTCCCAGAGAAGAGCTTTTCTTAAAATCTTTCGAAAAATCCTTGATCTTGTTACGTTTTTTTCACAAAACGTCTCGGTAAGCGGCTGGTTCCTAGGGTCGAACGGCGTTGCGATTCTTCGCAAGTTTCTGTTTGTCCGGTCCGCGGTCCTACGAGGGAATTCTTCCTCCACAAGTCAAAAAATGTGGGAGTGACAATCTGAACTGAAATTCGTTCAAAAATTGTTTACATTTTCTTGACCTGGGAGCCTTTTTGCCGCAAAAACTCCACTCAAACAGGGCAATCCGGTACCTGGGAGAATGGAGTCAAAATGGCTGTTGACTGGTAGGAGATTTGTAAGGGTTCCGGATACGCATTTTTCACCTTGCCTGGATGCGGCTGCAAATGGCTGCCTCCAAGCGAACCCAGGATTAATAATGATTAAAAATAGAAGTTCCCGTACAGCTGTAATTGCAACCGCAGCTCAATTGCTGTTGCTGTGCACGCTCGGAGTTATCGCCCGAGCGCAAACAGCGGCTCCAAACCCATCCCCGGCTCAGCCCGTCAGCCAGACCGCAGCTCAAGGCACCGAACAAACTAGTAGCGGCGAGCTGCAACAAGTCACCGTCACCGGTTACCTGATCCCGCGCGTCGGCGAAGGTCCTCAGCCGGTCGCCACCCTGAACCAGGACTTCATCCAGAAACAGGCCTATCAAACGATCAATGATGTCCTGAATAACTATCCTGGTGGTTTGAGCGTACAAAACACTCAGACTTTTGCCGGAAACAGCAATTCACCCGGTTCATCCGCTTACTCTCTGAAAAGTTTACCGCCTGGAGCAACTCTCGTTCTGATCGACGGATACCGGTTTCCCTCTTATGCGATTTCGATCAACTCAGGGACCCAACCTTTCGTCGACATCAACTCGATCCCTCTAGCGGCAGTCGATCGGATCGAAATTCTGAAGGATGGTGGTAGTGCCACCTATGGTGATGACGCGGTGGGCGGCGTAATCAATATCATCACCAAAGACGATTACAACGGCGCCGATATCATCAATTATTTCGGCGAAAGCCAGAGGGGTGATGATCAGATCTATCACCTCTCTATGACGGGCGGTGTCAGCCAGAAGGGGAATTTTGGAAAGGTTAGTATCGTTGCGACGTTCGACTATTTCGATCAGTCACCAATCGACTCTAAAGATCGCGGCTTCTCCAATAATAGCGAATTTTCAAGGCTATCACCAAATTACATAAACCAGCAAACGGTGTTCTTTCCGCCGAACGGGAGTTACGTTGGCCTAACCACCGGTAATGTTTATGTTCAAAATCCCAATAGCAGCCATCCGGATTTGATTACTGGTGGCACTCCTTCCTCGACCACCAACCCGTTGGATGAGCAGTTGTACCCTCGTGAAAGGCGTTACGGCGGAACGGTTAATTTAACCTACAATCCTTGGGATTGGCTCAAGCTCTACGATCATTTCATTATTCAACGCAACGAAGAAACCACGGTTACACCAAACCAGGGCTTTAGCTCAGGGGATGTTGTCCCTCAGAATGTAGCAAACTTTGGCACCAGTGAGTTCGTTATCCCTTCGTACAACCCTTTTAACCACACCGGCGAAAATCTGAGTCCGCTGATCGGACAGGCTTTGCCAGAGTTCGGTCCCTGGGAAACCACCACGATCGGCCGAACCTTCCGGAATCTTGCTGGCGCAACAATCTTCCTGCCGTGGAACAATTGGTATATCAATACGGCCGCTACCTATGGTGAAAGTGATGTCAGCGAATACGTTGCTAACTCCGTTAAGATACGAGAGCTACAAGAGGCTCTGCAGGGTACACTCCCGCAACTACCTGGGCAATTCTTCAATCCGTTTAATAACGGTATCGGTCATCCGAACGCGCAATTTTATCCGTTCCTTAAGACGAGCCAGTATGAGGATAACCGGACCGACCTAGTCCAATACGTTTTACAAGCGGGTGGTACGGTCTGGGCGCTTCCAAGCGGCGATTTCACCGCAGCTGGTGGGTTAGAGTATCGTGGTGAATCCTATATTCAGTCGAACGACGTAAACAGCGAGAATAAGAATATCGCATCGGGCGACTTTGAGGGTAAACTCTTCAGCGCCCGTCGCTGGGTTCAAAGTATGTACGGGGAATTAAGCATCCCGATTTTCGGCGACCGCTGGTCCTGGCCCGGTATGAGAAGCCTCGAGGTAATTCTCGATGAACGCCTCGATAACTACAGCCAATTTGGCAGCGCAGCGAAGCCAAAGATCGCTATTCTCTACAAACCTGTCGATGACATCGCTATCCGTCTCACCTACTCGGAAGGCTTCATCGTCCCGTCGCTGGGCCAGCTCTTTTCGGGACAGTCTCAGTTCCAACAGACCGTCTTCGACCCGGTAAAAGGGGTTAATTCTAATATTCTATTGACCGAAGGCGGTAACCCCAAGTTGCAGCCGGAGAACACCTACGGTTACTACGCAGAAATCGTGTGGACGCCAGGATCGAAAAACGACGATAGCTGGTGGCATTGGGCGAAAGGGTTTACTGCTTACTTCGACTGGTATCAACTCCAGATCAATGGCCTTATCTCGACGCCGTCTCCTACTACTGTGTTAGCCGCCAATCTTCCAGGATCGGTCATCCGTGCACCCAATGGCACTCTTACACAGATCCTGGCAAACTTCCAGAACCTCGGGAACCTGCTGACGGACGGTATCGAGTTTGGCGCTAGCTATGTCACCAAAGAGTTCGACTGGGGAAAACTCGAATTCGATTTTAACGGAGCTTACGTCTACAATTTTTCGGTCAATCAATTGGAAAGCGAGAATGCGACTTTTGCTCAGTTTCTCGTGACGAAGCTGGCCGATACAAGTGCCGTCACGAACAACGTTTTAGGCACCGGTCCTGATTTAAAACTCGTCGGCAGCATTTTCTACTCGAAACATGTGTTCGGTAACGATCTGTTCCGCACGGGCTTTACTCTGAATTTTGAAAGCTCAGAGCTCGATGCCCTCAACGATGGGCACGGGACTATCCCGGCGTTTAGTGCCGGGCTGTTTCCGCCCGGTTACGTTCACCTGGTCGGCAGTTGGACTACAATCGATTGGCAGATCTCTTATGAGTTCGGGCCTCCGGTCGAAGTTACTCCGGAATCTCCGAAAGCTGGCTACGACAAAGAAGGGAAGAAGATCGTCGGAGAAAAGGCTATTGCGCCTGCACCCGAGGGGCATGGCTGGACTTGGCGGCGTTTACTGGATAACACCACGTTTACCTTCGGTATCAAGAACCTCGGAGATAATCCTCCTCCGCTGGCGATCGATGGGAACTCTGGTTACCAGGGTTACGATACCTTGGCAGCGAATCCGGTCCGCCGCTTCTTCTACGGATCCATCGAGAAGAAGTTCTAGGGCTTTCAGGGTCGACTGAAACAGTTGAACGCCGGGCTTAGGCCCGGCGTTTTTGTTTCGTGAAGAGATAGTTGACTCTACCCGCTGTCCTGTAACCCAGTTCGAGCACTGGTTGTTCGCGCTTTGTTCGGTTTGCATTGCGGATGGGATAACATAAAAAAAATGCGTTTCCTATTTGAATAGTCGCTCAGATATTTGGTAAAGAATTTGAGCGATGCACAGGATTGCTCGCATTTTGGTCGGCTCTCTTTGGGTGTTTGGGATCCAATCGATCAACGCCGAGTGGTACAAAGTACCTTCCGGAAGCCAAGTCACTTTCACGTTGACCGAAGAGTGGGCCGTTTTGAAAGGATCGCCACCCAGATCCTTCGTTCAAGGAGATGCAACATTAACCCTTCAGTATCTGGATGGCAGCACGGAACAAATAGTCTTTTTTGAAAGCGCCGAAGTTGAGTCCCTATTAGGTCAAGCCAGTTATTTTGGACTCTCTACCGGCACGGGCCAGCTCTCTGGTAGGTCTGTATTTACCCAAACTACGTCTCTCGCTGCAGGGACTGTCTTTCAGATTGTGTCGGCTAGTCCCGTCCAATTGGCTAATCTAGAGACCGAGTTCCAGGGTGGAACCGGCGCTTTCATTAAGGGATTTGTCAGCAAGTTTTCTACGAATGCTCTTCTCGTTACACAACCTTCGGGGCCCTCAACCACCGCGGACCTTCCTCCGCCCCCTTCAGCTCCCAGCGGCGCGCCTTCAAACATTCACGCCGTGATTGTTTCAGGTCTATCTGATCCCGCAAAAGTAATTGTCTCCTCCAACGTAAATTTGACCGGCGGAATTGTCGCCCTAGGGAAAAATGGTTCACTTGAATCGACCTCATCAGCCTGGAGTCCGGGGCTTAAGATCATTCCGGATTATGCCTTGCTCACGGGAGAAAAAATTCCTCCGGTGACTCCGAACATCATCGACGTCCGGATAGTGCGTCAGGAAGTCACCGCGGATTTCCCATCACCGAATCCGCAGCCAAGCAACTGATGGGGAGAAGGAATAGCCGCAAAAAAACGCAAAAGAACAGAAAAATCTCACGCCAAGACGCGAAGCCGCAAAGGAAAGAGCGGGATACGACTCGAGGTCGTTAAGATTTTTAGGCATCTCTCAGCCGAGAGTATCAGGGCTTCTCAATGGGCGC
Source organism: Verrucomicrobiota bacterium (assembly GCA_019239825.1). GTDB lineage: Bacteria > Verrucomicrobiota > Verrucomicrobiia > Chthoniobacterales > JAFAMB01 > JAFAVN01. The sequence continues at coordinate 8,003 of JAFAZK010000122.1, read as the reverse complement.
ATCGATAAAATCTATCCGTCCTTGTGTGTCGGCTTGAACTCGATTGAAGCGATGTTCTCCAAGACAATAAATCTGGCGACCGCGCCCCGGTTGTACACCGTCACATAGGATGCACCCACTTCTTCGCCTTCCTCGGGTTGGGGGACCGGCGGTATGTCAATATAATCGGGTTGGTCAATCGAATATCGTGTACCGCCGGCAGTCACAATTACAAACGGTCGGAAATTCTCGGGATCAGCGAGCGTCGTTATTTCTGGTCTGGTCATGTAGATAGCAACTGAAATTCGATCAAATCAGAGCACGATACCCAAGATTCTCTTGTGATAAAAACATATTATATTACTGTATGGATAACAATAGGACGCCCACATAAAAAACAGCGACCGATCACCCTTCATCTGCGTTTATCGGGGTCTGTCTGCAGCTGGCTCTTTTCCCTTCGGGGTTATTCGCGTCAATTCGTGTCCATTCGCGGTTGTTTTTGCGTCTTTTCGTCACTATTCTCTTCGGTTGCCTCGAGTTGGATTCCCGGGTTAGTTTGCTTCTTTCCCATGGTTATCTCCGACTTGATTTCCCGCGCGAACCCTTGGCTCAACGACATCGTTTCCTATATCCCAGGAAAGCCGATCGATGATGTAGCTCGTGAGCTGGGTCTGCCGCCGGAGAAAATTGTTAAGCTCGCCTCGAACGAAAACCCGATTGGGCCGTCGCCTAAAGCTGTAGCGGCCATGACCGAGGCGCTAACCAAGGCGCATTTTTATCCGGATGGGGGATGCTATCATCTGCGGATGGCCATTGCGAAAAAGTTTGGCTTGGATATCTCGAACGTGGCGCTCGGAAATGGTTCTAACGAAATCATCGAGTTCATGGGACACGCCTTCCTGACTCCTGGCGACAATATCGTGGTGGCCGATCATGCGTTCGTAATTTACAAGCTCATGGCACATCTCTTCGGCGCCTCAGCCATCGAAGTGGCAGACCCGGGTTTGACGGCCGATGTCGACGCCATGATCCGGGCGATCACCCCGCGGACCAAGCTGATTTATATCGCGAATCCGAACAACCCTACCGGTACCATGGTGGGAACCGCCGAGCTGGATCGCCTGGTGAAACAGGTTCCGTCAAATGTGGGGATCGTGTTGGATGAAGCCTACTACGAATTTCTGCCGAACCCGCCAGATACCCTGCGCTATGTTCATGAAACCGGTAACGTGATTTTGCTCCGCACATTTTCCAAGATCCAAGGTCTGGCCAGTCTGCGGATCGGTTATGGCCTGGCGAATCCGGAGCTGATCACGGTGCTTGGCAAAACCCGGCAACCATTCAATGCCAACGCCATCGCTCAGGTGGGCGCAATCGCCGGTCTTCAAGACGAAGAACACCAGCAGAAGACCCGGGAGATGACCCTGGAAGGGGTCGCTTTCCTTCAGGCTGGATTCGAGAAACGTGGTCTCGAATACGTCCCCAGCTCGGCCAACTTTGTGTTGGTTAAAGTGGGCGATGGGAAAGCGATCTTCGAAAAACTGCTCCGCCGCGGCACCATTGTGCGCGCCACCGGGGAATACAAACTACCCGAATGGATCCGAGTTAGTGTCGGTACTATGGATCAAAACCGCCGATTTTTTGAAGATCTCGATGCGGTGATGACAGAGTAGATAGCGCTAAGCCAAGAGGCGCTCAATCGTCCTCGTCCTCGATTTGGGTGTTTGATCACCGAATGGAGCGGATCACCCAATACCCAGTCGTTTTTCCAGCAAGATTCCCTACCTCTGCGTCCGTTGCGACCTCTGCGCGAGGCTTCTGTCTTTGTGTGGTTACGGCTATGTCGCATTGCGTAATCTGTGTAATCCGCGGACCTTAAAGTCTCTTACTTATGCTACTGGACGACACCATCGCTGCGATCTCGACTGCTGTTGGCGAAGGCGCCATTGCGGTACTGCGGATTTCAGGGCCTGACGCGGTAGACTCGGTAGCCCGGATTTTTCGGGGGACTACCGCGCCAGAAAAAATGGAGGCTCGGCGGAGTTATTTTGGCGAGATCTATGATGCCACTGGCGTGATCGACCAGGTCCTAGTCACTATTTTTCGATGTCCGCAGAGTTATACCGGGGAGGATCTCGTCGAGATCAGTTGTCATGGGGGGATTTTAGTCACCCGGAAAATCTTATCATTGCTCTTAACCGCGGGCGCGCGTTCGGCGGAGCCTGGTGAGTTCACCCAGCGCGCTTTTCTGAACGGCAAAATGGATCTGACTCAGGCTGAAGCCGTCATGGATTTGATCAGGGCTCAGACCGAATTGGCGTTGCGTGCCGCTAACGAACAACTGGCTGGTCATTTGGGACGCGAGCTAACCAAGATCCAGGACGAGTTGCTTACCACGCTCGCTCATATCGAGGCTTATATCGATTTTCCGGATGAAGGGATTTCGCCTGAGACCGGCAAGATGCTATTCGATCGCCTTAAAGAAACCGGCGCCAGTCTAGACAGACTCATTGCTACCGCGGATCAAGGCAGAATTCTGCGCCATGGTTTGCGCACGGTAATTTACGGTGAACCCAATGTTGGCAAATCCAGTCTGTTGAATCTGCTTTTGGGCTATGATCGAGCGATCGTGAGCGAGACTCCGGGTACCACTCGGGACACCATCGAAGAAACAATCAATATTCGCGGTATTCCCGTCCGATTAATTGATACTGCCGGTAAACGTTCGTCCGCAGACAGCATTGAACAGGAAGGCATTCGCCGGACTGAGCTCCAACTGGCTCAAGCGGATCTGGTATTACGGGTGGTGGACGCCAGCTTACCTTCTCGCAGCGATGATGAAGGCCAAAGCGGCGACCTGTCCAGAGAAGCCGCTGGCTCGCCCGACGAAGCTGCTAAAGCTTTTGACCACAGGGCGAAAGTGGGAGCTTCGGAAGGCACAGCGAACTCGGAAAACGGACGAAAACAGTCTATTTCGGGCTCTGGCAAGAACAACCGCATTCTTATATTGAACAAGGTCGATCTCGGGATACACCCCGATTGGGAATCCGGCGCGGGGGTCCGGTTTTCTTGCCGGACGAGGGAAGGAGAGGAGGCGCTGAACCAAGCCATCTGGGATTTTGTGATGACCGGGGGGCTCAGCGGTCAGGATTTCCGAATTGCCATTAGCGTCCGCCACCAAGCATGTCTACAAAAAGCGATCACCGAGCTGGAAGCGGCGAAAGCGGGGTTGGCAAAGAATGAACTACCTGAGCTCATTTCGATCGATCTCCGAGGCGCACTCGATGCCATTGGTGATGTCGTCGGGCGACATGATACCGAAGATCTCCTGGGGCGGATCTTTAGCGAATTCTGTATCGGGAAGTGAGACAGCAAAAATTATCGTGCGTGGCCTCCAGGCCCTTTGGCCATTCGCGACCACTTTCGCATTCTGAACTCCTGTAAGTCTTGTATGCTAACCGCGTGTTTTCTCTGTACGAGGATTTCGTCCGTCGCCTGCTTTTTCTTGTCGATCCAGAAAAAATTCACGAATACGCGCTACATGCGCTGAGCCTTGCCTCTTCGCTTCCGTTTGTCAGCGGGAAGGCCCAGGGGTCGCCGCTTCGGCGAGAGGTTTTTGGGTTGAGTTTTCCTAATCCAGTCGGACTAGCGGCGGGATTTGATAAGAACGGGATTGCGATACCGGCGCTGGCGGCGCTGGGGTTTGGCTCGGTTGAGATTGGCACCGTGACGGCTGTGGCGCAGCCGGGTAATCCTAAACCTCGCATGTTTCGCGTACCTGAATCTGAGGCGATTATTAATCGATTAGGATTCAATAACCGAGGGGCCGCCGCGATGGCGGAACGGTTACAGATGCTACGACCAAGCAGGCAATGGCCGGCAATTCCGGTTGGAATCAATATCGGTAAATCGCGAATCGTTCCGCTTGAAAACGCGGTTGAAGATTATCTCAAGTCGTTGCGCTTGTTGCGGGAGCACGGCGACTATTTTGTTTTGAATGTGAGTTCGCCTAACACCCCGGGATTGCGGTCACTACAAGACCCAGCTGCTCTAGGTCCCCTTTGCGCCACGCTTCGTCGGGAACTCGCGCTAAAGCCTCTATTGCTCAAGATCGCGCCAGATCTGACTTGGAAAGAAGTCGACGATATTCTGGCTACCGCTGAATCCAATGGCATTTCCGGTATTATCGCGACCAACACGACCATCGATCACTCGAAAGTTCCGATTTCAAGGCGAACTCAAGGAGGATTAAGCGGTACTCCGCTGCGAGATCGTTCCTACGAAATCCTTAAATACATTAAAACTCGATCCCGATTCCCTGTAATTTCCGTGGGCGGAATCATGCATGTAACCGACGCTTTGGCTCGTTTCGATGCCGGAGCCGATCTCATCCAACTGTACACCGGATTCATCTATCGAGGTCCTGGTTTCATTCGGCAGATTTGTAGAGCGTTACGCGAGCGACGCTAAGGAATTCTGATCGTCCTCGTCGTCCTCGAAGATTTGTGATTGCAGGACGAACGTTCGGATGCCCAACACCTGGAGGCCACGCCCGCAACGCTTCGCGTAGCGATGCGGACGGGGGAGCCGCTTTGGCGCGTGTCCCGCTACTCTCGCCACATTCGTCTCAACGCTGATGCCGCCGAAAACTCACGAAAACAGGCGGCTCCCGGGAACGTCTCATGGCGACTCACTTACCCATGGCCTTGGATTCATTTACACACGGACATAGAGCTGCGTCGCGCTGGGTAATTCGCGGGAGCCGCCTGCTGCGATATTTTGTGGCCGGATCGGGCGATAGAACGAATACGCGGGGTCATCGGAGCACGTGCCAAAGCGGCTCCCCTCCAGGCGCTGGGTTCAAAGTGAATCCGTTCGCTTGCCGCACGTATTCGAGGACAACGACGAGGACGATTGCGAGTAGGAGATGCCGCCGGCGTTGACGGCGTTGCCGAGCGCAGCGATAAACCTTTCATGGTCAAAATCGAGATCGAGTATAACGGGCAGCTGCAGACTGAGGCGCTTCATGTCCCGTCCGGCGACAGAATTTTGACGGATGCTCCCGTCGATAACGGCGGGAAAGGCTCCGCTTTTTCTCCAACTGATCTAGTGGCCACCGCCTTGGGAACTTGCATGGTCACAATCATGGGAATCTTTGCCAAACGCCATGAGGTTGATCTGACGGGAACGAAGGTCAGCGTTGGAAAAGAGATGCTTCAGGAACCGGTACGAAGAATTAAGAGTTTAACCGTCGATATCACCGTTCCGCTCCCGGCGACTCATCCCAAAAAGAGCGCCCTCGAAAAAGCAGCTTTGACCTGCCCGGTTCACCAAAGCCTGCATCCGGATGTAGAAATCCCGGTTAACTTTCATTGGAAGACGGAATAGCCCATAAGGATCGCAAGGAAAAGGCCAACCGCAGATGAACGCAGATTGACGCGGATTTTTAGAGCGCTAGACGGCGCGATAGAGCGAGATACGTCTCCTTTGCGAAATGGCGCGACGCGCTGACCAGCGCGATTCGCTGGACCATGCGTTCCGATCTAAACCGCGTAAATCTGCGTCTATCGGCGGTTCGTTTGTCTTCTTTTGTCTTCTTTTTGCGTTCTTTGTGCTGTCTGCGGCTAATCCCGATTATTTGTCCTGATCCTAGCGTCTTTGCGGCTTTGCGTGAGATTTTTGGCTCTGACGAGTGCTTCTCGAACTCCTTTTCCACTTGAAACCGCGCCCTTCCTGCCGTAGCCGATAGGGACTTCTTTTCGTTCGAGGTAATTGTCAGCTGCTTAGATTGGTTGGCGATCGGATCCGGTTTGGACCGGCTTGCTCGAGGAGGTGTCCCCGAAAAACTGTTATTATGTCAGCAAAACTCTACGTAGGAAATCTATCCTTCGCTACGACCGAGCTAGATCTACAAGACCTGTTCGGACAGGTTGGAAACGTCGTCGACGTCAAAATCATTCAGGACAAATTCACGGGGAAATCGCGTGGGTTTGGATTCGTAACCATGGAATCAGGCGAAGCAGCCAGCGAAGCCATTAATAAGTTCAACGGTTATTCGTTAGATAATCGTGCTCTTACCGTAAATGAAGCCCGACCGCCGGAACCTCGACAAGATCGTTTCTTCCCGAGCGAAGCCGGCCGTGGTGGCGGTGGAGGTGGTCGCGATGACCGCAGAGGAAAAGGCCGCGATTTTCGCCGCCGATAAGCTACTCCGCGTTGTCCCGATCTGAGGGACAAGACGGTGCGATAAAATTTAGAGCTCGTCCCGAATTAGTTTTCCCCACCTGCTCGTTATTCGGTAGGTGGGGTATAGTTTTGCTTTCTTTACTCGCGAGGCGGTCATTCGCTCCGTTAGGTCTGAGCTTTTAAAGTCGCCTGTTAGAGCCTGAAAAACCGCTCGGCATTTGCGGTGGTCGTTTGGGCGAAACTTTCAAAACTGACGCCACGTTCTTTCGCGATCGCGTCTGCGGTTAGGCTAACGTACGCTGGTTCACAACGTTTCCCGCGGTTGGGGACCGGCGCCAGATATGGCGCATCGGTTTCTACCATCATTCGATCAGCGGGCACCACTCTTGCCGCGGCCCGGACATCCGTAGCGTTCTTAAATGTCGCGATTCCAGTGAATGAAACATGATGCCCCATCGCCAGAACCTCACTTAACTCCGGTACGCCACCCGTAAAGCAATGCAGCACGGCTTTCACTGAATATTGTTTGAGAATGTCCAACGTCTCGTTCCAGGAGTCGCGTTGGTGAATCACTACCGGCTTTTGTAATTGGGCTGCGAGTTCAAGTTGTTGCTCGAATGCGGCGGCTTGAGCCGCCTTGAGTGAATCGATTCTCAACTCGGCTTCGATCCCGCTCAGCGTAATGGATCCGAAAGCGGTTTCCACCAGATCGGGTTTATCGTCGTCAGCTAGTCGATAGAAATCGAGTCCGCACTCGCCGATCCCAACCACCTTTGGATGTTTGGCCAGTTGTTTCAGTTCCTCGACAAACTCAGGTGTATTTTGGCCGATCGATGTCGGATGCAGACCAACTGTGGCATAAACATTAGGGTAGCGGTCGGCTAACTCGATGGCCGTTCGGCTGGAATCCATCGAAGTCCCGATCGTTATCATTTTATCGACTCCCGCAGCGATCGCCCGTTTGATCACGGCATCGAGATCGTCCGCAAATTCAGGAAAGTCCAAATGACAGTGGGTATCGATTAGACGGTTCACGGTTCACGGTTCGCGGTTCGCGGTTCGCGGTTCGCGGTTCGCGGTTCATATGATTCCATCAATCTACGCAGATATTTGTACGATTTGCAGTCCGAAATAGCGATACATATAAATTTTATGTTGTATTTAATTCCTAAACTCAGTAATCGTTGGTACATGGCTACGCTGAATTCGTTTACTGATTTTGAAGCTTTTCAGGCTTCCCGGTCATTTGTTCGAGAAGTAGGACTTTTAATACGGTCCCCAAGGTTCCGCCGAGACAGGGTTCTATTTGAGCAAATGGAGCGTGCCGCTATCTCAGTCCTTTCGAATTTTGCCGAGGGTTTTGAGCGCGACGGGAACGCCGAGTTTGCACAGTTCCTATCGATTTCCAAGGGTTCAATTGGCGAATTGAGAGGCCAGTTGATCTATAGCCTGGACGTCGGCTTGATCGACGAACGGTTGCATGCGGAACTTGATGGCAAGGGGGAGACTGCTACACGAATGGTCGGTGGCCTGATGCGCTATCTCTCCGGAACGGAGCTGAAGGGACGAAAGTTCGGACAACGAACCGAAAAGAAGGCGCCTCGTCACGCGTAAACCGCTTAACCGCGATCGGTGAACAGTGAACCGCGAACAGTGAACGGTGAACGGTGAACGGTGAACGGTGAACGGTGAACGCGTTTCACCATTGGATGACGGAACTCGCCCAAGTCAGTCCGCCGCCAAAAACTACCAAGAGAATATAGTCACCGATTTGGATCCGGCCGTTGCGATGGGCTTCATCGAGCGCCATAGCGACGGCGGCGGCGGAAGTGTTC
>JAFAZK010000341.1 GCA_019239825.1 Verrucomicrobiota bacterium | reverse complement strand
ACGTTCCCGGGAGCCGCCTGCTTTCGACACCCTCTGGCCGGATTAGCGGTGTGGCAAAGCTTGCGAGGGTGACGAAGTGCGCGCCAAAGCGGCTCCCCTCCATGCCTGGGTATTCACCCATCACACGCGGGCATTCGATCGAGTACGAGGACGATTGTGGGTGCACCGCGACACCGCCTCCTAGCTCCTTTTGTCGCCTGGCCCTGTAAATGTATGTGGATCTGCGAACCTAAATCCCTCGTCTCGGCATCTGCGAATCAGCAGCGCTGCAGCGTCCGGGACCCAGCCACGGTAAGCGCTGCTATCTTTGTCCATAGGATCGTAGAAACGTTCGCCCCAGAAACGCAGACGGCGATCGTGTAAGACGAAGAGACCGCCTCCGTCACGCTTGGCTGCCTGCAAAGTTCGATCCACCCATTGAAGGTAATTGTGTCGGGTCATGTTGGTGTCGTATCCAAAGTGGGTGATTGGGAATAACTGTTTTTGCAACCGGGGTAGTAGGCGTTCGAGTACAGGGGTTTGCCAGCCGCAAGGCGGTCGAAAAAATCGAGTCTTAAACGAAGGGCTATGCAATGCGGCAGCGATCTTTGCATCGCAATCGTCGATTTCCTTCTCTAATGACTTTTCAGAAAACAGCGCAAAGGGTTGATGCCAGTAGCTGTGGTTAACTAGCAGATGCCCTTCGGTCATCATCCGTTCTACGAGCTCCGAGGCGTTGCCAATCGATTTACCACAAACGCAAAAAGCGCCTCGAACGGATTCCTGTCCTAGAATGTCGAGCAATCGCGCGGTTGTAGCGTCAATTGGATTCGGCCCATCGTCGAAAGACAATAGAATCTCGCCATAGGAAACACCGACTGTTTCGATCGAATGCCAGATTGTGCATTGCTGACGTAGACTATGGAGAAAGGAGTTCAAGGAGTTCAAGCAGCACCGAGGTCCCAAATCGGCCGGATTGCAAGCGATAGAGGAGGCGATTGTCTAAGCGCTAGCTTTGGCTGCCCGCTCACGAATGTTGCCTCCGTGAACTCCGGCAACTCCTTGAACTCTTTGAACTCCTCCTCTTCCCAGACCTTTCATCCCTAGGAGAGGCCGTTTATCGGAAAATCATGTCCTAACGTCGCCTCTCACGTCATCGATGTGGCTGGTTTTTCGACGGCTTGTCTCGCGAAAATCGTTTTGAGATTTCTGGTCAGATACCGGAAGCAACAGACGCGTTTTAAGGGCCGCGATTCGACCGCCAGACGAGGATGAGTACGCAGATAACCCAGCCAACTCAGTTAAAGCCTTCCCGGCCACCACCGCCTCCCCGGAAATCTAAAGCTCGGACCCGGCTTCTAGTCTTCGCCCTGATTTTTCTGGGCTTGGGAGCATTATGGTTCTTCGTAATACAGCCGCGCTCGGGACAAAAGCCACAGACCGCTCAGTTTGGCCGCCACGCCTTTATGAACTCGGTGATGCCGGTTGGGACCGGGGTAGCGGAAAAGGGAGATATCCCTATTACCCTAGAAGGACTAGGCACGGTGACTCCCCTGGCTACCGTAACCGTCAAAACCCAACTTAACGGTCAACTAACGCAGATCGTCTTCACGGAGGGGCAACTCGTTAAGAAAGGTGATTTTTTAGCGCAAATCGATCCTCAGATTTACCTGGCTCAGCTTGAACAATATCAGGGCCAACTCGTTCGAGATCAGGGGTTACTGGATGACGCCAGACTGGATCTTGCCCGCTACAAGAAATTGGCTTCTCAAGATTCGATCGCCTTTCAGCAGGTGGACACCCAAGAGGCAACCGTGAAACAGGACGAAGGTAATGTCTTGGTTGACCAAGCTCAGATTCAAACCGTCAAAGTAGATCTCGGTTACTGCCATATCGTGTCTCCGGTTGACGGAATCGTGGGCATCCGTCAGGTCGATCAGGGTAACTATGTCCAGACCAGTGACGCGAACGGGATCGTAGTGATCACCCAGATGCAGCCCATGTCGGTGATCTTCACTGTGTCGGAGGACAAGATCTCAAAAGTGGTAAAGCGTCTCCGTGATGGAGCCACTTTACCCGTCACGGCATACGATCGGACCGATACAACCGCGATTGCCAGCGGTACTTTGTCCACCACGGATAACCAGGTGGATACATCAACGGGAACCGTAAAACTCAGAGCGATGTTTCCGAATGATAAAGACGAACTTTTCCCCCAACAGTTTGTTAACGCCCGGCTTCTCGTGGACACGTTGAAGGATACCATTGTTGTGCCCACCGCTGCTATTCAGCTAGGGGCGCCAGGCTCCTATGTTTATGTAGTGAATTCCGATTCAACCGTGTCGGTTAGAGTGGTTAAGACAGGACCCAGCGATGGCCAGCGAACCGCTATCGTATCCGGCCTTGAGTCGGGTGAAACGGTAGTGACCGATGGTGTTGACCGGCTGTTCGACGGCGCAAGGGTGCAGCTTCCAGGTAAGCAACCATTAAATGATCCGCCAAGTAAACCCCATCAAGGGGTTGGCAGATCCAACGGTACCGGGTCACCTCGAGAACATCATCATAACTGGAACGGGAATGGAAACAGCAGCGGCGGCCCGCAACGAAAACCGCCGGGAGCCTCTAACTCAGAACCTGGGAGTTAAGATCTTGGAGCCGAAAGACGTTTTTTTCGTGTCCATTCGTGTGCATTCGCGGTTTTGTTCCTCCTAAGTCCTAGATTCTAGCTCCTGGCTCCTGCTAATGAATCCGTCCCGTCTGTTCATACTCCGGCCGGTTGCGACTTCGCTTCTGATGATCGCGATTCTGCTTGCCGGCGTAGTCGCTTACAATTTCCTGCCGATATCGGCTCTCCCTGAAGTCGACTACCCGACCATCCAGATTCAAACTTTTTATCCGGGTGCTAGCGCCGAAGTGATGACCACTTCGGTTACAGCCCCGTTGGAACGTCAGTTGGGAGAGATGCCCAGCCTTGAAGAAATGACGTCTTCGAGTTCAGCCGGAGCGTCGATTATCACGCTGCGGTTTAGTCTGGACCTGAATCTCGATATCGCTGAACAGGAAGTGCAAGCGGCCATCAACGCTGCCAACAACCTCCTTCCATCCGATTTACCGGCTCCTCCTATCTACGCAAAGGTAAACCCGGCAGATGCCCCGGTTCTTACCCTCGCCCTGACGTCAAAGACATTGCGGTTGCCGGAAATCGCGGATATCGCCGATACGCGATTAGCGCAGAAAATGTCGCAAATTCCGGGAGTTGGCCTGGTACAGGTCAGTACCGGACATCGCCCCTCGGTGCGAATACAAGCTAACTTGCAGGCCCTGGCTGCGTACGGTCTGAATATCGACGATCTGCGTACGACGATCGGGAATCTAAACGTCAATACTCCAAAAGGAAATTTTGATGGTCCCGCCCAATCCTACACCATCAATGCGAACGACCAGCTCCATGATCCCCAGGAGTACATGGATTCGATTATTTCGTACAAAAACGGCAGACCGGTGCGTATGCGGGACGTGGCGACTGTGGCCGAGACCGCCGAGAACACAAAACTTGGCTCGTGGGTGAATACTACCCCGGCTATTATCCTGGAAGTTAGGAGACAACCCAGCGCCAACGTCATCGGCGTTGTTGACAATATCAAAAGCCTGTTGCCGATGCTCGAAGCGACACTCCCGAGTTCGGTACAGGTTGCTGTGCTAACTGACCGGACGGTTACTATTCGTGCTTCGGTCAAGGATGTGGAGTTTGAGCTTGGTATTTCTGTGGCCCTGGTGGTGCTGGTGGTCTTCTTGTTCTTGCGCAATCTCCGCGCCACGATCATTCCGAGTCTATCAGTACCGCTCTCGCTCATTGGCACGTTGTCGGCCATGTATTTGCTGAAGTTCAATCTCGACAACCTGTCGTTGATGGCTTTCACCATTGCCACCGGTTTCGTGGTGGATGACGCCATCGTGGTGATAGAAAACATCAGCCGGTATATCGAGATGGGGGACAGTCCCTTGGAGGCGGCGCTCAAAGGTTCAAAACAAATCGGTTTCACCATCGTCTCGCTGACCATCTCTCTAATTGCCGTCCATTTTCCGCTTTTGTTTATGAGGGACGTCATTGGACGTCTATTTCACGAATTCTCGGTTACTTCCGTTGTGACCATTGTCTTATCCGCGGTCATATCGCTGACCTTAGTGCCGATGATGTGCGCCAAAATGTTGCGCCACCATGAGCCAACCGGGGGTTTCGAAAGACTAAGTGAATCGACCGTAGGCGCCATGATCAAGCAATACGGGCGTATGTTGACTTGGGTGCTGCGTCATCAGGGGCTGACTCTCCTCGTCGCCGTCGGTACGTTAATCATTACTATCTGGCTCTATATAGTAATCCCGAAAGGATTTTTCCCGGTGCAAGACACCGGATTAATTGAAGGCGTCACCCAGGCATCTCAGTCGACTTCGTATTCTGCCATGGTCAAACGCCAAAGCACCCTGGCCAAGACGATCCTAAAAGATCCGGATGTCGTCAGTTTATCATCATTCGTTGGTGTGGATGGGACTAACACAACCGTAAATAATGGCCGGCTCTTGATCGACTTGAAGCCACATGACGAGCGTGCGCTGACTTCTCAGGAAATCGTGCGGCGTATCGAGCAAGAGGTACAGGGCCAGGAAGGTATCGCTTTATATTTGCAGCCTGTCCAAGACCTAACCACTGACGTCACGGTTAGTGCCACTCAATACCAATTTGTGCTGGAGAACGCCGATCTTAAACAGCTGAATATCTGGGTGCCGAAATTGGTTACCGAATTGCAAAAGGCCCCTGAGATCACCGATTTGGCCAGTGATCTGCAGCAGAGCGGATTAACGGCGGATATTGTCATCGATAGAAAAAGTGCCGCCCGTTTTGGAATTACTCCGGCCACGGTGGACAACGCATTATACGATTCCTTTGGCCAACGGATTGCCTCCACGATCTTTACTCAAGCCAATCAGTACCGAGTAATCCTGGAGGCGGCTCCTAACCTCCAAGATGGTTTGCAGTCACTTGGCTCCATTTATGTACCCAGCTCGATTACTTCTGGCAGCACAGTGTCTGGAGCGGGTCAGGTGCCTTTGTCTGCTATCAGTACAGTCTCGGTTAAAGAAACCCCCTTGCGGATCGAGCATCTAGGGCAATTCCCGGCTGCAACGATCTCGTTTAATCTAGCGCCGGGGGCGTCGCTGGGGGAAGCGCTCCAGAGAATTAAAGAAGCGCAGCGAATCATAAATCTTCCAGACGGGTTCATCGCAAATTTTCGCGGAGCGACCTCGGCGTTCGAGTCTTCTCTGAGCAACGAACTATTCCTGTTAATCGCCGCTATTGTGACCATGTACATTATCCTCGGGGTTCTGTACGAGAGCTTCCTCCATCCGATTACGATTCTCTCTACCTTGCCTTCGGCGGGAGTGGGGGCCTTGCTTGCATTGATGGTGACTGGTTGCGGCCTCGATGTCATGGGAATCGTCGGGATCCTTCTTCTGATCGGCATTGTTAAGAAAAATGCCATCATGATGGTCGATTTCGCTTTGGAGGCCCAACGCGATCACGGTAAATCTCCGCCGGAAGCCATTTACGAAGCCTGTCTCCTCCGATTCCGGCCGATCATGATGACGACCTTAGCGGCGCTATTCGGAGCGTTGCCGCTAATGCTTGGAACCGGTACCGGCTCAGAACTGCGACGACCATTGGGTATCTCGATTGTGGGCGGCCTTCTTCTAAGTCAGGTGCTGACCCTTTTCACCACCCCCGTGATCTATCTCGCCCTTGACCGCTTAGGACGACGAATCTCACCAGGCACCAGCGACGAGGAGTAACCGTAGATGTTGGAGATGTCCGCAGATTACACAGATTACGCAAATTACGTTTGCGGCTCCGATGTCGTCCCGGAAGATCAAGACGCAGCTCCCGCCAATAGAGGTTCTTTTGCCGCAGCATCCCGGACAGCCCCGAACCGCAATCTGCGTAATCTGTTTAATCTGCGGATATTTAATTTCCTTTTTTCCCCATTTGCGGGCCTAGCGCTGTCCCTTAACAATCTGCGGTTCAAATGAACTTTTGTGAGATTTTTATTCGCCGGCCCGTGGCGACGACACTCCTAACCATTGGGGTCGCTTTCGCCGGCGTTTTAGCTCTCTTCCATCTTTCGGTATCCCCGTTGCCGCAGGTCGATTTTCCGACTTTGATGGTCCAAGCATCCATGTCGGGAGCTAGCCCGGACGTCATGGCGGCGACGGTAGCCGCTCCACTGGAACGCCACCTTGGGTTCATCTCCGACGTTACGGAAATGACCTCGCGCAGTTCGCTGGGACAGACGCAGATCACGCTACAATTTGCCTTAGATCGAGATATTGATGGAGCGGCTCGAGATGTTGAAGCGGCCATTAATGCGGCTCGTGCAGATCTGCCCAGTAACCTGCGAAGTAATCCAACTTACCGTAAATATAATCCGTCGGATGCGCCGATCCTTTTGATCGTGCTCACTTCCGCTACTCGGACAGCAGGGCAACTCTACGACTCGGCAGCGACGATACTCCAACAGAAGCTGGAGCAAATCGACGGGGTCGGGAATGTCGATGTGGGTGGTAGCTCATTGCCCGCGGTGCGGGTGGAGTTGAACCCAGATGCGCTCTCACAATACGGGATTGGGCTAGAGGATGTCAGGGCGGCGTTAGCAGCCGCGAACGCGAATAGCCCGAAAGGTGCGGTCGAGCTAGGAGACCGTCAGTTCCAGGTATATACCAACGATCAGGCCACGCACGCCGCCGACTATCGGGATTTGGTTGTGGCCTACCGGAACGGTCGAGCCACCTTACTCTCCGATATCGCAGAGGTGAATGATTCGGTTCAGAGCTTACGCTATGCCGGCGTCATCAATGGTAAGTCTGCGGTAACCCTGGTGATCTTCAAACAGCCAGGTGCAAACGTGATCGAGACGGTGGATCGTATTAAAGCCATCCTGCCCTTCTTAAAAGCGTCATTGCCGGGCGGCACTGACATGATCGTAACCGGAGATCGAACCGCGACCATCCGTACTTCTCTGGCAGATACCGAGCAAACCTTGGTGATCGCGGTGGTGTTGGTCATTGTGGTCGTGCTCCTGTTTTTAAGAGATACCCGGGCCATGTTGATCCCTGGCGTTATGGTGCCGGTTTCTATTATCGGAACGTTCTCCGCCATGTATCTCTTAGGTTATTCTTTGAACAACCTATCGTTGATGGCCCTGACCATTGCGACTGGCTTCGTCGTGGATGACGCCGTGGTGGTTGTCGAAAATGTCGCTCGTCACATGGAGATGGGGCGGTCTCGATTACAAGCCGCTTTGGAAGGAACCAAAGAAGTGGCCTTCACGGTGTTCTCCATCAGTCTGTCGCTGATCGGTGTGTTTCTGCCGATCCTTTTGATGGGTGGAATTATCGGCCGGCTATTTCGCGAATTTACTATCACCTTGTCGGTCGCTGTCATCATTTCGCTGGTCTTATCCCTGACTTCGACTCCGATGATGTGTGCGAAATTGCTGCGCCGGACTCGTCCCGTTGAAGGAGACCACAGAACCAGAAAGACAAAGTGGCTCTTCCGGATTACCGAAAGTTGTTTCAACGGGATGCTGAGTTTCTATGAAGACTCTTTGCGCCGGGCGTTAAAGCATTCGCCGCTGATACTCCTGATCCTGATTGGTAGCACTGCCTTGAACTTCTATCTGTTCAATGTTGTACCGAAAAGCTTCTTCCCGGACATGGATTCCGGCACTTTGCTCGGCGGGATTCAGGCTGATGCCTCCATTTCGTTTCAATTGATGCGGAAAAAGCTGGAGCAAATTCAGACCATCGTACAAAACGATCCCGCCGTGGAGAGCGTGGTGGCAAATACTGGAGGACGCCAGACGAACTCCGGCAACGTGTGGGTGAGCTTGAAACCGCAAAAGGAAAGAGATCCGATCGGAGTGGTTGCCGCGCGTTTGCGCGCCAAATTGGTTCAGGTTTCGGGTGCGAGATTATTTCTCATGCCCATGCAGGATATTCATATCGGCGGCAGACAAAGCCTGTCTGAATATCAATATAGTTTGCAGGCTGACGAGACCAGCGAAGTTCTGGAGTGGGGCCCGAAGCTGCTTACTGCTCTGAGAGAG
This sequence comes from Verrucomicrobiota bacterium, assembly GCA_019239825.1. Taxonomy (GTDB): domain Bacteria; phylum Verrucomicrobiota; class Verrucomicrobiia; order Chthoniobacterales; family JAFAMB01; genus JAFAVN01. The sequence goes on along the minus strand of JAFAZK010000341.1, from coordinate 125,911 downwards.
CGCCCCGAATTGACCGATCTGAACTCCGATCAACAACAGAATGGATTACAGGCGGATCTTAAGATCGATCGGCTAACCATGGGCCGCCTCGGACTGGTCCCGAGCACGGTTGATAATACCTTGTATGATGCATTCGGGGAACGCCAGGTGTCTACTATCTACAACGCCATGAACCAGTACTCCGTGGTGATGGAGGTGGCGCCGCAATACTGGCAGAACCCCGATACCTTAAAGAAGCTCTATGTTAGTACGGAAGGGCAAAATGCCACCGGTACGCAGTCAACCAATGCGGTGACAGGTACCTTCACTGGCGGCAGTGTGCCAAAAACTAGCGGATCAGCCAGCAGCACTTCGCGGAGTACAAGCTCATCGGTGAATCAGGCGACCAATGCATTAGCGGTTGCGGGTAGATCGAGCGCCTCAAGCGGCGCCGCAGTCACTACCCAGGCTGAAAACATGGTCCCACTGGCGGCTTTCACTCGTTATGAATTCGATCACACACCTCTTTCGGTAAACCACCAGGGGCTTTTCGTCGCTTCAACGATCTCGTTCAATCTGGCGCCCGGTTACTCACTCGGCGATGCCGTGACGGCCGTTCAAGAGACCATCGCGAAAATTCATATGCCCGCCAGCATTCACGGTACGTTTGCTGGAAATGCTAACGCTTTTCAATCCTCGCTCAAGGATGAACCGCTTCTGATTTTAGCGGCGTTAGCCGGGGTTTATGTGATTCTAGGGATACTTTACGAGAGTTATATTCATCCAATTACCATTCTATCCACTTTGCCCTCGGCAACGTTAGGAGCATTGATTGCGTTGCTCCTGTTCAATATGGAGTTCAGCATTATTGCAATGCTGGGCATGATCTTGTTAATCGGCATTGTGAAGAAGAATGCCATCATGATGGTTGACTTCGCGCTGCAGGCGGAGCGCGAGGAATTGCTGAGTTCCTATGACGCCATCGTAAAAGCAAGTCTAGTTCGATTTCGTCCCATCATGATGACAACTTTTGCTGCCATCCTAGGCGCCTTTCCGCTCGTAGTCGCAAACGGCTATGGATCCGAACTCCGCCGACCTTTGGGTGTGTCTATCATCGGCGGACTGGTTATCAGTCAGATTTTGACCCTCTATAGTACCCCTGTCATTTATCTCTATCTCGATCGCCTCCGGCTTTGGTTAGAGAATTTGAAACATTCCTCACGCAAACGACAGCCGGCATGAAGGGCGAATGGGCGAACGGTCAATGGGCGAGACGGCGAAGCCCTCGATGGGCGTTAGTGAGCGCATCAACGTAAGGCCGATAGGGCTGTGTCTTCGGCTCGAATTTGAACGACTATATTAATGGATCATAAACTGATTTCTGACCAGGACCTCGCGATGTCAGCGCATGGCGGTGTTGCCGCGTCGCCCCTTCGCCCGTTCGCTCTCGCAGCATTTTCCTTAGCCGCCCTTTCCTGCTCCGTCGGCCCCAATTATCACCGGCCTTCCGCGCCGGTGCCTACCGTTTACAAAGAGTATCAGGGTTGGAAAGTAGCGACTCCTAACGACACGATCAATAGGGGAGCTTGGTGGTCGATCTATCGGGATCCAAGACTGGACGCGTTTGAGCAGGAGGTAAATATCTCAAATCAGACGGTTAAAGCCGACGAAGCGGCCTATGAAGAAGCCAAGGCCACCGTGCACGAACAACAATCCGCTTTCTTTCCTTCCTTAAGCGTAACGCCGCAAGTTGAACGGCAGAAATCGGGCGGCGGGGGCGCCAACGGGTTCAACACTGGCGCAATCACCTCCTACTCATTGGAAGGTACGGCCACATGGGAGCCGGACGTGTGGGGTAAGGTTCGGCGGACAGTCGAAAGTAGTGTGGCTTCCGCTCAGGTTAGTGCGGCGACATTAGACGCCGCTCGGCTATCCGCGCAGGCAACCCTCGCAACTGATTACTTTGGGTTGCGGTATGAAGACGCGCTTAAGCAACTGTTGGCTGACACCGTTGCCGCCTACGAACGTGCACTGAAGATAACCCAGAACCAGTATGCCGTTGGGACGGCAGCCCGATCGGACGTTATTAACGCACAGGCCCTGCTCTTGGCGGCACAATCGTCGTTGATTAATGTCGGAGTCCAGCGCGGCCAGTTTGAACATGCCATTGCTTTGCTGGTCGGGAAACCGCCCTCCGAAGTATCAATTCCGGAGGGAACGCTAGCGGAGCGAGTTCCCATTGTTCCGACGGAAGTTCCTTCAATGTTATTGGAACGAAGACCAGATATTGCCGAAGCCGAACGCCAGATGGAGGAGGAGAACGCCTTAGTCGGAGTGCAGATAGCCGCGTATTTCCCAACCTTTGATCTGTCGGCGGTCTTTGGATATGCGGGTAACCCAGGTACCGCCCTTTTCTCCAGTTCTAGCGAGGTCTGGACTCTGATGGCGAGTGCGAGTGAAAGCGTACTGACCGGTGGCCAACGTTCCGCAGCGGTAGCGGCTGCTCGGGCTGCCTACAGACAGAGTGTTGCTAACTATCGAGAAACGGTACTGGCTGCCTTCCAAAATGTCGAAGACGAACTGGTTGCTCTGCGAGTATTGGGGCAACAGATAGGGGTGCAGCGCGATGCGGTGGCCAAGGCACAGCAAGCCGTGCAGATTTCGTTGAACGAATATCAGGCTGGGACGATTCCTTACACGACGGTGGTCACAGCGCAGGTGACCCTACTGCAAGATCAGGAGACGGCACTGCAAGTGCAGGAACAGCGCCTCATCGCCAGCGTTGCATTAGTGCAAGCTCTGGGCGGCGGCTGGGATACCAAGCAATTACCGAGCAAGCAAGAGCTCCAGAAGCTGCATCTTATTCCGGACTGACGGGGAGGGGGAGAAGTGAGATCGGGCGTGATTGGTGATTAGTGAATAGTGATTGGATCGGTCGCGGCGCCCGTACGCAGTGCTTTACACCAATCACTACTCACAAATCACCAATCACCTTTTTATAGCTCCCTCTCGATCATCATCTCGTCGATATACCGGCCTTTGATCTTCGCATGCCGTTTAGCGGTGCCAATAACTTCGAAGCCAATGCGTTTATAGAATGCGAGTCCGGCCACGTTATCGGCGCGGACAAACGCAGAGAATTTCTCGTAGCCTTTGTCCTTGGCTATTAGTCGTGTTGCTTCGAAAAGAAGCCGGCCGATTCCCTGTCGGTGTCCGGATAGGGCTACATAAGTGCCAATCACGCCCACATGCGCGAACGCGCCGGTGTAGGTTGCGAAGGGTTCGACGTTTTGAAAGCCAACGATGGCTCCGTCGTCGATTTTTTCTGCGACATTGAAGACGCCGCGGGACGGGAACGCACTGATAAAAATTCGCTCCTCGTCTGCGGTGAAAACTCGGTCTAAAGCGGTGGAGGTGCCCGCCTGAATGAGTGGATTCAAAACGTTAACAATTCCCTCTGCATCCTCGACGCGGACTGGTCTGATTCGGATCATGTGAAGTAGAATCTCATTCTACTATCGCAGACAGTGACGTTTCACAACTTCCGGTGGGAGAAGCTTCCAAAAGGACCGCTTCAGAGCCGACTTCACCGTAGAGTACCGGCTCTGCTTTGAGCAGATTAGTTGCTGTTCAGTGGAAATGGTTTAAAGAAAGCCGGCTCGTGAAAGTTAGGCTTTGCTTGCTGCGGAAGGTAGGCGCTGTAAAACCGGCGCACACCCTGAGCCCCCAAGATCGCAAAAGCATTACCAACAAGCGTAGCGGGGTCGCCATTCCAAGCTAGATCTTTAAGGGGGATCTCCATTACTGCATCCCAGCCCGGACGGTCGGTGCGCATTGTGGCCGAATGCATGAATCTAGCGGTGTTCCACTTTTCATTGAATTTGCCATTTTTGTCGATCAGGACTTGAAGCTCCTGATTGTAGGGGCTGACCTCAAACTCGTAATAGGGGCGGGGTATCTGCGCGGGTCTCGCAGTCGTGCAGATGAATAGCTCAACGACGTTGCCGTTGAAGATCTCCGTGTCAGCTACTTTCTCGGGATTGACGTCACGGGTCGTGACTTCATAGGTCACAACCAAGGTATCTCCGTTTAGATTGTAGGTTACCCGGGTTGCTTCGCCTTCCTCTCCGTGACTGGGGAAGACGAGATTCAGGGTCTGAGGTGTAGCTTCTGAAGGAGCTGATTGCGCCTGCGCCAGCGGTGCAAGAGGAGTGTTCGGATCCATATTATCATTTCAACCCATCGTCTCCAGGTAATGGTACGCTCTGAGCAAAATGGAAAAAATTATCCGGGTCATACTGCTGTTTGACTGTCTGCAAGCGGGGCAGGTTTCCTTTGTAATATGACCGCGCGTAGTCCTGCAAATCCGCATCAATGTAGTTCACGTAGGAAAAGCCTGGAAGGTGAGGGCGCATAGCGTCGTAAAGGGCGCGGACCGCTGCCACATTTCGGTTGGTCGAGGAGCTGGATGACCACTGTAGAAAGTACTGCAGACAAAAGAGGGTGCTACCGCGATGCGGAAAAGCGGTTTCGGTTTCACCGACCCTATTTATGGCTCCGCCGTAGGCTTCGAAAATGGTGGCGATCGGCGAAGATGCGTTGCGTAGCGCTTCGATGAAAGTTTGAATGGCTTCATCGGACCAGACTTGTACCGAATAGTCAGATTTTCCCTTAAAATAAACGCGATTTGGATCGCCATCACCAGCCAAGGCCTTAGCGGCATCAAGGTAGTTAACCTCTCTCTGCGTAAAACTAGGATTCCCAAGCGAAAGCAGCGGGGCCAGCACCGTCTTGAGATCTTCTATACTCGGCGTTTCGGATGCACTCCGTGGTAGAAACAGGCCGTTGCAGCCGAGGTGGCTGATGTGTCCTTCACCACCGTTGACGTGGAGCAGAAACGACAACTCGTCAGGCGCCGATTGGACCAGGCTTTGCCACGTCCTGATTACGGCCGTTCGGAATGTATCGTTTGGCCAAGAGATGCTAAATAGGATCACGTCGTCGATCGGGTGAACCTTAAATGCAAACTCCGTCACGATACCAAAATTCCCTCCGCCACCGCCGCGTAGAGCCCAAAACAGGGCTGGGTTTTCGTTCAGGCTGGCATCTAATTCATCGCCATCCGCCGTCACTACATGGGCTGAAATCAGATTATCGCAGGTGAGCCCAAATTTTCTTGAGATAAGCCCATGTCCTCCTCCCAGCGCGAGGCCGGTAACGCCAACAGGACGGCACGAGCCTGCGGGTAGAGCGAGCTTGTGCTGGAAGAGCGCGACTGCGATATCACCAAGGAGGCAGCCGGACCCGAGGCGTGCGATTTGGTTCGCTACGTCGACGGTGATTCCATTCATCTTTCGTACGTCGATCACTAGACCGGGGCAGGACGAAAAGCCCTCATAAGAATGTCCGCCCGCATGTGCACAATGCGGAACCTCGTGGCGCCGTGCCCATTTCACCCCAAGGCTGGCGCCGTTCGGCGTCAGACATTGAATAATGGCCAAGGGACGACTCGTCGTGCGGAGATTAAATGGTAGTAGGTCATTGAATCCAGGATCACCTGGAAGTAAGACCTTTCCATCCGCAGCAGGAATGACAAGATCCGTAAGAGGTTCGGTGATGCCCTCCACGGCTACCGGAGTCTGAGGCGGGACGTCGACTTGGAGGCTACGTACAACGGGGGTGGTGGCCGACAAGGCGGATAAAAGAGGCATTGTAGGAGTTAGTTAAGATGAATGTCCTGGAGCACCGAGACCGCTAGTGAGTCCTGCGAGCGCAATCTTTTTAGCATCCGCCATAGTTTCAAAAGATGCGTGTGGAAGCCGCCAAATCTAGCTAGATAGATAATCAGATGAGGTTGAGCCATTTAAATTTCATTTCTTTCGAAGACCCATGGAAGCTGCCCGTATGACGGAATCGACGCTCTAATTAAATTCGTAGGCCAAAAGCAAGGCTTCTACAATACGTCGATTTGCGTACGGATGGTTCGAAATTTGTGTTTCTGCTGGCAAAGGCTACGGTGGGTAGCCTAGACTGGGTCGAGTGCTTCGGATAGAACCGCGCGATCTCATCCGCTTGATCCGCCAGCATCTGGCTGGACTGAACGTCACATCCGAATTTTCTTCCGAATATCTGGATCCCAAATATGTGCCTCAACGTAGGAAGACACCCATAAATCCTTTTCCTTTGCCTGCGCGATCCGATCCTCGAGAGAATAAACCCGAAACGCTTCCGGTAAATCATCGTAAGTAAACAAGCAGTCATGAAGCGGTTCGTGTGAGTAGACCGATGACCCAAACAAAGCGGGTGGTGGAGGATACAATCCTTTGCTCCATACCAATACGAAGTGGTCCGGATACATGAATGTCACTTGTTCTCTGGAAAACTGAGACAAATCAAGCTGGATGCTTCTGCCATCTCGATACATTGATAATGTGCGGTCAAATTGACCGAGCACCGCATAGAACGGCCGGCCGGCGGGACCGCGCCCAAATTTCGCGATGTATTTTTCAATCAGCAGATCATCGGCAGCTCGTCTGATTTTGAAGAAATCTTTTCCAAGAGCGAAGCGGTTAAAAGCCGTATTTGCATCCCGCTCGGCACTAATCAAACGGTCGAGCTCGGCTTCCGACAAATCGCAGATATTCTTGAATGGCCCTCTTTCCGCTTCGTAGTAGTGCGTCAAGAACGACGGGATCATTCTATCTCCGAGTTATCGTACGTCTATTTCTTAGCCCTCATTTTGAGGGTGCAGCGGCAGGTACCGAGAAGTCAAGATCGATACCGATAAGCCCGTACACAGCAGCAGAGCGAGGACACCGTTAACGATCGCGGCGATCGTGGTTGTGCTTTTGGAATGGGGGATGCCGGATGTCGGCAGGACAACGAAATTCATGTGCCAGAACTCTTACCGCAATTTCACTGGCCATAACTCGTTAGAACTAACGGACTGCCTTCATGAGTTTAAGAAAGTCTTTATTGGTACCATCATTTATTAATGAAGTGGCTCTTTCGCTGATCACTTCGCTGGCGCACCTTGCAACGCGGTAGGCATGAGCTCCCGCTCATCCGTGATTCTTTGCCTCACAGGATTCTACTAACCGGTTGCGGCTTGTCCCCACGGAGCACGGCGGAAGAGCAGGAGCTCATCCCTTCCGATGCAGACAGCATCTCTCGGTACCTTAAGTATTTGTCCGCCGTATAGAGACCATGAATGGTGACAACGGAAATGCCGGGATTTTTCCGATCGCCAAAAACACAGAAGCGCTTTCCCCCGGGTTCACTTTTCAAGGCGTCAAAACCACACCTACATCGGCGCAACTAACCTGGACGCCTGTCGACAGTGGAATTCGTTATTTGGTTTTCTCCCAAGAAATTTACGGCGTCCATTTCACAAAGAAAAACAGGTTTGAGTTCGTAGGGCTTCAACCCGGGACTACTTACAACGTTTTTGTATTGGTAGAAAAACGGGGTCCAAAATGGATTGCATTTACCTCCTTCGAGACCCCCGGAATCGGTTAACTTAGGTAGCTCCCAAATCCCGGAGAGTTCCACGGCTCCGACCGATCGGCCTCGTCCCGCGGCCGCGGGAAAGCAGTGCTCCACGGCTAGGACTGTTTCGGCCTCAGAGGCTGTCTTGAATGATTGCGGCGAGTCTCCTGACACCATCATGGATTCGCTTCAGGTCGACGCCGCCGTAACCAAGGATCAGACCCCCTCTGGCCGGCTTTTTTTGGCAGCAGATCGATAAGGGCCATGAAGCGATGCCTGCCGCGGTGGCGCGTTGCCAGACGATCACGTCTTCGACCTCTTCAGGGAGCAGACAAACTAGATGCATGCCGGCTTGGGCGCTGACTATCTCAACCGCGGAACCCAGTTGCTTTTTGATCTCTGCCACCAGCAGCTCGTTACGTTCCATGTACAGCACACGCATCCGCCGGATATGCCGGGAAAGATGTCCTTCTCGGATAAAGTCGGCTAGTACAACCTGTTCGAGCGTGGAATGAGTAATATCCGAAGCTTGCCGGATCCGGCAGAAAGCAGAAGCCAGGTCGGATGGTATGACCAGGTAGCCAACCCTGAGAGCTGGAAATAACACCCTATTAAAGGTTCCTACGTAAATTACTCTCCTATGCGTGTCCAATCCTTGGACTGCGGCGATCGGACATTTGCAGAAATCACACTCACTGTCGTAGTCGTCTTCCACGATCCAGGAGTTGTTATGAAATGCCCACTCTACGAGCATCATTCTGCGCTCTGCGCTCATGGTCATGCCCAGCGGGAATTGATGGGACGGAGTGATAAACGCTGCCCTCGCTTTGGGGCACCGCCGAAGACCCTCTTTCACGTCCAAGCCCTCGTCATCGACCGGCACCGGAATCTGGCTCGCGGTTACACTCTGGAAAGCTTGAATTGCGCCTGGATAGCCCGGTTCTTCGACCCAGACCTGATCACCAGGGTCCAGCAGCGTCCGTGCGGCAATCTGAAGACCTTGCTGAGAGCCGTTCACGATCATCACCTGCGATGCGTCGCAACGTACTCCTCGGACCGTTGTTACATATTCAGCAATGGCTTCCCGGCAAGGCCCGAATCCCATGCGATCGCCATACATCAGCATCTCTCTCTTAGGCTGTCTCCAGTGCCGAGCTACGAGCCGCGACCAGGTCGATACTGGAAAATGATCGAGCGCGGGTAACCCGACCTGGAACGCGTCCAGACCAAATGGCAGAGTTGGGAAGGGAACCAGCTTAGCGCTGAGTTGGGAAATCTGGCGCGATCCAGAGCATTCAGAACGCTCAATTAGTCTTGGCGGTTTGCTGATACCTAGCCGGCCTACTTTTTTCGGGAGCGATTTTGTTACATAAGTTCCTGAACCGGTGGAGCTTTCGATATAGCCTTCGGCGGTTAACTGTTGGAACGCGTACAACACCGTAATGCGGGAAACCCTTAGCTCAGAGGCGAGGTAACGCGTCGAAGGAATTTTCTGCCCTGGATGTAATTGACCGGTTCGTATCGCTGATCGAAACCAATCGCATAGCCGGTGATACATCGGCCTCGATTTCTCCCGCTCGAAGGCAATTGAAGGGAAAAAGCCGGCTGTGCGCTGCTTCATAGTTCAAGGAGACGACGGATGAGAACCGCCGCTTAGGACAGACTCGGCTGATTTTTTTTTTGAAAAACACCACGGCGACAGTCGGCGACGGCGTCTTGAGGCTAGCCACTGTCTGCAGTTTCGAAATCATCATAGCTTCAAAGCACACGCTTTGGGCCTCAGGAACAGTAGCCTACCGGGAGTAAGCCAGATCGGAGGTTAGACGCTTGGAGGGGAGCCGCTTTAAACTGTTGTGAAACACACCACGAGTTTCTTCTAATCGTTCAAAACGGCCGAACGGTTGGGCAGCGGACGGCCCCGCTCCCGCGAACTACCCACCACGTGCCCGTCACTCTTTTTTAGTGGTAGCCGGAACGGCATCAATAGTGCATAACATGCGACGAAACGTTTCCGGGAGCCGCCTACTATCGACGGTTGAGGTACGTGCCACAATTTTTCGCGCGATTGATGCGCTTGGAAATGCGAGCGGTCAAAAGCGGCTCCCCTCCAGGCGTCTATTCCTCCCGATCACGCTTGTCTCGGTAGAAGCGACTGTCCGGGGCCCACTGCGAAACGAAATTTAAAGGCTATCTCCAATAATCGCAGCGAGCTTCTTCACGCCGTCCTCGATTTGCTTTGGACCGGCGCCGCCGTAACCAAGGACGAGGCCCCCGCGCTCCGGGCTTCTTTGATAGCAGACGGATAAGGGCCAGGAAGCGACACCTGCCTGGGCAGCGCGTTGCCATACGATCGTGTCTTCAACTCCGGAAGGAAGTAGACAAACCAGATGCATACCGGCCTGGGCGCTGACTAACTCCACCGTAGAACCGAGTTGCTTCTGGATCTGGGTCGCCAGCATGTCGTTTCTTTCCATGTAGAGCACACGCATTCGCCGGATATGGCGGGCTAGATGCCCCTCTTGGATAAAGTCCGCCAGCACGGCTTGCTCTAGCGTAGAATGAGATAGATCCGAAGCTTGGCGAATCCGGGAGAAAGCAGAAACCAGATCGGAAGGAACGATCAAATAGCCAATGCGCAGCGATGGGAATAACACCTTACTGAAGGTGCCGACGTAGATTACCCTGGCATTTGTGTCCAGGCCCTGGACCGCTGCGATTGGGCGCTTGCGGAAATCATACTCACTGTCGTAGTCGTCTTCCACGATCCAGGAGTTATTGCGAAAAGCCCAGTCTAGGAGCACCATTCTGCGCCCCGCGCTCATGGTCATGCCCATCGGGAATTGGTGAGACGGGGTGATGAATGCAGCTCTCGCTTTGGGACAACGTTTTATCCCTTCTTTGACGTCCAATCCTTCGTGATCGACCGGCACCGGGATCAGATTGGCGGTTACCGCAGCGCAAGCTTGCACTGCCCCAGGATAACCCGGTTCTTCGATCCAGACGTGGTCACCGGGATCTAGCAGCGCCCGTGCGGTAATCTCCAAACCTTGCTGGGAGCCGTTCACGATCATCACCTGCGACGCATCGCAACGCACACCTCGGACCGTTGTTACGTATTCGGCGATGGCTTCCCGACAGGGCCCGAATCCCATGCGATCGCCATACATCAGCATTTCCTTCTTTGGCTGTCTCCAACGGCGAGCCAGTAGCCGGGACCAGACCGTGACCGGAAAACGATCCAGCGCTGGCAATCCAACTCGAAACGCTTCGAGCCCAAAAGGCACAGTCGGGAAGGGAGATATTTTAGCGCTAAGTTGGGAAATTTTGCGCGATCCGGCGCATTTAGAATGATTCATCAATCGCGGCTGCTTGCCGAATCCGAGCCGAGTTACCTGGTCCGGGATCGATTTCGCTACGTAGGTTCCTGAGCCGGCGGAACTCACAATATAACCTTCGGCGGCTAGCTGCTGAAATGCGCACAAGACCGTGATACGTGAAATGTTTAACTCGGAGGCCAAGTAACGAGTCGAAGGGAGTTTGCGACCGGGCCGTAGTTCGCCGGTTAGTATCGCCGACCGAAACCAGGCGTATAACTGCCGATACATCGGACTCGATTCGTCGTTTTCGAAACGGATCGAGGGGAAAAAGCCCGTGCTGACCTGTTTCATAGTTGGCCCAAGTGGACATACGACTTTTTCAGAAAGCGGCCACCTTGTCGACCCAGTTTTGTAGCTAATTTCTATCTGAGTAGTCGCCAATCGCCCCAGTCGACCGCTCTCGTTCGACATTGCTGATAGTAAATGCGACTCCCATAAGAATACCTATATTTAGCGCTTCTTCTGCTTCTCCGCAGAGATAAAACTCTGAGTTTACCGGGATACCAAGAAGAACTCGAAGTGGCTCTATCACTTATTGCTGGAGTGGTTATTTCCGTGAACTAACCATCGGGTACTATTTACGCGCGAACGGCCGGATTCCGGCCACTACTCCAGTCGAGAGAAAGTTAAAGATTACCCATGAAAGCAAATCTGCATGTGGCGGCGGTTATGGCGATGACTGCGGCTGTAATTATAATGCTCTGCGCGAGCAGCCAAGGGCAAGCGGCGGCGCCTTCACCAAATCCGGTTGCCGAGCAAACGAATGACCAGAGTTCGGGTGCGAACGCAGCTAACCCTCAGACGAGCGGAGGTCAGCTCGAACAGGTTACCGTGACCGGTTATCTGATTCCGCGTATCGGCGAAGGTCCCCAACCGGTGGCGACGTTGAACCAGGACTTCATCCAGAAGCAGGCGTATCAAACGATTAATGAGGTTTTGAATAACTATCCGGGCGGTCTTAGCGGGCAAAACGCGCAGACCTTTGCCGGGAATAGTAATTCCCCGGGCACATCAGCCTATAACCTGAAATCTTTGCCAATCGGGTCCACGCTGGTCTTGATCGACGGATTACGATTTCCTTCGGCCGCGATCTCCATTAACGGAGGAACCATTCCGTTTGTTGACATCAACGCAATCCCGTTGGCCGCGGTGGACCGTATCGAAATTCTAAAAGACGGAGGCAGCGCCACCTATGGTGACGATGCCATCGCCGGCGTGGTCAACGTTATTACCAAGGAGGATTACAATGGGGCTGATATCGTCAATTATTTCGGCGAGAGCCAGCGCGGTGATGATGAGACCTATCACCTTTCCATGACGGGAGGCGCCAGCCAGAAAACGGCTTACGGCAAAGTCAGTATCGTGGCCACGTTTGACTATTACGATTCGTCTCCGATCGATTCATCGAGTCGGTGGTGGTCCAATGACAGCCGTTTTTCGAGACTTTCTCCCGGTAAATACCCAGACGCCGCCATAACCTTTGGTGCTCCTAATGGGGGCTTTCAGTATATTGGGCCGAGCACGCCCACTATCCCCACCGGCACCACTTTTATTGTGAAGCCGGGGACCACAGGCCCGGTCATTACCCAGAACGACTTCGACATTAACGGTACTATTGGTAATGTCTTTATCCCGCAAGGTAATTTTATCACCCAATTGTTAGCCCGGGAACGGCGTTACGGCGGGACGGTCAATCTTAATTATGACCCTACCGATTGGCTCAAATTTTATGATCATTTCATCATTCAGCGTACTGAAGAAACGAGCACCACGCCCAACCAGGGCTTCAGCGGTGCCGATCCTGCTCCCGGCCCTGTAATCATCCCTGCGAATAACCCGTTTAACCCTTGGCACGTGCCCTTAGTGCCATTAACCCCCGGGTTATCTCTGGCCGAATTTGGGCCGTGGTATACCGACACCATTAGCCGGACCTTCCGCAACGTTGTCGGCACCACCATCCAACTTCCCTGGAACTCATGGTACATTGACGCTGTCGCTGTGTACGGAGAAAACGATGCTAGCGAATTAGTCAAAAACTCCGTGTTACTTCGGCAGTTACAGGAGGCTGTTAATGGAACGCTTCCTCAGCTTCCAGGCGTTTTTTTTAACCCATTCACCGATGAAAGCTTAGGCCATCCCAATGCGATCTTTTATCCATATCTCAGAACGAACCAATACGAAGATAATCACACCGATTTAATCCAATATAGGCTGCTCGCTGGCGGTACGCTCTGGGCGCTGCCGAGTGGAGACTTAACCGCAGCTGGCGGACTTGAGTACCGCAGCGAATCGTTAGTGCAATCGAACGATGTAAATAGCCGCAATTTTAATATCACGTCGGATGATTTTCCGGGTAAGCTGCTAAGCTCCGGTCGCTGGGTTCAGAGCATCTACGGCGAACTATCCATCCCGATCTTCGGAGACCGGTGGTCTTGGCCGGGCTTAAGGAGCCTGGAAGTCATCTTGGATGAGCGCCTCGACAACTACAGCCATTTTGGCAGCGCGGCGAAGCCAAAAATAGCCGTCCTCTATAAGCCCTGCGATGACATCACTTTTCGGGCCACCTATGCCGAAGGCTATATCGTTCCGTCACTTGGGCAGCTGTTTTCGCCGGAGACCCAGTTCTTGACCACTGTCTTCGATCCGGTCAAAGGAGTTGAGGCTCCTAATGTTGTACTAACTCAGGGAGGGAACCCGAACTTGAAGTCAGAGAACTCGTACGGCTACTACCTCGAGGCAGTGTGGTCGCCGGGATCGAAAGACGAAAATAGCTGGTGGCATTGGGCCAAGGGATTCACCGCCTACTTTGACTGGTACCAAGTCGAACTTCGCAACGTGATCTCGTTACCCGCCCCCGCCACGGTGCTCGCTGCCAATCTTCCGGGCTCCGTCGTCCGGAGTGTAAATGGCGCGCTCGAACAGATTTTCGCAAATTACACGAATCTTGGCACCCTGCTTGTCGATGGGATTGAGTTCGGTGCTAGCTATACCACGAAAGAATACAGTTGGGGTAAACTCGAAGTCGACGCCAACGCAGCCTATATTTACAACTACTCTCTGAAACAGCTGGAGGTGGAACCGAATGGCTTTGCGCAATTCCTGGTTACCAACCTCACTGATACTGCAGGCGGTTCTTCATCGACCCCTCCCGGAAGCGGCCCCGACTTCAAAATCGTAGCTAGCATTTTCTACTCCAAACATGTGTTCGGCAATGACCTGTTCCGAACTGGGTTTACACTGAATTACGAAAATTCGGAGTTGGACAACACCAATGATGGGCACGGAACCATTCCGGCAGGAGATGCAGGTTTGCTTGAGCCCGGCTATGTCCATTTAGTCGGCAGTTGGACTACGGTTGACTGGCAAATCTCCTATGAATTTGGGCCACTCGTTGAGGTCACTCCGGAAACGCCGAAGCCCGGCTACGATAAAGAAGGAAAACGAGTCGTCGGCGAAAAGGCGATTGCGCCGGTTCCCGAAGGTCATGGTTGGAGTTGGCGACGCTTGCTGGATAATACGACCTTCACCTTTGGTATTAAAAACCTTTCTGACGCTCACCCGCCGCTGGCCTTCGTCGGTAACGGTGCTTATCAAGGTTACGACACCTACGCTGCGAACCCGGTCCAAAGGTTCTTCTACGGGCAAATCGAAAAGAAGTTCTAGGTTTCTATCGGTCTCATCTGCGTTTACCCACGCGAATAAATAGGAATCGGACCTTGGTTCTCGGTCATAATCGAAGGGAAGAACTGTCGAGGTACTCTAACCTGAAGGACACCGCGGTCGGAAAGACAGCTCCGCAGGAGCGCGCAGTCAATAAAAATTTCGCTCGTACGGAGCTGGCATCACCGCGACTGAACCAGTCCGGGAGGTCGGAGCTGTGCTTCATCCTGGTTGCAAAAGTGGTAGTATCATTTTTTTTCGAACCGGCTATTTTGCCGACCCACTTTTTAAGATAGGCCTAGTTGCCGAACGGCAGTCGTAGGCCGCTTCTCCTCTACCTGAAACAAGAGAGAAACCAAGGAAGAGTAATGATCAATAGTCGAAAGCTATGCTTAGCTGCGGGGTTGGCCTCGGTTTTGAGGGTCCTCCTAGTCACCTCTCAAGCGCAAAACAGCGAAACAACGGCGGCCAGTCAGCCCGGCGCTACACCTGCTGAAGGCAACGAGCTTCAGCAGATAACCGTAACCGGTTATCTTATTCCTCGAGTGGGCGATGGTCCCCAACCGGTGACTACCTATGATCAGGACTACATCCAGAAAAGCGGCTACCAAACTGCTACTGACGTTTTGCAGAGTTTGCCGGGCGCAGTCGGTAATTTTGGCCCGAATACCACCACTGGATTCAGTTTTTCGCCGGGGTCAGCCTCAGTTGGCCTGAAAGGGCTTCCGCCTAACGATACGCTCGTACTTGTCGATGGTCTTCGCTATCCGGCTTACCCTTTCGCGCAAGCCAGCACCGCCGCGACCATCAGTTTTGTAGATCTGAATTCGTTCCCTTTGGCAGCGATCGACCGGATCGAAATCCTGAACGATGGCGGCAGTGCTACCTATGGTACGGACGCAGTGGCAGGCGTTATCAACGTCATTCTGAAGGATGACTATAACGGCGTCGACATCTTCAATTACTATGGTATCAGCCAGCGAGGCGACGACGAGACGTATCACGGCAGCTTTGTCGGGGGAATCAGCCAGAAACTCAGCGATACATCGAAGGTAAGTATCACGGCTGCGCTCGATTACTATTCCTCAGGACCAATCATGTTTTCAGATCGGCCTTTCAACAACGTCAATTTCAATCTGCTGAGCTTTAAGTACCCGAGCCATCCTATTTTCCCAACCTACGCTGGCAGTTTCAGTGATGCGGCTGGTAACTTCTACCAGGTTCTACCAGGAACAGTTCCGCCGGTATCTACAGCTGATTTTTCGATCAATGGTCCGTCCATCTCTAGTTTCGATGAGAAGTACGTTCAACTTCTTCCTCGCGAAAGCAGGCTGGGTGGGATGGTTAAAATTAACTACGAGCCGACCAGCTGGCTTAAACTGTACAACAGCATCCTGATCCAGCGGAACGAAGAATTGAGCTCGTTTGGCCCGAATCAAGGGATTTATCCTCCCAGCCCCTTCAATAGTGGCGGCGTTACGGTGCCGGCAAACAATCCCTACAATCCTTTTCATATACCCTTAACTGTCGATGGCTTGGCGCTGGGCGAGTTTGGTCCGCTTCGATCCGATACGACTATCACCACGATCCGGGAAGTTGCCGGCGCCACGATACAACTGCCTTGGAATAGTTGGATCATCGATGCAAACATTCTTTATGGAGAGAGTGACGGAACTGAAACGAACGATAACTTTTTTACCGTTAGCGGCCTTAACGCGGCTCTCAACGGCACTTTACCCGGTCATATCGGCCAATTCTTCAATCCGTTCGCAGACGAGTCGGTAGCTGGACCAAATCGGGCGTTCTATGGCGACAAACAGCTCGTTACCAGCATTTGGGAGGACAATCGCAGCGATATCCTACAGTATCATCTCACCGCCGGCGGCACCCTGATCGAACTTCCAGCCGGTCCGCTGTCGGTGGCGGGAGGGTTCGAGTACCGGAGTGAGGAACTAATCCAGAATGAAGACGGCAATAGCAAAAATGGGAACGTGGCCGGCTTCCAATTTACTGTTGGTCAGCTGACCAGTGCGCGCCGTTATATCTGGAGCATCTTCGGCGAAGTCGACATTCCCATCGTTGGTAACCAATGGTCCTGGCCCGGTCTGCGTAACCTTGATATCCAGGTGTCGGAGCGCCAGGATTACTACAGCGACTTCGGTAGTGCTGCCAAACCCAAGTTCGCGATACGCTACAAACCCTTTAATGATCTGACCTTCAGAGCAACGTATTCGGAAGGCTTTGTGGCGCCATCGTTAGCTGAGCTATTCGGCGCCCCGCTGCCGGGAGAGGCGGTGGTGGTTGACCCCAAGAACCCACAACTTGGGCAGCAGACCGTAGTTGCGCCGACAAACGGCAATCCCCGGCTTAAGCCCGAGAACGCGTACACCTACTATTTAGGAGCGGTTTGGAGCCCCGGCTCAACCGATCCTGAACGCAGTCCTTGGGGATGGGCAAACGGGTTCAGCGTCTACGTTAACTGGTTTCAAATCGATCAGCACAATGTGATTGGCACGCTAACCCAACAGGACATTGTTGACTTAGGCAGTAGCGCGCCCGCGGGCAATTTTGTGGTTCGTGGCCCTAACGGTCAGTTAGTTGAAATCGTTAATACCTACTTGAACTTAGGGGACAGCCGAAACGACGGAATCGAGTTCGGGTTCACTTACAACACGAAAGAATTCAATTGGGGTAAGCTCGAACTGGAGTTCGATGGTAGCTACCTCTACAATATCAGCGACAAAACGGTGCAGGGTCTGCTGCCGAATGGCTCATTTTTCTATCGCGTTTTTGATGAAACCGATACATTCGGTGCGCCCAACCTCAAGCTGCTAGCAAGTGCTTTCTATTCAAAGACCGTCTTCGGCGGCGATACCGTGAGAACCGGGTTCACTCTTCACTATACCGGATGGGAGCTTGATGCGAACAATACGTTCAACGGAACTAATCCGGTAGCGGCAGCCGGGTTGGATTTCCCGGGCTACATCCATGTCATTGGGAACTGGACGACGGTAGACTGGCAGATCTCATACAAATTCGGTCAGCCAGAGCAGATTACACCGGAGACTCCGAAACCGGGCTATGATAAAGAGGGAAAAAAAGTCGTGGGAGAACAAGCAGTTGCTCCCCCGCGGCAAGCTTCGCCATTGGGCTTGAGGAATCTGTTAGCGAATACCACGCTCACCTTCGGCATCAACAATATCTTCGATACTTACCCGCCGCTCTCGGTAGACAATGTGCAGGGTAACTATGATGCCAATGTCGGTAATCCGGTGATGCGTTTTTTTTATGTTTCCGTGGAGAAAAAATTCTAAACCGCTGCCCTATCTCGCGCTTGGATAGGCAAAAGTGGTTCTATCTTTATTTCAAAGAGTGGTCCTACCGCAATGCCACTGTTTGCCTTATGAATCCCGTTGGAGTAGGCCTATGCCGGCAAGCTTGGTCGTGGCTATCGAAAATCCTGCTCTTCGATGAAACGATCGGGTTTGTCCGGCTGGGCTGTTTCTGCTCCGAGGCAATTGGTTAGTCCTCACACTCAATCTCCAAGATTCACGCCCTCAGGATTTTAGCGAGTTTGCTCATTCCGTCCTGAATCTGTTTTCGATTGACGCCGGCATAACCCAGAATCAGGCCCTGTTTGCGAGGCTCTTCTTGGTAGCAAATCGACAGAGGTACTGTGGAGATATCCGATTGCATGGCTTTCTCCGCGACAACGGTATCTTGGAAACCTTCCGGCAATAGCATAACTAGATAGGTTCCCGCATTAGCCGTGACCACCTCGAAACCTGATCCCAAACGCTTTCGAATCTCCGCCACCAGCGTGTCATGCCGTTCCATATAAAGCGCACGCATGCGTCGTACGTGCCGCTCTAGATGTCCTTCCCGGATGAAGTCCGTCAAGACTTCCTGATGCAGGGGGGGCGGAAAAATATCCGATGTTTCCCGAATGCGCGAGAATGCCGGGACAAGATCAATCGGAACAATCAGATACCCGATCCGAAGCGATGGGAATAGAACCTTGCTGAAGGTTCCAACGTAAATGACTCTTTCATCTGTATCCAGGCCCTGGAGGGAAGCAATCGACCGTACGCCAAAGCGAAATTCGTTGTCATAGTCGTCTTCGACAATCCATGAGCCGTTGTGCGTGGCCCAATCCAGCAATAGAACGCGCCGAGTCGCACTCATGGTCATTCCCAATGGGAATTGATGCGAGGGAGTGACGACGGCAACGCGCGCGTCGGGACATCGTTTGATACCTCGATTTACGTCTAGCCCTTCCAGATCTACCCGTACCGGTACTAGGCGAGCGCCCGCCGCAGCAAATGCTCGGACTGCTCCTGGATAGCATGGTTCTTCGAGCCAAACCGGGTCGCCGGGATCTAGCAGAACGCGCGCGGCAATATCCAAGGCTTGCTGGGAGCCAGTCACGATCATGATCTGGGCCGGTTGGCAGCGCACTCCCCGCACCACGCTCAGATATTCCGCAACGGCTTCGCGGCAAGCTAAGCGGCCCATGGGGTTGCCATACGCCATCAACTCTTTCTTGGTCTGTCGTGAATGCCGGATCAGGAGCCTCGACCAGATTGCTCTCGGGAAGCGGTCAAGTGCAGGCAAACCTACCTGAAAAGGGCGAAATCCTCGTGGTATTGCCGGTGATGATAAAAATTTCGTTCCTAATTTTGAAACCCTGCGCGGCCCGCGCTCCGCGTCCGAGGGCAGCCTTCGCAGAGCATCACCTAGTGTTAGTTTGACAGCATGATCCGGGATAGATTTTGCGACGTAAGTTCCCGAGCCGACCGACCCCTTCAGATAACCCTCCGCGTGCAACTGTTGAAAAGCGCTCATTATAGTAATCCGAGAAACTTTTAGCTCTGCGGCGAGTTGTCGGCTGGAGGGAACTTTTTGCCCGGGTCGCAACCGGCCGCTGATAATGGCAGACCGAAACCAATCGTACAATTGGACGTACATCGGCTTCGATGGGTCATCGTCTACCGAGATTGGCGGGAAGAAGCCGGGACTGACGTCTTTCATTCGGAGGGGGAATGGTCCTATTGATTTTCCATGGAACCATTTTTTTGTCGAGCCGGTTCGGGGGAGTGAGGGCCCAGGTCCAGCTCCGTAGCAGCGAAATCTTTATAGGTATCATTATCCCAAAAAGGGCGAAAGCTCCCTAGGAGCGACATATTGCCTATTCCGGCGCGCCCGGCGTGCCGATTCGATTTCGCTCCTACGGAGCTATGCGCATTTTTACGGGCGTGCGGCTATAAAGATTGCGCTCCTACGGAGCTATAATTTTGTCCGTGGCCTTTCCGCATCTGATCTTAGCACCGCCGCCCACTATCCTTGAAAGCCACATCCGGTGCTGGGAGACTGCAAAACTAACTAAGATGAGAAAGCCATCTCCTATTTCTGTCCGATTTGGTAAGAGTGAGTTTTTGAAAATCAACGCCGATCGGTTCGATTGGCGTGATACTTACCATTGGGTGCTTAGCCTCAGTTGGTCCCAATTTGCCGGGCTGGTGTTTGGGACTTACATGATCGTTAACGTGATCTTTGCCTTGCTCTACGTCTTGGGCGGCAAAGGAATCGCACAAATGCATCCAGGCTCATTCTTGGATGGGTTTTTTTTCAGCGTCGAAACGTTCGCCACCGTTGGCTACGGCCATATGTATCCGGATTCTCTCTACGGCCATAGCGTTGCGACGTTGGAAATCATGGTAGGAATGTTTGGGATGGCCGTTATCACTGGCCTGATCTTTATCCGTTTTTCCCGGCCAATGGCCAAGATCTTGTTTAGCAAGGTTGCGACCGTTGGCCTCTTCGATGGTTATCCGAATTTGATGATCCGCATTGCCAACCTGCGACATCACACGATGGCTGAAGCCGAGTTTCGCGTGATGATGATTCGTAATGAGCCCACGAAAGAAGGGGATGACATGCGGCGATTCTACCACCTCAAGCTGCACTTTGATCGAGTGATCTCGTTCCCGGTTGCTCTTATCGTCCGGCATCGGATCGACGAGACGAGCCCACTCTACGGCTGGAGCCGGGAGCAACTCCAACGCGCCGATATGCGTCTCTTCGCATCGGTCGTTTGTATCGACACGGTGATCGTATCGCCGGTCCAGAGCCACGCCGACTATGTGTTCGACGAAATTGTATGGGATCACCGTTTCGTCGACATCTACAGCGAAAACCCGGATGGCACTTACACCGCGGACTATGGCCGGATTCACGAAACGGAGTTCTTTCCGGCAGGCGCGTAGAAGAGCAAGGCGTCAACCGATGGGGTGGAGCCAGACAGATACGAGCATCCCGACGGCTGTTAAAGGACAACGAACGGAGGGGCGCCGCATTCGGTGTAAGAGCTGGCATGGGCGTCGACGCCGACGAATCTTTTAGTTATGGCGCTGGGACTGGACGTTCCTCAGCGGCAGTCTAACGGTTGGATTAACCGCTTCGTTGCCACATATTCGGATTGGGAGGTATTAGAACAAGATGGCTTTGCAAAGAGTTTGCCGAATGTCTGAGCTGGGGCCCGGTGATGTTAGACGGATAGACACTCCACCGATCGCGGTATTTAACGTGGAGGGCGCGTTGTTTGCCATTAGTGATATCTGTACGCATGCCGAGGCATCATTGTCGGAGGGACACGTTGACGGACAGACGGTCGAGTGCCCGTTGCATGGTGCTTGTTTTGATCTGCGGACCGGAGAAGCGTTGACGCCGCCAGCAACAGAGCCAGTACAGGTTTTTGCCGTGGTCTTGCAGGATGAAGACGTTTATGTCGAGGTGGAGTCGGATTAGGACGCCCAGGTCCTCGGCCGAATGGAGAAGATCCGCAATACGGAAAGATCACAAAGACGCGAAGATAGAGACTGAAACCAAATTCCTCTCCCAGTCTTGTGGTCTTCGTGGCCTTTCTGTGCTGTGCTGTTTTGAAGGTAGATGATTCCCGGCGGGGATGAGCTCCGGGTCATCTGGGACAGTCGCGCGATTCGGCGCCCTAGACGACGAAAAGCAGGAGCTCATCCCCACCGAAAAAAGCAGCCAGCCCCGAAAGCTTTCGAGGCTGGCTACCTTCAATCCGTCCTTCGATAGAAAACTAACTGCCGGCGTTCGATGCGCTAGACGCGCGGAGCAGTAACTGTTGCCGGTTCTGGCGCAGGTCGATTCCGGTGCGCTGCGTGGGATAAGGCGCTGATCCTTTCAGTCCCTCCCAGACGATCCGATTGAACTTCTCAACATTCCCCAAATGATCCTCAACGCTGAAATCGAATCCTTTGGTTTTTGATGCCCAATACGCAGCATCGTGAGTCGGTCGTGGGGTCGCTTTACTGGCGTAGGCGCCAGTCGGGATAGGTAACGTTGTATTCTTCAGATAATCAGAGGCGATCGCTTTGAAATCCCAATTCTTTTGCGAGAGATCGAAAAGATCACTCATCGGCGCTGCTGTGGCGGTGCGAACATTCAAGTGATCCGTCCCCAGAATATCCTCGATCGTTCTCAGAAGATTAACCGTGGTGTAGGGCGTCGAAACTACGGCGCCGTGTTTAACGTAAGGACCGGCGACGAAGAAGATCGAACGGTGTGCGTCGACGTGGTCCGCCCCGTCCTGGGCATCATCCTCCAACACGAACACCAAGGTATCATCGGCGTACGGGCTCTTAGATAGTGCTTCTACCAAGGCCCCGACTGCGTAGTCGTTATCAGCTTGCTGCAGTTCCACTGTGTTAACCCCATTGAGCGCCGTGGTGAAGTTACCAGTGTGATCATGCATGAAGCGGACGAGCTCGAGACTAGGTAACTGGTTGTTGGACACGTAACCACTGAACTCCCGTTCCCACTCCGTTTCCCGGTAGAAATCCGGAAAAACATTGTCGAACCCGCGGAAATAGGGGTCAAAGAACTTCTGCAATTCCGGCATAGTGACCCATGAGACCTGAACATTGTCCTGAAAAGCATTGGGATCTTCCGGAATACTAAGGCCGGGGATCCCTTGCGGAGCGGAGTAACGCGTTAGATCGATGAACATTCCATAATCACGCACCGACAGATTGGCGCGTTGTACGGCGTCCCAGATGTAGCCGGCTTGTGTGTTATCCGTTCCGGGACCATCGGGTGCAGCCACGTTTCCGGTGCCCGGCAGAATGTCAGGATCGGTCGGTGTGGCCGGATCGGCAGCGATGCGGTCCGCGAGATTCCCTATCCCGACGTTGAGCTCGCGATTGTCACCTTCATACTCATAGTCCGTTCCCCGGCCGCCACCTTTGGGTCCCGGGCTGGAGCCGTAGTTCAATGGAACAGACTTGGTGCCGAAATCGCTCTCCCGAGCGGCAGTACTCCAAGGCCATCCGTTTGCGCTGACATCGCCCGAGCAGTAAAAGTTGTCGGCATCGACAAAATTCGTCGCTAGCGCGTGTTGGCTCGGTGTGTAAGCCTCGCCGAACTCTGTGATATAGGGATCGCCATTGCCTCGGTCCAAATCGCCCAGCACCTGATCATAAGTGCGGTTTTCTTTGATGATATAAATTACGTGCTTAATCCGCTTGTGTAATTCCTTCATGATCCCGTTGTCCTTAGCTGGGGATCCGTTGCCGAAGTTGTCGTTCTGGGCGACTTGGCGAGTGAGCTTGGCCAGCGCAGACGAACTTGGTACGGGGAAGCTGAGCAACGACGATTTCTCGTCTTTCTCTATGTATTGGTTACTAGCATTCTCCGCAGGCGTATTTTTAGGAAAATAGTCGGGATCAGGACCAGTAACGCTCTTGGCGTTTACGACGTAAAGAGTCTTCCCGTCTTGGCTAACACTGACATCGCTGGGATAGTAACCCGTCGGTACGAGGCCAACGACTTCGTGTGGGGTCTTCGTCAGATCGACCACGGCTAAGGAGTTGGTGCCTCCAACCGTGATATAAAGACTCTTGCCGTCTGGAGACAGGGTCAAACCGTTTGGCATAAACCCGTGATAGGTGTCGAGGCTGCCAATCACATTCTGGGGGCCCGCCGTTGAAATGAAACTCACGACCTGATTGGTGCTGGTGCTGATGACGTCAACCTGATCGCTGTTGTCTTCGGTCACGTAGAGGTTGGCTTGGGCCGAGTCCAAAATCATTTTGTTTGGATTGCCTTTTACCGGGATTCTTGTAACGAACTTCAATTGGGAGCCGGTAACTTGAACGACATCGACTTCGCGGTCCCGAACCGATGAGATATAGGCGACGCCTGCTTTCGTGATGGCCACCCAAAACGGATATTCGCCACCCGCTTTTCCGCTGTCTGCGGGATTAACTTTTCCAGGGCGGAGATCGAGTTCAGCCAGAACTTGACCGGTTGTGCCAGTAATCTCTACTAGTGAAACCGAGTCATTGTAGACATTCGTGACCAACGCATTGACGGTGGTATTAGGTACGACCGCGACGCCGCCTGCAACTGGCGGATCTTCGCCGGCGGTAAGCGATGACCCGTCTGAAACGATCCCGATTCCAGTTTTATGTCCGAGCGCTACCGGCGTTCCCGTGTCGGCCCAGTGACCGTTGTTCTGAAGTTGAAAGATATGCACATTGTCATCCACGCCGCCGGCTGCCAGGAAGGTTTGGCCGCTGGGCGCGAATGCGATTCCTGTATAGCTGTTGGGCAACTGGAGAACCTGTTTCTGGGTCGGGACGCCCTGGCTAATGTCGAAGACAAAAACGTATTGCTCGGAGTCGGTGGAGACAAAAGTTCCGGCGCTATTGTCCAGGTTATTATAGCCGGCAGTGAGGACCAACAGCGTATTGCCATCCGGACTGACCGCGGTGCTAATCCCTCCGCTGGCGATATAATTTGGGAAATCGGTGAGCCCGGGATTCAAATACTGCAAATTCGAGCCCGGCGCGGCGGTCGGAGTAATTTTCTGGCCGCTGGTTACAAAGATCGGCCTGCTCTTTGCAGTGTCGCTCTGCTGAGCCATGAGCTGGCCGCCGGCCAGCAATAATAGTAGGGTAACGAGTCCGCGCGAGCGGAGGCATGGTCGCCACATCATGTGAGAGTTGTCCTTTGGGTGAGTTGTGATTTGATCTGCCCGAGCTCTTGTCCGCCCGGTCGATAACCCCATGGACAAGAAGCTCGTTAGTTTTACTCAAGCGGGTCTGGCCCGGAAATCTCCGTCGGATTTGTAAAGAATTTGTAAAAGAACAGCCTGAAACCCGATCGAAACTTACGTTTTTGTCAGAATTCTGGCTGTTAGCGACTACGGTGGAGAGGAGTTCCTGGCCGTCGCTAACGTCGCGGTTGCAGCTGCCTCTCCAGCATCCGGGCGATGCGGACGAATGGGAGGCCAATGAGCAAATAGATAGTGGCTACTAGCAGACCCGTGCCGAAATAGTCGAACGTCTGAGTCGCCAGCCGGTTATAGGCGCCGGTGAGTTCCAATAACGTCAAGGCAGAAACCAGAGAAGAATCCTTAAGCAAAGCGATAAAGTCGTTGGTGAGAGGTGGTAGTACCAAACGAATCGCCTGCGGAATGATAACCAGGCGAAGTGCTTTCGATTGAGTCAGGCCTAGCGCTCTGGCTGCTTGCCACTGCCCTTCGGGTACTGACTGCAGACCCGCGCGATAATTTTCTGATTCAGACGCGGCGTAGTTAAGGCCTAATCCAAGCACGCTAGCCACAAAGGGGGAGAGTTGAAGTCCAATCTTTGGGAGACCGTAGAAAATGAATAGCAGCTGTATCAGGAGAGGCGTACCTCGAATCACCTCGATGTAAGCGGCTGCAAACCACCGAATCGGTAGGGGAGCAAAGAGGCGGCAGATGACTAGCAGAAATCCGAACCCGATCGCCACAAGCATGGCGGCTAGCGAGACGACTACGGTAAGCAGCGCCGCATTTCCCAAGAGTTGCCAGGCGCCGCCATAACTTTCCAGGCGTGACCAGAAAGTCCGTAATGACGTTTGGGCAGCGACAAACGCCTGGTATTCTGTGTCCTGTGTAGACGGCTGCGCCGGCTGATGGAAAGCCTTGGCGAC
This sequence comes from Verrucomicrobiota bacterium, assembly GCA_019239825.1. Taxonomy (GTDB): domain Bacteria; phylum Verrucomicrobiota; class Verrucomicrobiia; order Chthoniobacterales; family JAFAMB01; genus JAFAVN01. Next base: position 100,400 of record JAFAZK010000341.1, on the reverse strand, counting down.
CTCATTCGTCCATAAGCCCCAACGCGAAAGGATATTTCGGAATTCGCCGGACTTGATGATATCGGTTAGAGCGGCGTCGATCTCCGACTTTAGCTGGGTGTTGTTTTTATTGATGGCAATGCCGTAAGCAACCTGTCCAAATGGTGGGCCGTTTAGCTCCAACGCCGGATTCGGTTCCGCATAGTATTTCGCGATAGGGTAATCAAGTAGAACGCCGAAAAGGCGACCGTTCACGATGTCTTGGTACGCACTGAGCTCTTGATCGTAAGTCTTCACGATCACTCCGGGTGTTTCTTCCAGCATTCGAAGCGCCGCAGTTTGATCGAGCGTACCCACCTTTCTGGAGTCGAGCTCGTCGAGCGACTTGATCGCCGGTAAACCACGGCGTCCAACGAATTGTTCAAACGTGAAATAGTAAGGAACACTGAAGGCGACCTGCTCTGCTTTGTCCGGCGTGATTTCGATCCCGGCAATTACGCAATCGTAGAGTCCGCGTTGCAAACCCGGGATCAGCCCATTCCAATCGTTCTGAACAAACTCTGCTCGGCGGCCTAGCCGCTTTGCGACCGCATTGATGATTTCGCATTCAAAACCGATCAAATCTTTACCGTTCGAATAGAAGGCGTAAGGGGCGTTACTATTCGGATCAGCAGCCCAACGCAGCGATGTTTCCGCACTGGCAACGACCGTGCGCAAAAGGATCGAAAAGAACAATAACCGGATCACGGGACTCTTTTTAGCAATGCGGGCGGCGGACTGAAAGGGCAACCGCGAATGGACGCGAAGTGAACTACGAATAGACGCGAATAAATGCTGTTGGAGTTGCCCGTAGGTTGCGACTGCGTTCGTCTGCGGTTAAAATTTTTATTCGCGTCTATTCGCGGTTGTCCTTTACGTGCATTCGCCGTTAAAAATACTTGGCATTTGTTCAGCGACTGATTTAAATGCAAATACGGAAAGGCTCGGAACTTGGTTGCGGTTCCCCCCTGTGTGCAGCCACTTTCGCCGAGGATTGCATTGAGCAATTGGTGGATCGTTTGGTCTCTTGGTTGTTTACGTAGTTTTGATTTAGGAAATGGGGGTTCGACCAACCCCTAGTGAAAACACTCGAGGATTCCGCCGGGTCCTTCACTCCGGTGGCGCAGGGACGGCAATCACGCTTGTTCATTAACGAGGCGTTTGCCCTTTTCTGGACCGGGCAAACGGTGTCAACTCTGGGAGCGCAAGTAACCGCGTTCGCGGTTCCATTGCTGGCTGCGATTACATTGCATGCGACCTCGCTGCAGATGGGCCTGTTGCGCGCAGCGGAATTTGCACCCTTCCTGGTGTTTACATTACCAGCTGGTGTTTGGGCCGATTACGGCATTCGCCGCTCACTGATGATCGCCGCGAATCTGGTCCGCGGCGTTTTCATCACTGCCGTGCCCCTAGCCGTCTTTCTTGGCTGGATGCACCTCGGGGTACTCTACATTGTAATGTTCGTGATGGGTTCTTTGAAGACCGTCTTCGAAATGGCTTATCAAACCTACGTTCCTGAACTCGTCACGCGGCAGCGTCTGGTTAATGCAAATAGCAAGATCATGATGTCCTATGCTCTCGGCCAATCGGTTGGTCCGGGATTTGGCGGCATCATGGTGGAGCTGCTCGGAGCGCCTATGGCGGTCTTGACCGATGCGACTACCTATTTTCTGAGCGCGTTCTGCCTGTTTAAAATCAAGCATCGTGAAGTCCAGACCCAACGCCAGCGAGAAAGCATTTTTCGGCAGATTGGCCAGGGGTTCCGGTTTGTCGCTGAACAACGGCACATTCGATCGTTGCTCTGGCTTGTTACCGCTAACAATTTTTTTCAGAACGCAGTGATGGCGATCCTCGTGCTTTATGCAACTCGAGATCTTGGTGTTAGACCGGGCTTATTCGGTATCACGGTCAGTGTAGGCGGTTTGGGCGCGGTTATGGGGGCGGTTGGAGCAGAACAACTCGGCCGCCGATTCGGGCCTGGTCCGTTCGTAATCTTATCGACAACGGTGGTGGCGGTCGCAGCGCTTTGTTTTCCGCTTGTTCATACCGGAGATTTCTTCGGCGTGGTCGGCTTGGCAGCTGCGTACTTTGTTTTAAGTGCCGGGAATTCTTCAATCACGGTATTCTCCTGGACCATTCGACAAACTCTTACGCCCAATTCGGCTCTCGGTAGAATGAACGGCGCGTTTCGTTTTCTGGTAACTGGCATAATGCCGTTTGGAGCACTTTTTGGAGGATGGTTAGGAGAGACAATAGGGATCAGATCGACGTTGACTGTTTCCGGTGTCGCTTTGGTGTTGGTGGCTGTGTCAGGACGTTTCACGCCTTTGATGAAACTGAAGAGTTTGGTGGTAACCGATAACACTGGAACGCCGTGAAACGGTTTGAGCTGCGGACCTTTAGGGCACTGGAGTGGATCGGAGCAGCCTTCTCGGTCCGAGCCGGACTATGGCGACAAGACGGCCGCGACAAGACTTTACTCGACTGACGAAGGAATAACCTGACGGACAGGGTGCTCTCAAGACACAATGTATCCCACTGGCTCCTTCCCCGATTACTCCTCTTATTCGCTAAACAAGCACCGCCTTGGTTTGTGCATATCCGATCTCGCTAAAATCGATTGCAATTGGCAACTGCCTCTCTAGAAGGAGTCTATGGACGAGACGATCGTTATTGATGCGGCCGGTTCAACCAGTCCGTTTCCTCATTTTTGGGAGCACATGTTTGGTTCCTGTCATGCCTCAATCACGCTGTGCGAGGACTGGCGCAATGATTTGCGGACGCTCAAAGAGATCGTCGACGCGAGGTATGTGCGGTTTCACGGGATCTTTGAACGCGCCGTCGGGATCTATGACGGCGAGGATGAAGATGGTAATCTAGTTTTGAATTTTACTCGCCTCGATTTGATCTACGACGGATTGCTCAGAAATGGAGTTCGGCCATTTGTAGAGCTTAGCTTCATGCCGGAAGGGTTGGCTGCAAAGGAGGCAATTCATCCATTCTGGTATCATCCGATCGTATCGCCGCCGAAAGATTGGAAGAAATGGTATCAATTCATTTATAAGTTTGCTCAGCACCTGGTCGAGAGATACGGGTTGGCGGAAGTAGCCGACTGGTATTTTGAGGTTTGGAATGAACCGAACCTGGACTTCTGGGCGGGTAACCCGACCGAACGGACTTATTACGAACTCTACAAAGTGACCGCCAACGCTCTCAAAGCGGTCAGTCCTCTGTTGCGTGTGGGTGGGCCGGCGACAGCTCAGGCTGCTTGGGTCGATCGGTTCATTCACTATTGTGCCGAGAACAAAGTGCCGGTCGATTACGTCTCGACCCATGTCTATCCGGATGACACCTCGCTAAATGTGTTTGGGACCGAAAAGCAGATCCCTCGGTCGGATATGGTTGCTCTGGCGGTGCGCAAAGTGTACGAACAAGTGAAAGCCTCCGCTAACCCGGAATTACCGATCATTTTCTCCGAATACAATGCCGGGCTTTCCAAGGGTATCTTAGATACACCTTACGTCGGCGCCTGGTTAGCTAACAACATCCGGCAATGCAGCGGTGGCTTCGTTGCGGAAATGTCTTACTGGACTTTTACCGATGCGTTCTTCGAGGAAGGCGGACCCTTCAAGAGCCCGTTCCAGGATGGATTCGGGCTCATCGCCACCGGCAGCATTCCGAAAGCTGGTTACTACGCATTCAAAGCGCTCAGTCATTTGGGCGACCAACAACTGTCTCTCAATAACGGTTCGGCATTAGCGACCAGAAATTCGGTGAACAATTCTGTGGTAGCTGCAGTTTGGAATTATGTTTCGCAGGAGGAAAGCGGCTCCGACCGATCCTTTCAAATTCAGCTGAAAGGTGCGCCGCATACCAAGTACGCCCGAGTATACGTGGTCGATGACGATCACGGGTCGCCGCTAAAAGAATGGGAAGCGATGGGACGCCCGGATTTCCCGACTGCGGAACAACAAGCAAAATTGCGTCGCCACGCTGCAGAGACGTTCGCTGCGGGTGTCCACGTGATTGAGAAAGATCCGACCGACTTGACTTTGACGTTGAAGCCCAGCGCCCTGGCCGTCATCGAGTTCTGCCAATAGTGAACCGCGGATGAGAAAGGGTTAGATCCGCTGATTACACAGATTTCGGTTTTTGGGTTTTGGGCAGGCTGATCTGCTAAGATTTGTTTCTAGCTCGGTGAAGCTGCTGTATCGCCGCTGGCAAACGGCTCTCGTCAGTCAATTCGCTGGGGTTGTGAGTCCGTTCGGGAGCCTCGTCCCACCAAATAAGGTTCAAAACCAGGTCGTCGTAAAACAGCCGATGCCTGATTTTGCCGGAACGGAGGGCAATCAGGTCGCGTTTTCCCGAAGTACGCGTCTCAGTAAGGACGCGGACGAGCCGGAGCTCGTCACTACAGGCACCTTGCGCGCTTGGCCGAAGGAAGTGGATCTGTGGCTTCAATGCAGAGACCGATTGGGCATATGACCCGCTAGCCGCGAACCGCAAATTGCGAGTGTTGTGGGGTGGTCGACGGGACTCGAACCCGCAACAGCTGGAACCACAATCCAGGGCTCTACCATTGAGCTACGACCACCGTTTCCCAAGGGAGGTTTAGAGTACCTCAACTTCGGTGTTCGCCAAGCGGATTTTCGTTCTGATCATTCACCTTGGGATTTTCCGTGGTGTATGCTAGGGTACGAACTTTTGTGCCAATCTCAGACGTGAGATTTGGTTTTGTCGAGTGAAGGTTCCACAAAACGAACTCAGTACAGATTCTGCCGAGTACCGACCGAATGAAGGTCCCCGCGGCTATTCTATCCGCGACAAGTTATTGCTCTTCACGCTCACGCTGTTGAGCATTGCGATCCTCGGGCTGTCATCGGCCGCCTTTTTCCTCTCTTCCAGCGCTTTGCGAAGGGCTAGGCTCGATGGGTTCAGGTCGTTGCGCGAGTCTTTTTCAGAGGTTATTTCCCGATTCTTCGCCGATCATCGCCGCGGTATCGCCACTCAGGCCGAGAGTCAGACTTTCCGATACGCGGCCTCGGAATTGTCCGCTGGCTACCAGGAGTTGATTGACGATCTGGAGGACGCCGGGTTGCCGGTGGACGCCGCGCTGATCGCTACTCTTCGCGACCGGCTCCGGCTTGGGTACGAAAAGTATTTCGCGCCCATGTCCGCCCTTGATGTTTCTAAAAATGCCGTCTCTCAAGTTGCGGATCTGAGCCGGGAAGGGGTGATCGTTCAATATGTTTACATCCTTGGAAACGCAGCGGGTTCCGGCGCGGAAGTTCAGGCTGAGCCGGTTAGAGAAAACGACGGTACCGATTCGCTGGCATCAAAGGTCCGAAATGCATTTTCAAAGACGACCTATGCCAGAGCGGTCGAACGCTATCAGCCATCAATTGAGGCTGTGGTCGGAAGAAACCGGTATAACGACCTGCTGTTTATCGATAACCGGGGCAACGTCGTTTACTCGTTTGGGAAAAGCTGGGATCTCGGCACGAACGTGGTGAACGGGTGGTTATCCAACACTAACCTCAAAAAAGTCTTTGTGGGCGCCTGGTATGGCCCTCCCGGGTCGAGTGCTTCGCCGGAGGCGGATCATGTGATGGTCACGGATTTGGAGGACTATCCGGTAAAGAGCAACCGGCCGGTGATGTTTCTCGGCTGCGCAATCAGTGACCGCCTGGGCGAACAGCAGGGGGTTCTGGTTCATGAGATCGATAGTCGCCAGATAACCAGCATCATCACATTCGACGAACACTGGACCCAGGTCGGCTTGGGAAGCTCCGGGGAAGCTTATATTGTGGGGCCTGATCGGCGCTTGCGAACCGAATCCCGATTTCTGCAAGAGCTGCCGAAGGAGCTGACCATTCCGAGCTACAATGAAAAGGGTTTGCCGGACGGGCGGACTTCGATTCTTGCTTTCCCATTACACAATCAGGCCGTTGATCAGCTCTTTTCGAACAAGTCACGGAGTGGGGAGGTAACCTTTGTCGATCAACGGGGCCGAGAATCGCTGGGAGTTTTCGGTATGTTACCGCTTCCGGAGCTCAATTGGGGCCTGGTCATCAGGATCGATACCGACGAAGCCTTTAAGCCGGCACAAGATCTTGCTCGCTTGGTCGCGGTTGGCGGCTTGGTGATTCTCGTTTTTGCAATCGGCGGTATCATCGTCTTTTCTCATTTCCTCCTTGGCCCCATTGGGCAACTGGTGACTACAGCTGAAAAGATCGGTGGCGGAGATCTATCGGCGCGAGCACCGGTAATGACGTCGGACGAGGTCGGGTTTCTGGCTTCCCGATTTAATACCATGGTTGACCAAGTCGTATCGGGGACCAATCAGATCCGGAAGATCTTGGAGACGGTCAACGAGGGATTGTTTCTGATTGGGCCTGACCTCATAATTCAACCTGGTTACTCGAGGGCTACTTCCGAGATTTTCCATCGAGAGATAGTGGGCCTTCACTTCTTGGATTTGCTCCGGCCAACCGGCCAAGTCTTAGAGCCAGTCATCGCGCCGGCGATCCTAGAGGCAACGACGTTATATTTGGAGTTACTTCAGAACCCTAAGATCAAGGACAAACTGATTGCCCAGACCAATCCGTTGCTTGAAGTCGAATTTCGTCAGCGCGATCCGAAAGGATTCAACCGAACCCGCTATTTAGAGTTTCGGTTTAATCGCGTTCTCGCTCCCGGGAAGCCCACGCAGATCATGGTTACCGTATTGGACGTCACCACAAGTGTGTCACTTAAGCGGCAAATTCGTGAAAGCGAGGCCAGAGCCCAAACCCAGATCGAAATGCTGTTCGGGATAATGCACGTCGATCCGAGCACCTTGCAGGAATTCCTGACCCATACAGAGACGCAGACCGACAGTATGGTACAGGCGCTCGAAGCAGGACAATTCGTAAGTAAAACCCCGGAAACAGAGGAACAACGCTCCGATCGGTATACACGCTTGTTACAGACGATCTCGCGATCGCTCCATCTTATTAAAGGAAACGCGACTGTGATCCATCTTTCCTATTTTGAGAACCTGGCCAATCAGCTCGAGGAGGAGGTTGTTGCCGTCCAGCAAGCCGGGGTTATTTCCGGAGAACATTTTCTCCCTATCACCACTGGTCTAGGGCAAATGAGGGACCGGATCACCATGACGCGGGAGCTGATTGATCGATTGCTCGAGATGCAAAAGGTCTTCAGTCACAAATCGTCTACGCAGAATGGTGAGTTTGATGGGTTAGCCGAACTGGCAGAAGAGGTCGCCCAGAGGAGCGGCAAGAAGGTGCATGTAACGTTTGATTTTGCCGCGCCAGTTCCGCCTGAGCCTAAATCGTTATCAGAAACAGTTCACACCATCTTAACTCAATTCGTCCGTAATGCCGCTGCCCATGGCGTAGAGCTACCGTTTCAGCGAGTAAACAGCGGTAAGCATCCTGTGGGTGATATTCATATTTTCTCTTGTCGACCGGACGCGCATTGTTTTGAATTTGGTGTGCGAGACGATGGAAAAGGGTTAGACTTCTCGATCCTTCGCAAACGGGCTGTAGAAGCCGGGTATGCGGACAAGGATGCGATCGGACGGTGGGGTGAGGCTGAGCTCACTGATCTGTTGTTTAAACCGGGATTTACTACGCTTGAACATTCGACTCGGGACGCTGGCCGCGGTGTTGGACTGGACGCGGTGCAAGATCTGGCTAAACGATTCGGCGGCGAGATTAAGGTTTCCTCTAAGGTGGGAAGTTTTACTGAGTTTCGCGTCAGGATTTCGATGAATGAAACTGTTGATTGTTGACGACTCGAGTGTGGTCCGGCTTGCTATCCAACGGGACCTCGAGAATGGTCATATTACTCAGGTGGATCAGGCGGCCGACGGTGAAGAAGCGCTTCGACTCTATCAGGAGAAGCTGCATGACGTGATTACGCTCGATATCACCATGCCGAGAATGGACGGGTTGACCTGCCTCGAGAGCCTCCTCAATATCAATCCGGAGGCCAAGATCTTGATCATTTCCGCACTGCGCGACCGGGCGACGGCGCTGATCGCGTTGAAAAGGGGTGCTCGGGGCTTTTTATGTAAGCCAGTCAACCCCGACGAGTTACGAGAAGCTTTCGAGCTCCTGCTGACGGATTAATCATGAAAATGACCGACCAGGATATCCGGATTTTCATTACGATGGCGCGTCGCTATTTCGAGGCTTTGGAGCCGAAACCGACTTTGGTCATTGAGCCGCCGTTTTTGCGAGACGAACTGGGCCCTTTGCTAGAGTACACTGGCATCATCCCAGTAAGCGGGCGCTGTGAGGGCGCCGTTTGCTTTACTGCGAATGGCGGCATGCTGGAAACAATTCTAGCGCTGCTCAAAGACGAACGACGCGACGACGCTGCGAAGCGGGACCTGGTCGGCGAAATCGCCAACACTCTCAGCGGGAACGCGCGCGAGGAGTTCGGTAGTGACTTCCGGATTTCTGTCCCTAACGTTATTGTTGGTCCACGAGTGAGCGCGGATCTTCGTACCGGAGGCCGAAACTACGCTATTCCGTTAAACTGGCGATCCGAGACGGCGTATCTGTTGGTTAGTTTGAAATAATATGCGGTGTATTGCTTCTCGTACTCGTCGTCGTCCTCAATTCGAGCCGTCACGTGCCACGCCGAACCGCGCCCGGAGGGGAGCCGCTTCGCGATGTGGCAGCTCTATAAGGTGGCTGCAGGCGGCTCCCGCGAACGTTTCTATCAGGTGTTTGTTCTAACGCCTTTTCGGATGTTCCTGGCCGCAAGCCCCTAACATCGTGGGTAAATTCCACGCGCTGTGTAGTTTTCGGGAGCCGCCTGCTGCCAACCGATAGACCTTGCCACCGTATAAAGCGGCTCCCCTCCAGGCGGTTCGGCGTGGCAATCCCAATCCCAATCACGAGCACGAGCACGAGCACGAGCACGAGCACGAGCACGAGCACGAGCACGAGCACGAGCACGAGCAAAAACGGCCTGCTAAGGGAAAAATCGCCCCGAAGGCAAGAAAAAAGGAGAAACCTTTGAACGCTCCTCGCTGGACCCTGTCTACATCATTGGTTAAGGCGATTCGGGTCTGCGCACGATTTCTCTCGACTTCTACTCCTTGGCGTGCGCAGCCCGGATCATTTTTTAGGACGATTTCTTGATGGCGCTTGTCCCATTGAGCTACGCTCGCCGCCGAGCATGCGAAATACCGTCCTTGTGGTAGATGACGAGCCGGATGTAGTCGATCTTGTACGCTATCATTTGCACCGTTCCGGCTTTGAAGTCCACGTCGCATTGACTGGGGCGGGCGGGCTGAACGCAGCGAAAGAGCGGCGTCCTGACGCCATCATTCTCGATATTATGCTCCCCCATATGACGGGGATTGAAGTGCTTAAAGCACTCAGAGCCTCAACGGAGACCTCAACAATCCCTGTCGTGATTCTTACTGCCAAAGCGGAAATCTCCGATCGCATTCTGGGTCTCGAGCTGGGGGTCGATGATTACCTTACTAAACCGTTCAGCCCTAGAGAATTGGTTCTACGAGTCCAGAATCTATTGAGGCGACTCCGAATGGTCGAGTCAGCCTCTGTTCTCACCGTGGATGAATTCCGCCTCGATAAAAACAACTTCGAGATCAGCGTTAGCGGTAAACGCCTCGAGCTAACCACAACAGAGTTTAAGTTGCTGGTGGCCCTGTTGGAAAGGCGAGGGCGCACGCTGTCACGCCAGACTCTGCTACAAGATGTTTGGGGCTACGAGAACGTTATCGATACGCGGACGGTGGACACCCACATTAGGCGACTCCGGGAAAAACTCGGGGAAGCCGCAGATAGGATTGTCACGATCCGCGGTGAAGGGTATCGTTTCTTGGCGAATCGGGCGCCGTGACTTCAACTTGGCTAATCGCTCTGTCTGTCCTCCTTTGCGGATCCATGGTTACAACCTGGATCCTGTGGCGTGAGCTATTCCGCATCCGCAACGATACCCGCCGGCTGGCTGAAGAGACGCGCATCAGCACGGGCGGCAAAGGGCCTGCGGTGGTTCGCGAAATCTATCATCAACTCCGCCGGATCGAACACCGGCAACGCGAAATGGCGCAGTTGGTGGCAGACGAAGATTTGAGCCTGCGGGCGATTTTGGGGAGCATGAGCGAAGGGGTGCTGGTCGCGAATTCGGACCTTACTGTCCGCTTGGTTAACGAACGCCTGCAGCGGATGTTCTCCTTCTCACGGGTTCCGGTGGGGCGAACGATTTTAGAGGTGTTTCGCAATCATCTTCTGCACCAAATGGCGCAGAGGACCGTCGAGACGAACCAACCTCAAGAGTACGAGATCCCAGTCGATATTCGAGACGGCGAAAAGTTTGTTCCGAAGCATTTTCAGGTCACTTCCGTTAGTTTGCGCCGGCCGAAACAAGAAGGTTCAGCCGGCATCTTGGTGGTTTTTCACGACGTAACCCAGATTCGATCCCTGGAGGCCGTGCGAAAGGATTTTGTCGCCAACGTTTCCCACGAACTTCGCACTCCACTTTCCATTCTGACGGGGTACCTGGAGACGCTCATCGAGTCCAGCCCGGACGCAGCCACCCGCCGGCGCTTTCTGGCGATCATGCACAAACACGCACAGCGGCTCAATCTACTCGTGGATGACCTGCTGCAGCTCGCTCGCTTGGAGTCTCGGGAGCCTCATCTGAACTGGGAGCGCTTCCAGCTTCAATCGTGCATTGAGAAGGTGTTAGAAAAATCCGAGCCGATGATCCAGGCATCAGGCGCCGTGGTTCAAACCGAAATCGCTCAGGGACTACCCTTTATTGAAGCAGACCAAGTCAAAATCGAGCAGGCTATTTTTAATCTGCTTGATAACGCTTTGAAATACGGCGGCAAACCGGAGCCAAGGGTGTTGATTGTGGTCGATTTTACGCCCTTGGAGGTGGTCCTGAAGGTAAAGGATAATGGGCCAGGGATCCCGCTAAGCGATCAGCCTCATATCTTCGAGAGATTTTATCGGGTCCACAAGGATCGCTCTCGAGACGCCGGCGGCACCGGCCTGGGCCTATCCATTGTGAAGCACACGGCTCAATCCCATGGCGGAAACGTTGAGCTAGCGAGTTCTCCGGGCGAGGGCGCGACGTTCATCATTCGGCTGCCGAGGGTGGACGAGGAGCGTTAGTGGCGGCGCGGCGAATGGGCGATGGGGCGACACGGCGATGGGCGCTCGAACTGGTAGAGCGAGGCTCCCGAAAAGCCAAAAAGCTCAAACGAAGGACTCGATGTAGTTAAACCGAGTGACGGTGCTAGGCCGAGTGGCGTGCCGAGCCGCGACTCAGCGTATTAGCACCCCCACGGAACGGCTCGACAAGCGTAAAGGCCCAAGGACATCACATCCGTCACGGACCTCAGCGGCGCTGACAAGGCGCTTTGAACGTTCGGGAGCCCGCCTTCGCAAGGCCTACGGCGCGGCAGGCTCTCGCCCCACCAAGTTTTCGCCGCATCGCCGTTTCGCCCAATCGCCCATTCGCGATTTCGTCTTTATCCCGCTCGTCGTCTTTCTGCCTCCGACATGGCGCGGTCGATCAGCAACGTCGCGAGATGTTGCGTGCCTTGATCTAACGCGGCGTTGGCCGATTTCAGGCGCTGGATGTCTTTGCTGTCCAACGCCTCGTTTACCGCCTTTACTAAGCCGTCGATTTCTTGTTTGTCTGCCTCAGTCAATTGATCTCCGACCAAGGTCAGCGCGCTTTTAACGGCGGGTAAGAGTTCGTTGCTCTTGATCGACGTCTCAGTCCAGACGCGCTCGGACATATCCTCGAACGCATGGTCCACTGATTCGGCGATCATCTGTTCGACGGCTTCGTCGGAGACATCGACGGCGCTGGCTAGATCCAGGAGCGTTTGCTGTCCTGTGCTGACGTCGCGAGCCAACACGTGCAGAATACCGTTAGCGTCGATCTCAAACTGGATGCCAACACGAGCAACTCCCTTGGGAACAGGTGCGAATTCGATCTCAAAGCTTCCCAGCTCCCAGTTATCTTTGGCTAATTCGCGCTCGCCCTGCAGGACCTTGATTCGCATCGACCTCTGGTAGGCGACCGCATTGGTGAACATCTCGCCGGCCTTGCAGGGGATGGTCGTGTTTCGCGGGATGATCACGTTCATCAGCCCTCCAAAAGTTTCGACGCCCAGTGACAAAGGAGTGACATCGAGCAGAACGACACTCTGAATCTCGCCAGAAATGATGCCGGCCTGAATCGTCGCGCCGACGGCGACTGCTTCATCCGGATTTTGAGAGGTGTTCGGCAGCCGTTGAAAGATCTCCGCGACCAGCTGGCGGACGATCGGCATCCGGGTAACTCCACCGACTAGGATAACCTCATCCAGATCGCGAGGGGCAACCTTTGCGTCATCCATCGACCGGAGACAGTGCGACCGTGTCCGGCGGACGATCGGCCGGGTAATCGCGTCTAATTCTTGCCGGCTAAGCAAGTAGTTGAACCGCCGATTACCGGAAAGAAAGGGGATTTCGATTTGCACTCCATTTTCGTCGGACAACCTCAGCTTGGCATCATGCGCGAGCTCGCGGAGACGGGCCGAAAACAATGGGTCTTTCAGCTCATGCCGGATCTCCGGGTAGCGGGCAGTGATTCGCTCTTCGAGGAGACGAACCAGATCCCGGTCAATGTCGTCCCCTCCTAAGCGAGTGTTCCCATTAGTCGAGAGAACGCGGAAAACGCCCTCATTGAGTTCAAGGATCGAAATGTCGAAAGTGCCGCCGCCGAGATCGTACACAGCAATCTTGGCCCGGTCCTTTAACCGGTCGAGTCCGTAAGCCAGAGCAGCCGCAGTCGGTTCATTGATGATCCGCTCTACGGTGAATCCGGCAGCTTCGCCGGCTCGTTTGGTGGCTTGGCGCTGTAAATCATTGAAGTACGCAGGGACCGTGATCACAGCCCGGTCGATCGCGGAGCCGAGAGATTTCTCCGCGTCCGCCTTGAGCTTGCGGAGAATAATGGTGGAAACTTCCTCTGGGGTGACGGTTTGGTCTCCGATAACGATGGTGGTCTTTCCCTGAGCATCGGCGACTCGAAACGGAAAATTGTCTTTCCCAGTCTCACCCGGACGAATCCCCATCAATCGCTTAACTGAAAAAACCGTTCGCTCCGGCGAGATGGCTTTCATCCGGCCGGCTGGTCGTCCCACCAGTGGTTCACCCGAAACTGGGAAGTGTACGATTGACGGCGTCAAACGGAACCCCTCGGAATCGGCCAACAGGATTGGAAATCCCGAGTCCATGACTCCGATCAAGGAATTCGTTGTGCCTAAATCGATACCGACGATTTGACTCATAAGACTGCGCTTTTAGGGGGCGACGCTGGCTAACCGAAGTCGCCTTTCGCTAATTTGCGCAAGCCATTTTTCAAGAAATCGTAAATCGCACGCAATCTGTGCCAATGAATCACGGTCCGCCGGGCGATCGCTCGGCCACCTCGCGTCGATCTCGCCCATCGCCTGAAGCAGTCCTGCTTTTTCCCGGGTAAGCCCTTCGGATATTTCCTCTAAATCTGCCAAAGTAGATTGGACTTCCCGGATCTTAATGGCCCGCAGCAGTGAACTGGTTTCTTGGGTGAGCGGTTGAAACATACGATCAAATTGCTGCAACCCCGTCGCCATTTTCCCAAACCAAGTGCTGACTCCGGCACTGGCTGCTTTCGGCGGAGGCTCCTGACCAGAGAGCGCTAACAGATGCAAGATCCTCGACGCCGGGTCACGCAGCGTATTGAACGCCTCGTTCAAGGTCGCAAAATCGCCATCGGCCGCGCGATCTGGGTGGCTGGTTTTGCTTTTATTCGCAAATAGATCGCCCAGAACACCTACATCAAGCACCGGCCGCGGTTCTAGACCGAACACCGCAAAGAAATCGATCATGCCGAGAAACTCTCGCCGCAAGAGCAATGAGCCACAGCGTTAGGATTGGTCACTTTGAACCCTCCCTTCTGTAGGTCATCGCTGAAATCGACAAGCGAACCGCTGACAAACAACGCGCTCTTTGGGTCAACGACCACTCGAACCTGATTTGATTCCACTAGAATGTCACGATTCACTGGGCCGTCGACCAGGTCCATTTTATATTGCAACCCTGAACAGCCCCCTCCGATCACCGCTACCCTGAGCGCTCCCGTAGGTCGACCCTGACGTTCCAGAAGCTGGGCTAACTTGGCGGCCGCCTTTTGGGTGACCTTAACCAGGCGCTCATTTCCTATTTTGTACCTAACCTCGACTCCCGGATTCACCAGAGAATATGAAGTCGGGCTGCCGAAAATCAAACAGCGGCGTTGGTGGCCAAACCGGGGGATTAAAGACAAAATGTCACGCAAAGCCGCAAAGGCGGAAAGGTTCAGAGGAGAGAGGTGATCGGTGATTACGACAGATATAAGGAGTGTACCGTTTCGTGAGCTCAGCAGACCGTCGACGCCGGGTCTGGTTCAATGACTAAGACGTTCCGCGTAGACGCAGGAACTTTTTCAGCGGTCCGAACCTTTGCGCCTTTGCGTCCTTGCGTGAGATTTTCCGAATTTATCCCTTACGGATAACGATTTCGACTCGGCGGTTAAGTTGCTGTTCTTCGACAGAGCGATCCCCTGGAACTAACAGCCGACTCTTCCCGTATCCTTGGGTTTGAATCCGGCTAGCGTCTATGCCCATGTTCTGCACCAGCCAATCCTTTACCGTCTCAGCGCGTCGTTCGCTCAATTCCATGTTGTATTCGTCGCTGCCGAAGGAATCGGTATGCCCTTCCACTTTGAATACCGCCTGTGGGTTCCTTTGAATTAGTCGGCCGAGTTTTTGCAGGCTAGCCGTGGCGCCTTCGCGAAGATTGGCCGAGTCATAGTCGAAGAGCAGGTCCGTCGGCATCAAGATTGGAGCGGTCCCGTTGCCGACCCGGCCGGATCCCGACAAAAGCTCATCCAGGTTGCTGAACCCTGATGGAATACCTGACTCGCCCGAGACATTGCCGTCACCCGATTCATCGTTGGCAGCTCTCCCAAGGTTTTTCTTGTTGCCACTCGCTATCTTAGGCCTTGGACCGGTAACACCCGGCTTTTCATTAATAAGCTTTTGCCTACTATCGCTGAGCTCCTTGTCCATGACCAGGGCGCTCTCGGCTTCGGCTTTCGTGGCGGCATTCCGGGCCGCTTGCGTATCGACGGTCGGTTTTTCCTTGAAGTCCGGAGCTTGGGGCGTGCTGACTTGAGGCGCCACCCGGATCTCTTTCATGTCCTGCTCGAAAGATCCGTCAAATTGCGTAACCCCTTTTGCGTTTCCCGCAGCCGCGCCGTCGTTTGTGAGCGATTTACTCTGCTGACCCTGCGGCTCCAGCAATTTCTCATCGACTTGCACTCGATTAACACTGAAGGCCCTTGGCACCAGCCGAGGAGTATTTGGCGTTTCGAAACTGTGCAGAATCTTTCTGCTAAAACCGAAGAAAAGGGCGCCGTGCAAGACCAGCGAGAGCGCCGCTGCCGGCAATACCCAGCGCATTAGCGAAACCGAGCTGTCCGCTACGTTATCATCCAAAGAATACGACATAGCCGCTCGCTGAAGGTACCATTTCGCTGACGAGACGCTAGTGGGGTGATTGTGACTGCGAACCAGTAATCAGTATGACAGTAATCAGTGCCTTGCAGGCCGGTGCCGGGCGAAGTGAAACGATTATTGACTTACTGTTTACTGATCACTGATTACTTTCCTTTAGGTGATCTGCTCGCGCAAAAACGCCGGTATCTCGGCGATTGCCATTCGCCTTTGCTCCATCGAGTCGCGATAGCGGACGGTGACGGTGTCCCGGTTTGCGGGACCGTTTTCTCCAATCGTGTCGAAATCAACGGTGATCCCAAAGGGTGTGCCGGCCTCATCTTGCCTGCGATAACGGCGGCCGATTGCACCAGTCTCATCGTAGAAGACCGACATTCCGCCGCGCAACATCGCTACAATCTCTTTGGCCTTCTTCACCAGCTCTTCATTGTTCTTCAGCAACGGAAATACACCGCACTTAATCGGCGCCATGCGAGGATGCAGCCGGAGGACAGTCCGAGTCTCAGATTTGCCTTTTTCGTCGGTTACGGTCTCCTCGTCATAGGCTGCACAAAGCAACGCCAACAGAGTGCGATCGACACCGGCGCTCGGCTCTACCACATGCGGAATGAAGTGGGTTTTGGTCTCTTCGTCGAAATACTCTAATGGCTTACCGCTCGTCTTTTGGTGTTGCGTTAAGTCGTAGTCAGTTCGATAAGCGACACCTTCGAGTTCCTGCACACCGAAGGGAAATTCGAATTCGATATCATAAGTGCCTTTTGAATAATGCGATCTCTCGTCTGGTGGAATCTCATGAACGTGTAATTTGTCCTTGGATAAGCCGATATCTGCATAGAACCGGAGACGCTCCTTCAACCAGTACTCCAGCAACTCGAGTCCTTGATTTGGAAAGCAAAAATACTCGAGTTCCATTTGCTCAAACTCGCGCGATCTGAAGATGAAATTGCGTGGGTTGATTTCGTTCCGAAACGCCTTCCCAATCTGAGCGATACCGAACGGCAGTTTCTTGCGTGACACTTCGAGTACATTTCGAAATTGTACGAAGATCGACTGCGCCGTTTCGGGTCGGAGGTAAGTGACAGCAGAATCATCCTCGGTGGCGCCCACGAAAGTCTTAAACATCAGGTTAAACGCCCTGGGTTCAGTCAGATCGAGGCTGCCGCAAACGGGACACTGCTTTTGACCGTTCTTCTCCGGCAATTGATCTGCCCTCAGCCGAGACTTGCAGTTGCGGCAGTCCACCATCGGGTCGCTGAACGTAGTTTCATGGCCGCTGGCAACCCACACTTGGCGATTCATTAGGATCGACCCATCGAGGCCAACGACATCGTCTCTTTCCCTGACCATCCGGCGCCACCAAAAGTCCTTGAGATTTCTTCTCAGCTCGACCCCGAGCGGGCCGTAATCCCAGCAACCGTTTAATCCACCGTAAATTTCGCTCGATTGAAAAACAAAGCCTCGCCGCTTGCACAAGCTCACTATCTTTTCCATTCGATCTGAAGCGGCCTTCTTTTGGCTCATAAGAGAGGTGAAAATGACACAGCCTGCGCCTCCCGCAAATGCAATAGGCGTTCGCAATAGCCTGAGTCGCAGACAAATGCCTGGTGCATTTGTCGGGGAGAAAGGCTAAACTTGCCCAGAGAATGCCGAAAGAGCCCATTGATCCCGCCGAGCAGTCCATCGGTGATGGCTTTCAAAAGTTAGTTCAACCGAAGAAGAAGACGCCATCGGGCGTATGGGTAATTGTCGGGCTGGCGATTTTGTTTGCCCTGATCGCGTTTGGGATCGCGGGCTTTATCGTATTAGAAGCCGTAGTGGCAAAACACCACAGCGGAGAGGCCTCGCCTGTGGCCGCGAGTGTTTCACCGTCGGTTACCGCGAAAGTTGGCCCCACCGCCACTGCGTTAGCAGAGACACCCAAAAAGTCCGAATCGCCGGTTGCTCAGTCGAGCGCCACTGCTGCTTCAGAAAACTCGCCCAGCGAAACCTCGGATTCGAAGGAAGAGGCGGATACTCGCCAGCAAGTGCTGACTCGAGTGGATCTGATGCACAACATCTCTCAGAAAGAGAAAGATCAGCTCTACGCTCAGATAGTACGGGCTCATGGTTTTACTAAGATCGCGCTTATCCCATTCCAAAGTGGCCGCACCGCGGCCGGTTCAGCTCAGATCGATGATCTGGTGAAGCGTCTGCAAGATGCCGACACTCAAAAACTGCTCAGTGATCCAACCGTTGTCCTGATCTTCGTCGGATACGCTGATACTCAAGGTAGCGAAGACTCCAACCTCGAGATCTCGCGGACTCGCGCGGAATCTGTGCAGAAAATGGTTTCGACTCGATTGAAGCTGTCGAATCTCATGCATTCGGTGGGGATGGGAGGTCAGGAGCTCTTCGACAAAGAAAACCGGGAAAAGAACCGGGTCGTCGAAGTTTGGGCGGTCCAGCCCTGACGTTTTAGGTTCAAGGTTCTAAGTTTTCGGTTTTAAGTTGCGCCTTTGCGGCTTGGGTTCGCGCCTCACTGTCGATATGTTTGCGGGGTACTCGCGGCATCCAACTTAGAACTTGGAACCGTCTCATCGGACGGGAGCAATTTTCCCCGTTGCTCACTCGGGACGTATCTATTTAGATATGCTCGTCGTTCCCGCCGTCACATGGATGCTCTAACTTATGCCGGACCCAAATCGTAAGGACACTGAACCGAAGATTGCGCTGTCACCACCGGCCCTGTTTGCTCTTGCTGCAGTTATTTTCTTTTTAGCGGGTGGAATTTTCGCCTACGTTCAGCTGATCGGCAGAGGACTTCAGAAGACGAGCGCGTCTGCAAGTCCGTATCTGACCCAAGAGCAAACTACTCCTGTTAGCACTCCATCTCCGACGCCACTGGAGACACCGGCGGCGACCCCGATTCCGACCCCGACCCCCACGCCGACACCAGTCCCGACAGCGACTCCGACCCCCGTGGCGACACCCGAGACGCCGGCAGCTACTCCTGAGGCGACAGCGACTGAGACAGCGACCCCGGCGGCCACCCCGGTTCAGCCATCTGAAACGCCCGAGGCGTCACCCAGCGCGTCGTCAAATGCTGAGGCGCAAGGTTCAGCTAGCCCTCAAGCTTTTCCCACTGTGCAAAACAATGCCGCTGAGGAGGCAGAGGTCCGAAAGGAAGTATTGGCCCGGATCGACTTGCTGAAGGAGATTTCCCAAAAGGAGCGCGACTATCTCTACGCCCAAGTTGATCGGGCCCGGGGGTTTACGAAACTCGCGGTTATCCCGTTTCCATCCGGCAAGACGCGCCCGGAACAGTTCCAGATTGACCATCTCCTAAGCTACTTGCAGAAGCCCGAGTATCAGAAGCTTTACGAAGATCCGACGGTTGTTTTTGTGGTGGCCGGCTACGCGGATAAGCAGGGAAACGAAGGGCAGAACCTGGAAATCTCCAAGCAACGTGCTCAGGTTGTTGCTAAGATTTTGGAGACCCAGGCCAAAATCGCAAACACCATTCGGGCCGTTGGTATGGGAGGCTCAGAGTTTTTCGGCCACGGAACCCCTGACAAAAACCGGGTCGTAGAGATTTGGTTGGCGGCGCCGTAAAATTCCCTAAAAAACTTGTTGAATAGGAATCAATTTTTCATAGCGTTTACCTGCTGGCTCGATTGGCCCCCAGAACCCGTTCCCCCTCTGATCGAGCCAGCTTTTTCTTTTCTTCGCTAGGGTTGAGCCCGCTCAGCCGGAGTTAATTCCTGAAGTAGGTTGTCCGTCGCATTCTTCGAGGGAACAGGAGTTCGTCCCTACCGTTTTCTTACTCTAACGGCACAACCGGCTCTTTCGCTTCGATGAACAAGCCGTGAAGCAACCGGACCGCCTCTTCGACTTTTTCCCGGTCAACTAGCCAGGTGACCCGGAAGGACGACGTCGCTAGTCCGTGGTACCGAATGCCGGCTTGCTCCAGGGCCTGCGAGCCGGCGCGCACCTTGTCATGGGAAGCGTTGATCCCGGCTCCGACGATACTGATGGCCCCAATAGCGTCATTCCAGAGGGCATCCGGGTCGTGTTGGGTTAACTGCGCTTGCAGCTTCGAGCCCTGATGCAGATTCTCTTTCGAGATCACCAAGGTAAGACCATCCTGCTCCCTGCCCGTCGAGGAGACGTGAAGCTGCTTACCAGGACATCCAAAGTCGTCCATTATTCTCAGCAGACCGCTAACCTTTCGGGATTGGATCAAGAGTACCTCTTTTTCGCTCGCCACGCCGACTACCGAACCTGGCAATCTCGGAGCTAGCTTCCGGACAATGGTGCCATCGAGGGAAGGATCTTTACCTGGAATAGCGCCGGCCGTGGCGCGAGCATAAATCGCAATCCCTTTTTCCTTCGCAAACTCGACCGCCTGCGCGTTTAGCACTTTCGCGCCGGATTCGGCAAGCTCTTGGGTTTCCTCGTAGGAGAGAACGCCGATCCTGGTGGATGCCGGAACCACGCGCGGATCCGCCGTATAGACTCCGTCAACGTCAGAACAAATCTCGCACCATTCTGCTCCCAAGGCCGCCGCCATTGCCACCGCGGTTGTATCGCTGCCGCCTCGGCCAAGAGTTGTAATCTCTTTGCGGTAAGAGACGCCCTGATAACCGGCGACCACAACGATCTTTCCTCGGGCTAACTCATCCTGGACGCGGAACGGACGTACTTCGATGATTCGAGCATCGATATGCCGGTCATTGGTAATAATGCCGGACTGGCTTCCGGTGAAACTGATAGCGTCTCCACCCAACTCGCGGATTGCCATCGAAAGCAAAGCCATAGAAATCCGTTCGCCAGCCGATAGCAACATATCAAGCTCGCGCCGCTCGGGATTGGCCGAGATCTGTTTGGCCAGCGCTAGCAGATCGTCCGTGGTGTCACCCATGGCGGAGACTACGACCACCACGTCGTGTCCCGCCTTCTTTGTTCGCATAATGCGTTCAGCCACCAAACGAAGCCTGCCGGCATCAGCCACACTGCTGCCGCCGTACTTTTGGACGACAATGGACATCGGTGAGGATTCTTCGAGGAGAGCATCGCGGTTAGCAAGCCCGGAATCAGGGTTAGCGATTTGCAGTTAGCGGTTCGTCCTCGCACTCGACTTCGATTTTGAGTCGTAGGGTAGTTTGCGATCGAGCGTTCGTGGCCAGCAGTTCGCCGCCATATAGGTCCCATTCGTGTCAACCCTCAGGGCTGGTTACTAATCCGTAATCGCCAACCGCGCCCCGCAGCCCGAACTCGAGGACGACAACAAAGACGAGTACGAGGACGAAACTGTGAACGGTTTCATTTCTCGAGCATCTCATAAGTACCCGACCAGAGCTTGGGGACAGGCTGGAGGGCTAGCTGATTGCATCGCGCGAGCAGTAGCTGGCTCGCTCTGTCATCGGGCTGGATCGCCAGTACCGACGAGAAGTGACCAGCGGCGCTGTGGAAATTCCCATCGAAGTATTTTTTGAGGCCGGCCTCATACACATCACGAAGCTCCAGTTTCTCCGGTGAGACCGTATCTCGATTTCCTAGCAATTCGAAGACGTCAGTGCCTCGGCTTCGTCCGAGCACCGCTACGCGGTCGACATAGCGCCACTCGAACCGATCGCCAGTCTCCGTTTTGGTTTGGCCGCTCGCCAAAATCGATGTGCCATAGAGCTTGTTTAGCCCCTCCAGCCGGCTTGAAAGATTGACCGCGTCGCCGATCGCTGAGTACGACAGCCGTTGTTGGGTCCCAATGTTCCCGACCAATACTTCGCCCGTATGCAAGCCAATCCGGGTCCGAAATATGGGACGGTTCGCAGCTCGCCGTTCAGCTTCTATATCGGAAAGTTTTTGCACTACTTCTAGCGCGGCTTGGCAGGCCATTTCCGCATGCTTTTCGATCGTGGCAGGAGCATTAAAAAACGCTACGATCCCGTCCCCAACGAATTTATCCAGCGTCCCGCCGAATCTCTCTACCACGATATCGGTAACCAGCTCGAAATACTCGCCTAATTCGGCAAAAACTTCGGTTGGGGCGAGATTCTCGCTGATCCTGGTAAATCCGGCGACGTCGGAAAAAAACAAAGTAAGCCGCCGCAACGCACCCCCGCGCGTGGCGTCTTGTTTTTGCAGAATTAATTCTCTAACCACATCCCGGGGAACATATTTTATAAAGGAACGCAACCCCGATTTCATGCGGTCAAACGAGTCGCCGACAATCACAATTTCGCGTACGGCCGATTTCGGCGGCGGCAAATTCGTCAGTTCAAATTTTCCAACCTGTTCGAGGTCGCGACTGAGCTTAGTGAGTGGTGTTGCCAGCTCGTGCGAAAGCCAGATGGCAAACAATGTGCCTGCTGTAAGCGCGACTAAACCGACGATGGCGGCTATGGCTAGATTGTTTTGGGCTGAGCCCATGAAATCACTTTCAAGCCCTACCACACCAGTGAGGAAAGTCAGTCCGCTCGGTAGGGTGAAAGGCGTAACCACCGAAACGTAACTTTGCCCGGCAAGATGGAAGGAGTGAGAACTGAACTGCCCGGTTTCAAGCTTGGCTTGGTCGAGCTTATACAATTTCTGAGATTGCTCCAGCAGGGCATCGCGCGGAAGCGACATTTCTGAGGCGACCCCGAGTGAGTCGCCGGACAAGGTGTCAACGAAGAGCAACAGTTTCCGGTCTTGGATGACTCGGCTCAGAAACTCATTGATATCGCCAGTAGTAAAGTCAGCCGCAAACGCGCCGATCGCTCGGCCCTGTTCATAGAGCGCCTGGCAAGCGCTGATACCGGTAGTCCCCACGTTAAAGTTGTAAGGCTGAGTCCAAACGATCGAGCCGCCGCCTGCGATAGCTTGTTGATACCAGGATAGGATCCGCGCATCGTACGAGCTTGCCTTCCGAGGCGGCAGCTGTGAGCGCGAACCATCTAAGCCCAATAGGAATTCTTTTGGCCGGCCATTATCAACATTTGGATCGAAATGCTTGACTCCAATCTGTCCGTCGGTATCTCGCCACGCACCGGTGAAAGCGCCGGTGTCTGAATCCGTAAAGCTGAGCCAACTGACGTTCTCCTCCTGTCGAAGTTGCTCCGCCAGGAAGATTCCCAACTTATCGGAGTCTAGCGGGTTAAGCAGTCCGCGATGGGCAAAATTCTTTAGCTCCGGCAAGATCCGTTCTGCCGGTTCGAGGATCCGGCTTACTTCCCGGGACAGCGCGAGGCTAACCAAGCTAAAGTGCTGTTGCCGCATTTCCTCGAGGGTCCGTGCCGAGCTCACGTAACCAACAATCCCGATTGTCCCTACCGAGAAAAGAAGGGCGCCGAGAACGAGTTGCAAGATTGCGGTTCGAAACCCAATCGTCTGCCGCGGTTTTAGTGTGTTCGGCATTTTTCGGGGATCCTGGACTCGCCCGAAGCTCGTCCAGAATGGCGAATAGCAGATAGAATAGCAAAGCTTCCGCAAGATACCCTTAGGTACCATGGCTCGATTTGCTATTTTCTATTTGCTATTGCCGGTCCCCTGGCGGGATCGCGTCCTCGCGATCAGTGATTCGTGGAGCCCAGTACAGACCAGATTGAGTGCCTTGGCTTATCTAGACGATGCAGACCTGTTCGCGGCGCGGGAGGATCCGACTTCGCCACCTGAAGTGGAGAGCGTTCTTTGGCCAAAGGCTACGTCGGATAGGCAGCGCGCCCTCCATGGGCTCGAGTCCGCCTAATGCCGAAGCAGTTTGCCGTTTGGCGTTCGGGGCAATTCCGCGACTCTTCGAAACGAAACCGGTACCTGCCGTGGATCCAGTCGCTTCCGCAAGAAATCGGTTAAATCCTCGAACGAGTCGGTCTGTGAAACTATTGCAGCCGATAAAGCGCGAGTGCTTGGGTCGATGAAAACGACGCTCTCCTGTACTCCCGGATAGCTATTGATGATTTGTTCGAGCTCTTCGCAAAAGAAATGAAGGCCCTTGACCTCCAACTGGTTTTTACTTCGTCCGACCAAGCGGAGATAACCGTGCTCATCCGTCGTTGCGAAGTCGCCTGTGGCGTAACCGTCAGTCCCCAGAATCTCGCCACGCGGCCGCCAAGGAGCCAGATAAGCGTCTAAGAGACCAAGACCGTTAACGTGCAATTCGCCGGGTTTGCCCGGCAATACCTTGGCGCCGTTTTCATCCAGCAGCGTTACCTGGTAGCCCGGCATGGCGGTCCCAATTGAGTCCGGTTTATCTTCGGTTTGATTGATCGTGACCAAACCAACTTCTATAATGCCCAAGGCGGGGTTGAGTGGCCTGCCAAAACGGCTCTGAAACGCATTTCTCGTTTTGGGCGAGAGCAAGGTGGTAGTGCAGATAGCCAGCCGGACCGTGGCCAAATCGCCGGAAAGCTTTTCTACCAAGACTGAATAAGACTCCGGTGATCCATAAATGACTGTGGGTCTGAACTCAGAGACGAGCTCTGACAAAACCTCCGGCTCCTCGCTCCTAGTGGTCAGCACGGTCGCGCCCCGCGAAAGATATAGCAGAATAGAGACCACGAAATGATCGGCCATCGGCAGACGAAACCAGACTCGATCGTTTGGGTTAATCCGAAGAATCGCGTCGGCTGTCGCCAGGCGGTCTAGGATGGTGTTATGCCCCAGCAAAACTCCTTTTCTCGGGCCGGTACTCCCAGAGGTGAACCTGATATAGGCTGGATTTGTCGCGCGATACTCGCGGTCCTCTTGATTATCTACGAATCCAGCGAAAGGGAATCGCACGAGCTTCTTATCGCCACCTAGCAGCCAATGGAGCCCAGCAGCACCGATGGCCCGATCGAGTTCTTTTGGTGGAACGGTGATGCTGATTGGAGCCACGGCTAACCCGGCCGCCAAGATACCCAGCGCATTGATCAGACATTCCGGTCCTTCGGGACAATACAAGCCGCATCGGTCAAAGCGCCGGCATCCGCGGGCCTGTAGCCAATCAGCTACAGCATTGACTCGCTGCAGCAAGTCCCCGTAGGTGATCCTCTCATTGGAGTCGACGCAAGCGAACGCGACGTGGTCTGGCTGCAGTTCAGCCTGTTTTCGGATGAGATCGATGATGTTGGCAGCTTGCATCTTCATCCTCAGATAACATGCGTTTTGAGCCTGGCAAAGCAGTCAAGGTGTTCAAGGCCAGCCGCGCATAGGGCTTCGGAGAGTTCAATCGAGTCGCTTTGCGGTGTCGGTGAATGCAAGAAGTTCGTTTGGGCCAGGCCAGTGGATTGCTGGGAAATCCGCCCCACACCTCAATTCAGCGTCTGCCCGACGGTTTTGTTATCAGCTCCGTGAACCCCCTGAACTCCTTGAACTACTCCCCATCTGGACTCCTGGGGCTTCTCGGCTTTATATTCCCGGCTGATGGCAGACAAACGGCAGAGAATCGTCGTAAAGTTCGGAAGCGGGATTTTATCAAAACCGACCCGGGACGGACTTCACGTGTCGCAGATCCGACGGTTGACAGCCGAAGTCGCAGAACTGACGGCGTCTGGCTACCAATGTGTTGTGGTCAGTAGCGGCGCTGTGGCTGCGGGAATGATGCAGTTTGGTATTCACGAGCGGCCAACCGATCTACCATCAATCCAGGCTTGTGCGGCGGTCGGCCAATCGCGTTTGATGCGCCTTTACGAGACGCTTTTCAGCCGGCACGGTCTGCGGGTAGCACAACTGCTGCTGACGCACCAGGACTTGGATAGTCGTATGCGCTACGAGAACGCCCGCAACACCCTCGAGCGTCTCTTCCAATTCGGTGGGGTCATCCCAGTCATTAACGAAAATGATTCTGTCGCCGTGGAAGAGCTGAATTTCGGAGATAACGATATGCTCTCTGCGGAAGTCGCCATGTTGTGCCGGGCCACGCTGTTAGTGATATTGACTAGCGTGGATGGACTATTGGCAAACGACGGAACCAGGATCACCGAAGTAAACGACATCGAGTCCGTTAAAACCTTGGCGACCAGGGAAGGGGGCGTCTATTCGCGAGGCGGCATGATCAGCAAACTCGAAGCCGCAAACTTTGCGCGACAGACCGGTATACCAGCGGTGATCGGTAGCGGGCTCCGACCGGGCGTGTTACTGCGAGCAGTCAAAGGAGAATCTGTCGGCACCCGTTTTCCGGTATGAGCGATGTCCGTGAACAACTCTTGGCGGCTGGCGCTCGCGCTCGCAGGGCAGCCAGAGACCTAGCGACTCGATCCGACCAGGAGAAAAGTGGGGCGTTGGTCGCCGCAGCTGAACAGATAGAAAAGACCGAAGCTGAAATTCTGTCGGCGAATGAATCGGATTTAAAGCAAGGTGCTACCAACGGACTCTCTTCGGCTCTCTTAGATCGGCTAAAACTGGATCATGTCCGATTGGCGGCCATTTGCCGGAGCCTGCGCGAGGTGGCTCAGCTCCCGGATCCCGTAGGAGAGGTGATTAAGGAATGGTCCAGGCCCGACGGACTTCGTTTCAAAAAAGTCCGAGTTCCGATTGGGGTTATCGGCATCATTTTCGAGTCGCGGCCGAACGTCACGAGTGATGCGGCGTCTCTGTGCTTGAAGACGGGTAACGCCGTCATCTTGAGGGGTGGCTCCGAAGCGTTAGCCTCCAATATCGCGTTGGGTGCGGCTCTCCGCGCCGGGTGCCGTCATGCTGGCATTCCCGAAGACGCGGTTCAGGTTGTTTCTTCGACCGATCGATCGGCGGTGCGAGCCATGGCCGAAATGGCTGAACTTATCGACCTTATTATTCCTCGAGGCGGCAAGCAGCTGATTGAAGCGGTGACTGCTTCCGCTCGGATGCCGGTAATCAAACACTTTGATGGGATTTGCCATGTGTATGTGGACAAAGCCGCGGATTTTGAGATGGCCCAGTCAATCGTCATTAACGCGAAATGCCAACGCCCTAGTGTTTGCAACGCTGCCGAGACGCTTTTGGTGCACGCTGCAATAGCTAAAGAATTCTTGGAGCGATGCGGCCCAGAGCTACGACATCGCGGCGTTGAGCTGCGAGGAGATCCTGAAACCCAAGCCATCCTCGGCTCCAGTGTTCGCCCTGCTACCGATCAAGATTGGCGAACCGAGCACCTTGATCTCGTTCTTTCTGTGCGTGTAGTGCCAAGCTTGGCCGATGCCATCGCGCACGTAGAAACCTACGGTTCACACCATAGCGACACCATCGTAACGAACGATGAACAGGCGGCCACCGAGTTCTTGAACAAGGTCGATTCCGCGGCTGTGTTTTGGAACGCTTCGACTCGGTTCAACGACGGGGGAGAATTTGGGTTCGGAGCCGAGATAGGCATCAGTACGGATCGTCTACACGCCCGCGGCCCGATGGCGCTCGAAGAGCTGACGATTTACAAATATCAGGTGATCGGTCAGGGACACGTGAAGGCGTAGGGGGAAAGGGATGCGCGAAGCGCCATAGCGGGGAGCCGCTTTAGGTCGTGCCTAAAGGTCTCGTGATATTTGTTCGAGCGCGAGGAAGGCCAAACAGAGTGTTAAACAGGCGGCTCCCGCGAATTACCGCACGCAATGTTCCGCCCATCGTTCGCCTCGGAGATTGTTATCCTCCGGTGAACCATCCCATAGACCTAGCACGCGTTGAAACGTTTGCGGGAGCCGCCTGTTTAACAAGGTTTCCGGTCCCAGGCGCGCCTTGACAAATATAGAGGGTCTCCCGGGAGCACGATCCAAACGGCTCCCCTCCAGCCTCGAACGTCCCAAACGCCAAACGCGATCAACGGAGGCGCAATAACCGCTGCCCGGCTTCGTGCAATGTATCGTCGCGCTTAGCGAAGTGGAACCGGATCAAATGGTTCACCGGTTCAGCAAAAAAACTAGAGCCCGGCACCGCTGCGACCCCGATCTCTTTGGCCAGCCAATGACAAAAGGCGGTATCATCGGAATGGCCAAACTCGGAAATATCCACGAGCACATAGTAGGCACCTTGCGGTTCAACGAAGGTTAAGTCGGCTTTTCGCAAGTACCCGGTGAATAATTCTCTTCTCGCCGCATAATCGCGCGCCAGCTGGTCATAGTACGGCTGCGGAAAACGGAGAGCGGTCACTGCAGCCTTTTGCAGCGGGTGAGCAGCTCCTACGGTGAGAAAGTCGTGTACTTTTCGGGCTGCCGAGATCGCCTCCGGAGCCGCCAGCAGGAACCCTAAACGCCATCCCGTGATCGCATACGTCTTCGACAACGAACCAACAGTTAGAGTTCGGTCAAAAAATCCAGGCAAGGCTGCGGCGTAAGTGTGCCGATGCGGCGGATAGACGATGTGCTCGTACACTTCATCTGTGATAATGAAGGTCCCAGCTTCCGCAGCCAGCTCTCCGATAAAGATAAGTTCTTCCTTAGTGAAAACCTTGCCGGTTGGGTTGGAAGGGTTACAGATGACGATGGCTTTGGGCTTTTGCGCGAACGCTCGGCGTAACTCATGTGGGTCAAAATCGAATTGCGGTGGCCGCAGCGGAACGTAGATCGGGTGAGCGCCCGCTAGAATCGTGTCCGCTCCATAGTTCTCATAGAACGGGGAGAAAATGATGACCGAATCGCCTGGATTACAAGCGGTCATCAAGGCAACGAGCATCGCTTCGGTTCCGCCACAGGTCACCACGAAATGTTCGTCGGGGTCCAGGGGCAGACCCATAAACCGCGATTGTTTAGCAGCAAGCGCTTCGCGGAACTCCGGTTGGCCCCAGGTGATTGCGTATTGGTGATACTCGCCGTGTAATGCTTTCGCGGCGGCTTCCACCAGTTCCTGAGGTGGGTCGAAGTCTGGGAAACCTTGAGACAGATTGATCGCGCCGTACCGGTTTGCGACCCGGGTCATCTCTCTGATGACGGATTCAGTGAAGCGAGCCAGACGATGAGCCGTCGGGATTTTCTCTGACTTCGCTCTGTCGTCTGAAACTCCACGAGCTTCTTCGGACGAGCCGGCGTTGGCGGCGTTAATCAAGGCTCATCTCTCCACGATACAAGCTGTGGATGCAAGAAACGGTTTTCCCGGCTATGTTCAACGGTCAGAACTGTCGTAAGAAAATGGAAGGCAGAAGAATACCGCGGCCCGAAATTGGTGTCGAGATCTGGGTGCTGGGAGGGGTCATTTTAATCTGTATGCTAGCCGTATGCGTCAGGCTTTGGTGGGTGCAGGTGAGGCTGGCGGATTACTATCGAAGCAAAATTAAGGGCGCCTCCCAAGTCACTGTCCGGTTACCGGCGGTTCGAGGGGAGATCCTGGATCGGAACGGCCTCTCTTTGGTAACGAATCGAGTCACCTACGATGTCGATTTCTATTTTCCTGATTTAGTGAACGGCTATCGAGAGAAGTACGGCGAGGTGCCCAAAAAGGAATACCTCCAAAAGGACTCGAGCGGAATGCTTCACAACCGGCGTGAGCCGGACATCGTTCAAATCGTGAACCAAACGGTGATCCCCCAGCTCAAGAAGTTTGGGTTGGCGGAACCTTACAACACCGAACGACTTGAGACGCAGTTCCGGAATCAGCAGTTGGTACCGTTCGTTTACCGGCAGGATCTCGATTTTTTGACTTTTAGTGAGTTCGCCGAACGAGACGTAGAGTTCCCCGGGTTGCAAGTACACTCAACGCCCGTGCGTCTTTACCCGTATGGCGCGCTCGCCGGACAGATCCTCGGATACGTTGGAGCTCCGAAAGATATCAGCCAGCTTCCGGACCTCCGGGATTTCAACTACTATCAACCCGACGAACAAGGCAGGAATAATCTCGAATACGCAATGGACGAGGTTCTCCGCGGTAAGCCCGGTAAACGCATTCTGGAGAAAAGCGCAAAGAACCAGATCGGGCACGAAAAAAGCCGGGTCGAGCCAACGCCGGGCTCCGATGTCTACCTGACTATCGATGCCCGGATTCAATACATCGTCGAGACGACGTTGCGGTTGGTGGGCCGGGCGGCTTGTGTCGTGATTGATCCGAACAATGGGCAGATTCTGGCGATGGCGTCTGTCCCTTCCTTTGATCCGAATAAATTCGTGCCTTCAATCTCGGCGCGGGATTGGGCGACGATAAAGAATGGAGAAGCAGATCCACTCCTGAATCGAGCAACTAGTACTTACGCGCCCGGCTCGACCTACAAAGTCATAACCTCTCTGGCCGGCCTAACCAAGGGCTTGGCCAAAGCTAAATTCCATTGCAGCGGCGGTGTTTCTTATGGGAACACCTACATGCATTGTTGGGGGGTTCACGGTGAACAAAGCTTGGTCGAAGCCATCAAACATTCTTGCGACGCTTATTTCTATCAGTACGGCAATGCCGCCGGCATCGATGCGATTGACCGCGTTGGCCGTGCCTTAGGTCTCGGTGAGACTACCGGGGTCGAGCTTACCGATGAAGACCCAGGTTTGTTGCCTTCGCCGGATTGGTTGCAGACCACGAAGACCGAAAAATGGAGCCAGGGCCAGACCGCTAACACCTCGATTGGCCAAGGCTATGTGCTGGCCAGCCCGCTACAGATGGCGGCGGTCGCGGCAACCGTTGCCAATGGAGGGACCTGCTACCAGCCGACACTGATTTATCAAATCAAAGGGCCCGATGGTAAAATCACTCCGCGACCTCCCAGGATCCGCAGCGAGTTGATCCGCGACTTGAACTTGTCGAAAGACCAGATCGAAATGGTTCGCAGAGGGATGTATGAGGTGGTTAATGCAGACGACGGTACCGGAAAAGCAGGGGCAGTTGCCGGCATTCAGGTAGCGGGAAAAACCGGGACGGCTCAATTTTGGCGCTCTGGTGTTAAGGATGACCACGTGTGGTTCCTGGCTTTTGCTCCTTACGACCATCCGAAATACGCGCTGGCCGTGATGATTGAAGGCGGGAAATCCGGGGGCGGCGTTGCTGCTCCCATGGCTTCGGCCATCTTGGAGAAAATCTTCGCTCTCGACCACGGGTATAATCCTGGCCTGAAATCGCTGTCGCCAGCGGTTGGCAATTTCAAAATGTTCGACTCCGTCAATCCGGCAAAGGACGAGGAACTGCAAGCGGCTTCGGACGCTAACGAGGCGAATACGCATCAGCCTGACGATAATAGTGACGATCAAGTCAGGAGATCGTCTCGAGCAAAAGCAGAACCAGATATCCGACCGGAACCAGATAGTGAGCGCGCAGTCGCTCAGAGGGCAGCCGCTCAGCGACAACAGCAGAAGCCACAGAGTCACAGCATCTTCGATATCTTCAAGAGACAGCCTGCTGCCCCGGGCGGATCGCCCCAACAGAAACGCCATTTCCTGTGGTTCTAGGGGCGCGAATGTTCCCGGCCAGTCGTCGGAACCTCACATGTTGTTCGCCTGCAAAAATGGCTTTAATGGAACGGCCGGCTCGGCCTTTACAGGAATGGGTTCCACTTTTACTGGAGCCGTTTCTTGGATTTCGTGTTCTCGATAGAATCGGTGGATTTCGTCTACCATTCTTCGGACGTGGGCATAAGCAGTCCTCGGTCTTAGGATCCGATAACTCGCCCACGGATCGCCCCAATGCAGAACGTGAATCGTGACCCGGCGTACACCCCAGTCGTTCATCTCTGCTCGACTCGGGCAGTAAAGATCGATCGTGTTTCTACCGGCCAGATCCCAGCCGTAATCATCAACGACGTACAATTGGCCCGTTGCCTCGATCACGAACTGGGTTCCCATCGGCCAGCGAGACCAATCAGCCGCCGCGCTTCGGACCTGGCCCGATTGCAATGTCGTTCCAGATGCGTTGGCGTTCGCATACTTTATGTGATCACTCTCATGATCGTTGTACGCCGTCGTCCGGACTTTCATGTACTCGCTCCGTGACAAAGGAGCCTCGTATTGTGGGAGCTCACGCTCTGCGCTGCAGCCAAAGAAGAGAAGTGAGCTAGTGGCGATAATAGCTAACCAGACAACTCTTCGTATCATCCGGCCCGAGTTTACCTGGAAAACGCCGGCTTGAGAACATTTTTCCTTTCAGTTCTCTCAATTGCGCAAAAGTAATTTTTGTAATAAACCATCTCATGCCCATGGGCTTGAGTTGGAGGTTTATTTGCATTTGCTTGGTTGAGCTGGCTGTTGCGGCTTCGATGTCCGGCGCGGACGGAACTGTACGCCGGGCTCTTCCGGTGCAGCCGTTGCCTGCACCGCAACCGTCGGCATCACCGACTTTCCCGCTGTTTCGAACGTCTGGGGTGGCTGAGGATCCAGCCGGGGCTGCAGGTGCGTCGATTTACCCAGCCGATGCGCCTCAAACTGCAGCCAGTTCAGCCATCATGATCGATGCTAAGTCCGGCGCAGTCCTGTACATGAAAAATCCGGATGTTCGCCGGCCGGTAGCAAGCACGCAAAAATTATTAACCGCGTTGATTCTGGTTCAGGATGGAAACCTTGATGCGGCGGACCGGGTAATTCCTTCGGACTGCCAAGTGGAACCGACGAAACTCGGGTTTCGGCCGGGCGATGTTTATACCAAACGCCAACTTCTGGCGGCTTTGCTGGTGCATAGTTGTAATGATGCTGCGGTCTGTCTGGCTCGAAACGAGGCCGGCAGTCTTCCCGCATTCGCTGAACGGATGAACTCAAAGGCATTTTCGCTGGGCGCAACCGAAAGCCATTTCGTTAATCCGAACGGATTACCGGTACCCGGCCAATATTCAACAGCGCGAAATATGGCTAGGATTGCTTTCGCGGCTTATCACGAGCCGGTCTTACGACAGTATATGCGGTTAACCGGATTTAGCTTTACCTACGCTTCAGGGCGCCACCGTTATTTTGACGCCACTAACAGGCTGATTGCGCGTTCTCCGATGTTCACCGGTATGAAGACCGGTTTCACGGAGTCTAGTGGCCGCTGTTTGGTTTCCAGCGCGAGCTACGGTGGCCACGATGTGATCCTGGTCCAACTGGGAGGAACGCTTCATTTCCTATTCGACGATGCCCAGAGAATGTTGATCTGGGGTCTCGACCGCGACGGTAGAGCGGTTGCTAGTCGGGAGTGATTTGCGAAACGGCGAAGGGGCGAAACGGCGCCTGGAGGGGAGCCGCTTTGGATCGCACAAAAAGACCCCGCCATATTTCTTCCAGGAGCGTTGCCTGACCGCAGATCTCGTTAAACAGGCGGCTCCCGCGAACGTCTCAACGCGTGTTGGGTATGTCGGCCGGCTAAGCGGATGAATAATCTCCGAGCCCGACGCTGGGACAAAACATCGCGTGCGGTAATTCGCGGGAGCCGCTTGTTTAACACCGATTTCGGACTTCGTCGCGCTCGAACTAAATCGCGGGATCCTTAGGCACATTCTAAAGCGGCTCCCCTCCAGGCTGCGCTTTCGCGCCCATCGCCCCATCGCCGTTTCGCAATCACGGCCTGCCGATGAAACTGTAATCCATCCCCGCGGCTTTGGCCGCCTCAATGCCCGCTGGGCTATCTTCAAGCACCAAACATTCATTCGGCGCCACGCCCATGCGCTTAGCAGCTTCCAGGAACATGTCCGGAAAAGGCTTACCCCGGGTGACCTGTTCAGTTGTCACGATGACAGGGAAAAAGTCTTTAAACCCGATCACCTCCAAGGTTTTCTCGACCACCGGGAGATATCCACCGGAAGCAACCGACACTTTGGCGAACGCAGCCACCTTCCGAGCAAATGTGGTCACTTCCTCAATCGGCTTCGTCTCGGCCATGTTCTGGACGTAAACCTCTTCTTTGCGTTTAGCGACCTGTTCCGGATCCATCTTGGCCCCGAATTTCTCGTTCAGAATCTCCACGATCCTGGTCGTCGGGACTCCACCCAGGCTGTAAAAAAGCTCTTCCGACATCGCCACCCCATTCTCTTCCGCGGTCTGTCGCCAGGCTGCATAATGGACCGGCATCGAATGCGCCAGCGTCCCGTCACAGTCAAAAATATACCCTTTGTACAGTTTCTCAGGCGGAGTAAAAATTGTCATAACGGCGCCGCAGAATGCCATGGGCATGCCGACGTTTCTAGCATTTCGTTCACTCAGCGATAGCCCGTCACCCAGTTATATAAGTCCCATTAGTCGTATAGGTCCTATCCGGGTTTCCCGTAATCGGAACCGCGTGTTCCTCACGCATATCTGCCCAGGAATACCAGAATTGGATTGATTTTATTTATGTTCGCGGGATGGTTCAGGTCTTTTCCCTATGCGCCACACAATCTCGATTCTAGTTGAGAACCGCTTCGGCGTGCTCACACGCGTTGCGGGCATGTTTAGTGGGCGCGGATTCAATATTGACAGCTTGAATGTCGCGCCGACCAACGATCCTTCGACTTCCCGTATGACGATCGTAGTACGCGGTGATGACACCGTCCTCGAGCAGGTCACAAAGCAATTACATAAGCTGATCGACGTCATCGAAATACAGGACTTTAGAGATGGCGGCTACGTGGACCGGGAGTTGGTCATGCTCCGTGTGAATGCCGATTCCGAAAATCGGTCCGAGGTCATGCAAATCTGCGATATTTTTCGCGCTAAGATCGTAGATGTTCAGCCAAAGCGTCTCGCCATCGAAATCACCGGGAACGAAAGCAAAATCACTAAGTTCCTGCGTTTGATGGAGAATTTTGGGATCAGCGATCTGACTCGGACAGGCCGTGTCGCTATGGCCAGAGTCGAATAACTCTTTCTCGCGCCAAGCTTTATGCCAGCAAAAGTGTATACCGATAAGGACGCCGACTTGAAAAACCTGCAGGGAAAGACCTGCGCGGTGATTGGGTTCGGTTCTCAGGGGCATGCCCATGCCCTCAACCTCAAGGATAGTGGGATCAATGTGATCGTGGGGCTTTACAAAGGCAGCAAGTCGATTCCGGTAGCAAAAGAACATGGGTTCGAGACGTTCGACGTGGCTGACGCGGTAAAGAAGGCCGATATCATTTTCTTCGCGACGCCTGACCTGAAAACTGCGGCGATTTACGAACAAGAGGTTAAACCGAATCTCACTGATGGTAAGGCACTGCTTTTCAGTCACGGTTTTGCCATTCACTTTAAGACGGTCGTTCCTCCTGAGAACGTCGACGTGATCATGGTTGCGCCGAAAGGTCCCGGGCATATCGTCAGACGTCAGTACCTTGAAGGTAAGGGCGTACCGGCGTTGATCGCGGTTTACCAGAACCCATCAAAGAAGGCTAAAAAGCTCGCTTTGGCTTGGGCAAAAGGGATTGGAGCCACGCGCGCCGGAGTCTTAGAAACCTCGTTTAAAGAGGAAACCGAGACCGATCTTTTTGGCGAGCAGACCGTCCTTTGTGGCGGCCTCACCGCCCTGGTTCAGAATGGTTTTGAGACCTTGGTCGAGGCTGGCTACCAGCCCGAGATGGCCTATTTCGAATGTCTTCATGAACTGAAGTTGATCGTAGATCTGATGTACGAGTCCGGTATTGCCGGCATGCGATTCTCGATCTCTGAGACCGCGAAATGGGGTGATGTATCGGTCGGCCCGAAGATCATCGACGCTAGCGTGAAGAAGAAGATGCAACGGGCGTTGAAAGAGATCCAAAATGGCAAATTTGCTCAAGGTTGGATCGACGAATACAAAAGCGGTCTCTCAACCTACAAAGACTTGCTAGCCGCAGGCCAGAAACACCCGGTTGAGAAGGTCGGGCAAAAGCTTCGCTCATTGATGCCCTGGATTCAGAAGAAGAATATCAAAGGCGCACAAGCGGCGTACTAGGATCCGTTAGGGATGTGCCCCTGCTCATCCCTATATTGGTGCTGGCGTTATAACTCTCGAACGGAATGCGGATGAGCGGTAGCTCATCCCTAACGTTCTGTTACTCAATGTACCGGTTGAGCCGAAGGTCTTCGAGGGTAGAACTCGGCACCGGTTCAAGCGCTAAGCCGAGGTCTGCCGCGAGCCTAAAAAGCTCACTGGGATTCATTGCCGATAGCTTTGATACGTTTAGTCCGTCTGCCACGAGCGTGTTGACGGTCTCTTCCGCCGCTTTTCCATCAGTTACCATAGCTTTGCCCTCTCTTGTTGGATACTGCGTCAGAACCGGGAACCTGATGGACCTGTTTCCATCGGGCCGCCCGGGCCACTGCGGAAGATAAAGTTTGAAGTTCGAATTTCAACCTTCGAATACATGATAATTATGGCAGATATGGCTTTTTTAGAATCGATCGCAAAAGGGCTGATACTTTCATGTATTTGTTCCTCGTGATGGCCAAAAAAATAGGAAGACACTCAGCGCTTTTGTCCTACGGAACGCTCACCCTTTCTTCACCAATCCCCGCAGCTCCTGCAGCCTCCGCTTAAACAGTTCAATGGTCTCTTGAATCGGACTGGGCGTCAGCATATCCACCCCGGCAGCTTGCAGGGTCTCAATGGGATATCGCGACCCTCCCGATTTCAGAAATCCGAGATAATCCTGAACTGCAGGTGCTCCTTGGTGGAGAACTCGCTGCGCTAAAGCCACTGCCGCAGAGATACCAGTCGCATATTTGTAGACATAGAACGCCGAGTAAAAATGGGGGATCCTGAGACACTCGAGATTGAGCGCTTCATCCAGCGTAAACCGTGGTCCAAAGTAGGCCGCCAATAACTCGCGATACCGCTCCTGGAAAACATCTAAGGTCAGAGGTCCGCCTCCCTCTTCGATCGCGTGAATTTGTTTTTCGAATTCGGCAAACATCGTCTGTCTAAACAAGACGGACCGAATGTCTTCGATCTGGCGATCGATTAGAAAAGCGCGTAGCCGGTCGTCATCCGCGTGCTGCAATAGATGGTGAGTCAAAAGCTCCTCATTAAAAGTAGAGGCGACCTCGGCCAGAAAAATAGGATAACCGTAGTCCTGAAATAGCTGGTTCTCCTGGGCGAACCAGCTGTGCATCGAATGACCCGCTTCATGTGCCAGGGTAAAGACATCAGACAGAACATCCGCTCGATAATTCATCAAAATGAAGGGCGGGTTCTTGTAGCTGGAAGAAGAAAAAGCGCCGCTGCGTTTACCCTTCGTTTCATACCGATCCACCCAGCGCGATTTCAGGCCCCCTCGCAGGGTTGCGACATATTCTTCTCCCAAAGGTTCTAATGAAGTCGTCACTAGTTCCATGGCTTCATCGAAGTCGACCGTTTTGGCGACCTCCGGAAACAACGGAACGAACGTGTCATACTGGTGAATATTCTCCAGGTCCAAGAGCTCTCTTCTCAGGTCATAGTAATCGTGCAGCGCCGACAGATTGTTTCTGACCGTCGCGATCAGATTATCATACACCGCGACTGGGACGTGATCTCCGAAGAGAGCAGATTCCAATGCGCTCGGGTAATTGCGGACCCTGGCATAAAAGACATCGGCTCGAACTGAAGCCGACAAGGAAGAGGCCAGCGTATAGCGGTGATCCGAGAATTCCCGGTAAAATTGATCGAATGCGCGTCGCCGGACTTTGCGATCTCGATTATGCAAAAGAGAGATGTAGCTGCTTTGCGAGAGCGCAACCTCTTGACCCTTATCATCCGGGACAACACCGAAGATCATATCGACGTTAGTGAGTTGAGAGAACGTCTCGCGATGTCCTCGAACGGCGGAAGCGCCCGCAGCTAAGATTTTTTCTTCTCCTTCCAAAAGCGTGTGCGGCCGGTAACGCCTGAGGCGTTCCAACGAATTTCGCCAATCTTTAAGTAGCGGATCGGCCGTCAGAATCGCGAAACGTTCATCCGGGATAGCCTGAATTTCCGGGGTAAGGAATGAGGCTACCTCTCTGATCTTCGTACCCAAGTTCGAGAACTCCGCCTTTCGTGCAAGATTCTCCCGATCGGAGCTATCCTCAGATGCTTTCAAAGACACATAGTGCCCAAGTCTCTCCGCCAAAAGATCAACCGCTTTATCGAATTCGAGGACGTCGAGTAAATCCTGGGCTGACTGGCCAACCTTCCCTTTGTATGAGGCGTACTGAGGGTACTCCTTTTTCAGCTTCTCGAGATCTTGCTGATAATCTTGCTCAGTTTGATACAGCTTCTTCAGATCCCAGGTGTCGGCTTCCGCAATTTCACTTCTGGTCGGGATAGTTTGAGAGGGCATGAGTAAAACGAGAAACCTGTACCTGACACCTCTCGTGCCCGAGCGCAAGAGT
This sequence comes from Verrucomicrobiota bacterium, assembly GCA_019239825.1. GTDB lineage: Bacteria > Verrucomicrobiota > Verrucomicrobiia > Chthoniobacterales > JAFAMB01 > JAFAVN01. The sequence goes on along the minus strand of JAFAZK010000341.1, from coordinate 62,741 downwards.
GACGGCAGCGATGAGCTCCGGTTTGACACACGAGTGCGGCTGGAGGCGAGCCGCTCTTGAACGTACCCAAAAGATCTGGCGAGATTCTTTTCGGAGCGCCGCTTGGAGGGGAGCCGCTTTGGATCGCATCCTAAGACCCCGCGCTATTTGTGTCGCTGCGTTGCACAACGCAAACCGCATTAAACAGGCGGCTCCCGCGAACGTCTCGACGCTTGTTAGTTCTGTCGGCCCGTTAAGCAGACAATAGCCGTCCGAACCGAGCGATGGGCAAAACATTATGTGCGGTAATTCCCGGGAGCCGCCTGTTTAACCGCTACGCGCTTCGTCGGGAGATCAACCCTACCGTTAGCAGGTTTCGAGCGAATCAACGCCTGTTTGCGGTTGGAGGCTTAATTCGTGTTCATTCGCGGTTGTATCTTCTACTTTTACGCCCGTGGATGGGCCTCATCGTACGCCTTCTTCAGCCGCTCAACCGTGACATGCGTATAAATCTGCGTCGTCGAAAGGCTCTCGTGGCCAAGCAAGGTTTGAACGCTGCGAAGATCGGCGCCGTTCTCTAACAGATGCGTGGCGAAGCTATGCCTGAGCTTGTGGGGAGTCGCGGGCAATTGGATCGAGGTCTCGCCCAAATGTTTCTTCAGAATCATCCAGACGGAGCGAGCCGTAATCCGTTTGCGGAGCTTGCTAATAAAAAGTGGCCCAGTATGAACCGTTGCCTGAGAACGGTACTTCTGAATCGCTTCCAACGCTGGTGCACCTACGGGAACGACCCGTTCCTTTCTCCCTTTGCCGATCACACGAACCGATTCTGTGTAAAGATCCACGTCACCGACATTGAGAGAGACCAGTTCGCTTAACCGCAGTCCGCTGCTATAAAACAGCTCTAGAATGGCCGCATCCCGAGACGCTGACCAAGCCGGAGCCTGGTTTTTCCTCTCGGTTCGTGCTGGCTGGCTCAACAATTCGTCTACCTGATTGAGCGAAAGGACAACGGGCAACTTTTTCTCCAGCTTGGGCAACTGTACCTCCTTTAAGGGATTTTCGCTGAATCCCGCTCGTTCTGTCAGGAAACGGTAAAAGCTCCTGAGCGCAGCGAACGTTAACCGGACATAGCTGCGAGCCATCCCGGATTTCATGCACTCAAGCAGGAACAATCGAAAGTCGGCTGCGGTTGCGGTATCCCAGCTTACATCGCGAAATTGTTTAAACCGCAGGAGCGCATGCCGATAAGCCGTGATCGTCCGAGGCGATGCTGAGCGTTCGACTTCTTGATACTGAATGAACCGCTCTAGCAAACGATCCTTTTTAGGAAACCCCATGTGCCATGAAGTGTACTAAGGATCGCCTCTGCGGACAATCTGAGATGTGAGAAGTGAGAAGTGAGAAGTGAAAGGTGAGAGGTGAGAGGTGAGAGGTGAAAGGTGAGAGGTGAAAGGCCTGCCCTGGGCGGGTCGACAAGCTCGAAAAAGGCAAGCCTTGAGCGTGTCGAAGGGTGTGAGGTGGCCGGGCGAGCCGCGAAGCGGCTGAAGAGTACAGCCCGGGCTTCAGCCCTGGTTTTGTCGGCGCCGGTCAGCCCCCTGAAAGTGGCGCCCGCGGATGTCGGACTCGGATTTGATGTGTTAGTTCGGGGCCTTGGTGCGATCGGTTAGATCAACACGTCCATGCCGCAAAGCCAAGCTTCGGCCGCCACTTTCAGGCCGACTCCTATTGCGCGATTGACCGAGGAATGACAGCCCTGGGCTGCATTCTTAAGCCGCTTCGCGGCTGATCCGCGGACGGAGGACTTTATCGGGACTCAGGCCTCGCTGCACCTCTCACTTCTCACCAATCACTTCTCACGTCTCACTGATGAGTAGCTCCCATCGGTTCCGCCAGATAGGGTGGTTGAGCGGTGTGACCGACATCGCCTTGCCGAGTCGTTTCTCTTCGGAAGAATAACGTAGCCGAGCGGGTCTCTTTTCCGTCGGGAGAAATCGCCACGATTGGGATTTCGAAATCGCGATCCGGGAAAATGAAATGGTAACGGAAAGTTCCATCTGGCTGAAGTTGGATCGGCTGACCGGCAACCGTGACTTTCGCCTCCGGATGAGTTCCACCGTAGAAAATCACTTCGGCGTTGACGTGCATGAAGAACTCACGCTGGGTCAACCCGAACGATTCACCGCCCCAACTTGCGCCCGCCGCGCTGAATAAGCTGCTTTCGGAGACTAACTCGCCCCAACTCGAGAGCCCGAACTCCAGACCGCTCCAGCTACTTGACCAAGCTGAGCTAAGTTGCTCGGAGCTTAACGCTCCCATTTCTATTGCAGCCAGTTGTAACGCGCCGAATCGTTCGGAACTTAACGCGGCCGAGCTGAGCTCAAATGAACTTAGGCCGAGCGAACTTAACTCGGCCAGATTGATTTGTAATTGAGAGAACAACCCCGAACTGAGCTCCGCACTGCTGAGGCCAGCGCTGCTGAGAGTTTCACTACTGAGAGTTGCACTACTCAAAAAAGTTGCGATCTCGGCCGAGCTTAAACCCATGCTACTGAGACGAGAGACGAGTTCCCCGGAGCTTAGCCCAAAAGAACTTAGAGCCGCTGAATTTAGTGCTCCGCCACTTTGAAACACTTCGCTGGATAAAGCAGCTCCGAATATACCGCCGCTGAACAGGCTTGATTCCGCCGGGACTAATAGTTGGGCTAGCCGGCTCTTAGCGACAAGTTCGCTTGCCGACTCTGAGCTGCTCGGAGCAGAAAGATCCGCTCGAAGAAACGTCGATAGTTCGGACGAGTTCATCGAGGACAATCGGGTCAGAAGTTCTTTTCCGAACAAGGTTTCCAACATTTGCAGCTGCGCCGGACCCCAGTTGGGAGAACGGCTGCCGCCATTGAACGCCGCCTGCTGCAACCGCGCTAACGCTTCAGCGAGGGGTTCACCCCGGTTCTTCGCCGCTTCCACGACGTCGACCAGCAAATTAAAGGTCAAATGAATTGGGACGGTGGCAAACAACGTATCCCACTCCGTACTGACCGCCTCCGGTGGCGTATGTGCCGGTCCAGCCTCGCCCACAAAGTGCCACATGCCCTGGTTATCCTTGTACCCAAATACAACCCGGTAGCTCGCGTTTGCGGCTTGTACTGGTAGGTACCAATTCCGGGCCACCTCATTGATATCAACCGTCGTTTCGAGCGCGTTATCCCGGAATACCTTCAAACCAAGCTGACGTTGCTCGGGAAACTTCGAATAGTCGAAATCCCAGTAGGTGTAGAGCCAATGAGGATCACGTGCGACCACGAACATGTCTCCGTAACCGGAAGGCAATTCGCCCAGCTGTTCCGGCTCCGGTTTGAAGTCAGCCTGGCTCTGGTTGGAACGGGCGGTACCTTCGGCGGAAGCGTTTTGAAACGTCGGGTTTGTCTTGTTCGGCTCCTGACTCATTATTTAGTGTAGTTCGGCTAGCAGTTTCAGTTCAGTTTACCGGGGTGAAGAGTCGAGGAGAACCTGCATCGATGCAAACGGAAATCCGTTCACCGGTAGGGATGTGCTTTAGCTCATCCGGAATGGTTAACCGCGAACGCCAAAAACGTTGAACGCCAAGCGCGTTTGTCACTCAACCCCTGAATTGACCTTGGCTTCGGTCAGGGAGGATTCCTTGCTAGTGAGCCCAGCCAGATAGGTGTTCTTTCTGGGTAGGGTCGCGTAGTTTCGCTGGAGCATTTCCGGATGCTTCAAACGCGAAAAGATAACATAAGCCATTTTTGTTTTCGGCACCTGCTTTTGTCCAAACCCGTTAGGCTGATTGCTCGACCAGAACCTCACATATGGTACCCCGTTCTCTTCCACAGTGCCAAGATAGATCGCCGAGTGACCGTGTTCACGACGTCCGACATTCAAATTCCAGAAGATTTTCATGAAGTCTCCTGGGCGGGCAGAATTCCAGTCTGTGAAATTCTCTCCGAGCTGCAGCTCGCGGAAGAGACAGGCTGTGCCGGGGCCGTTCGCGTTCCATCGTCCCCAGATACCGACGCCGTCCGGTTGGCTGCTGATTGCCAGCTTGTCGGCCAGCGGACCAGTAATCGGCGAGTGATGGTTCAGGTTTTCCAGCGTCTTCAGAAAGACCAAGTAGGTGGCGCCAGAACAATAACTCGGCTTCGCGATAGCGGGCTCAAGCGTCAGCGTGCCTCTCACATCCCGGGCGGCCTCGGCCAATCGACTAGTCGCCTCGTTCGAAGCGGAGTACCCGCCTCCTTGGGGCATCGTCTGGATCACCTGGAGGATGATTTCGTTCGGATCAGCAAAAACTTGAGCCTGAAGCCGGTCTGAGAAGAGCAATGCACCGGCTGCGATCACGCAAGCCACAGCAGATGATAAGGGCAACCGCATAAGTTTATTCGGCGGGGTCACCGAAGCCCCGTCAGAAATCAGGCATGCTCATTACCATATTTGGGAAGAGTGAGCAAAAGATGGTTTCCGGGCGATTGACCCATAAGTCCTAAGTGTCCCATAGGTCCCATTTCAAATTTCACTCTCGTACTGCGTTTGCCGAATCACCTGTTTTCATGTAAAGTGTTCCCTTGAACAGTATGGAACCCTTGACCGGCCGTCAGCAGAAGGTCCTCGATTTTATCCGCAAACATCAACGCAAAACCGGGTTCCCGCCCACAAGCCGTGAGATACAAACCCAATTCGGCTTTCGCAGCCAGACGGCGGCGATGAACCATTTGCGGGCATTGGAACGAAAGGGGGCAATCCAGCGGACCCCCGGAAAAGCTCGAGCCTTAACCGATCCCGCTGCCAAGCTGGGAGCGGATTTCAGATCGGTTCCCCTCCTTGGGACTATTCCAGCCGGTATGCCCGTAGAGGGAGAACAACAATCGGACAACGATCTGGGCGTCGATTCCCGTTTCTTTGGGCTGGACGGATCCTCAGACGTCTTCGCTTTACGGGTAACTGGAGATTCGATGGTCGGAGCGCAGATTGCCGACGGCGATACTGTCATCCTGGTAAAAAGACCCGCTCGAGATCAGGACATCGTAGCAGCATTGATCGACGGCGAAGTCTCTCTAAAACGCTACACCGTAAGAAGGGGGCGCCCTTACCTAAAGGCCGAGAACCCTCTTTACCCAGACTTAATCCCGGCCCAGGAACTAATCATCCAAGGAGTTATGGTGGGCCTTGTTCGGCGCTGGAGCTAGAGAAGGGTTGGCTGCTTCGTTCTCGATTTCCGCCGAAGTGAGTAGTAAGCAGTAAGCAGTCGGGGCAAGTACCCGTAGAAAGCCGAGTGGCATCAATTACTGCTTACTGTTCACTGATTACTAATTACTTCGATTTGACGACCCGAGACAACCACTGCCATCGTCCAGGCGCCATGAAGATTTGGACGATCTTGAGCCTTTCCCTTGCCCTAGTCGGGTCCGGCTTCGCTGATGAATCGCCGGTCTTCAATTACCAAGACGTTGTGAACCGCGCCGAGGGCCTCGCGAAACAGCCCTTTACACCTCAGGTTCAGGAACTATCCGAAGACTTGCAGAAGCTGGATTACGATCTGTTTTTTCGGATCCGATTCCTGACCGAGCACGCGGTTTGGCCAGGGTTGCCATATCGCCTGGGCTTTTTCCATCCTGGTTCTTATTTGAGACGGCGCGTCGCAATGCACGCAATCGAGCCGGACAGGATTCGGGATATTCCATTTTCTCCCGCTTATTTCCATTACGATAGACCTTTGGTCTTCAGCGGGCATGAAGACTTCGCCGGGTTCAAGGTCTTCTCACCATCGGGCAGAACTGGCATTCAGGATGAATTCCTGTCGTTTCTAGGCGCTAGCTATTTCCGGGCAATCGGTCGCGGTATGCACTGGGGCTTGTCCGCTCGCGGTGTCGCGGTGAATAATGGAGTTTCCACGCCGGAAGAGTTTCCGGACTTTCGTGAGTTTTGGGTTCGCCAACCGCAACCGAACGATACCAGCCTGGAATTCTACGCGCTGTTGGATGGCCCGAGCGTGAGTGGTGGGTACGAATTCACCGTTCGTTATGGAGATGTCACGACAATGGACATCCGGGCAACCCTCTTTATACGAAAGAAACCGGAGGTGCTCACACTCGCCCCAATGACCAGCATGTTCTATTTTGGGGAAAATACGGTGAATAAGCCGACCCTGAGGCCCGACTATCAGGGTAAAACTAGAACCGAGCTTTCGATGAACAGCACTGAGTTCATGCGTCGGGAATCCCGACCGCAAGTGCATGATTCTGATGGTCTTCTCATGACCACCACTTCCGGGGAGAAACTTTGGGCGCCGTTAGATAACCCGAAATCGAACGAACTCCGCAGGTTCTCGGATGTGACTTCATATTCGCTTGTGCAACGTGACCGGGACGTTAGCCACTATCTGGACCGAGAGGCCGAATACGAGCGGAGGCCAAATCTTCAAGTAATCCCGCAAAGCGGCTTCGAAAACGGTTACGTGAGGCTGCTCCAGATACCATCCAAGGACGAGTACACGGACAATATGGTGGCAGCCTGGGAAGTGCCGAACTTGCCCGACCCCGGCGGCCGGCTCGACTTCGCTTACCGCCTTGTCTGGAGCACCTTGGAACCCGACCTCGACCAGTTTCGCGTTTTATCGACGACCATTCGCCCCAGTCCACAATCCAACGAGACCAGGTTTACTGTCGAATTTGGTAAGCCTGAAAAGCAAGAAACGATCCCTGTCGCCGAGCTACGCCCTCACGTTCAGGCGAATCAGAACGGTCAGGTAAAGGACGTCCAATTCACCCCAACGGATCGCGGCTGGTTGGTTAGTTTCACCATCTTCAACCCGAACCCAGGGCCGACATCGATGGATATTAGTTGCGTAATTCTGCGGCGCGATAACTTCTGTTCTGAAAAATGGCAGTATCTCCTGAATACCTAGGCCTGTTACGGTCAAGCATCAGTTCCTCGCCCGAGTGGAAAGAAGCTTGGGAGCGGACCAATGACTATTTGGATGCGCTCCGGATTCCGGCCGACCTGGAGCGGGAGTTAATGCTTTTGAGTAGTTTCGAGCGGGCGATCGCTCGGAAGCGCAAGGAACCCTCGACATCCGCCACTGAGTTAGCCTTCGATGAGGCCCAAAAAGCTCTGGACGCAACCCTGGGCAACCTTATTTCAGGAAAGGTTCCCGTCGACCGCAGATCTGTTGAGGAGCGGGTGCGTCTGTATTTGATCCAACCCGCGCAGAACAGCAGACTTTCCGCTCGGAATCGGCTTTCCGATGACGTTTTGGAAGCATTGCGAGAGGTCCGGCTGGAAGCCCATCCACGTCTTCAACAGGCGGTGATTGCTCCTCGCCCGTTCGCTTTGAACACGGCAGGTGAAAGGCTTGCGGCCCTGGCAGGCAAGTTTTCCTTCCTGGGTTCTAATCGAATCCTTGCATGGTTCCTGGGACTCTGCTTGGTTGGTCTTCTAATCTACATGAGTCTGTAGAACAAGAAGAGAGGGTTCAGGAACAAACTTTGAGGGGTCTCAAAACTGTGAGCGGTGTAAGGATATGAGCGGTCCAGGTCGATCTGCTAGGCTCGTCGAGCTCGTTGAGTCAACTAGGCTAGGCGAAGTCTTCAGGCGAAAAGTGCGTCAGCGACGTTGGGGAGTTACTCTAGTGACCCTCGGAGTCGCAGCGATTGGCTTTTGGCTTTTTTCCGATATTCTTGGCAGCACCGGCTGGAGCCCGATCAAAGTCCTGGAGCTTGTTGTTTTCAGCGTACTTTTTACAACTCTGGCTTTTGGCTTTACTCAAGCTTTTGTCGGTTTTCTGGTTCTGGCCGAAGGACATGAGCCACTTAAGATAACCAATACTCTGGACGAGAAAACCCCGCTGGCTTCTACCGCGGTGGTGATGCCGGTCTTTAACGAGGACGTCGGCACGGTTTTTGGTAATATCCGTACCCTTTACCGTTCACTCCAAAACCGGGGCGAGCTGGAGATGTTCGAGTTTTATATCTTGAGTGACTCCACCCTGCCGGAAAGGCTGGTAGAGGAAGAGGTGGCTTGGGCTGATCTGTGCCGGCAAACAAACGGGTTCGGCCGGATTCACTATCGCCGCCGGAAAGTTCCGGTGAATCGTAAAAGCGGTAACATTGCTGATTTTTGCCGACGTTGGGGACACCGGCATCGTTACATGGTTGTCTTCGATGCGGACAGCGTCATGACCGGCGAGTCTGTCGCCTCTTTGGTGCGGCTCATGGAGGTTAATCCGCGAGCGGGGATTATCCAGACGATGCCGAAACTGGTCGGATCGGAAACCCTGTTTGGGCGGATCCAACAATTTGCTTCTCGGCTGTACAGCCCGCTTTTTGCGGCGGGTCTAAATTACTGGCAACAAGGTGCTGGGAATTATTGGGGGCACAATGCGATCATCCGGATGTCGCCATTTCTGGCTAGCTGTAGCTTGCCGGTCTTACCAGGGCGTGAACCGTTGGGTGGCAGAATCTTAAGTCACGATTTTGTGGAAGCCGCCTTGATGAGAGATGCGGGTTGGGAGGTCTGGTTCGCTTACGACCTGGAAGGCAGCTACGAAGGGTTGCCGCCAAATCTGACCGAGTACATCAAACGCGACCGCCGATGGGCGCAAGGCAACCTGCAGCACGTCTGGTTCTTGTTAGCGGATCGGGTGCAACCCATTAGCCGATTACACTTGATTCAGGGCATCCTAGCGTACTCGTCAGCGCCCATATTGGTTCTCTTTATCTTCTTAGGAGGCATCCAGGCCGCGATTGACCACTTCCGAGGACATGCCTCGTCGATTCCTCTCGCCTCAGCGATCGTGCTGGCGCTATTGACCTTGCTTTTGTTGTTCGGTCCGAAGGGGCTGAGCCTGCTCCATTTGTTTTCTCAACCAGATTTACTCCGGCGCTTCGGCGGAGCCAAGCGAGTGTTGGCCGGAGTGGTCATGGAAACTCTCTTCTCAATCCTGACCGCCCCGCTGCTGGTCTGGTTTCATACCCGATTTGTCCTAAAGAATGTCGCGGGTCAAAAGGTGGTTTGGAATACGCAAACCCGTGGAGCCGGAGCTGGCCCGGGATGGGTTCAAACTTTGCTCGAGTACTGGCCGGTACCAGTTGCCGGCGTTTTCTTCGGGATCCTGGCCTGGTGGATTTCGCCTCTGTATCTGCTTTGGATAACCCCACTACTCTTAGGTCTATGGCTCGCGATCCCCATCGCTCAGTTTAGCGGCCGATCCGCTATACTGCGGAATCTGTTCCTGACACCGGAAGAGATTGATCCGCCTAGGGAGTTGTCGAAATCCGAGCCACTGCAATTGCGAGCAGGTGACCAATTTGTTCACGCTGTTCTTGATCCGTTCTACAACGCGATTCACGTCGCGCTGCAGCGGAGACGGGTGCGTACACCGGAGCTAAGTGAACACACCGCAGGTTTAGCGGATAAGCTGTTCCGTGAAGGGCCGCCGGCTTTGACCGTCGAAGAAAAACGAGCGCTCCTTAGCGACGGACCTGCCTTGGCCAAACTTCACATGCTGGTTTGGAAAACTCCGGCTGAAAAAATGAACCCTTTCTGGGTCGAAGCGTTGCGTGCATATCGCAACGAGATACCGGTTCCAGCCTAGCAAAGCTCGACTTAGGCTCGCTTTGCCTTATCGATAGCCAATAGCCAATAGCCGTTAGCCAATAATGCTGCATTATGGGCTGTAGGTAATGCGAAGTTTGGCTATTGGCTATCGGGTATCGGTAATGCGAAGCTAGCGCCCTGGATGAAACGAATCCTTTTGTGCTTGGTGTTCGTGCTTTTCGTCGGGGGCGTGATTTGGTTTGCATTTTCGCGAAGGGACCACAGCGCAGTACCTGCCACTCGGCTTGCGCCGGCCAACAGCATTTTCTTTGTGGAATGCCGCGATTTTGGAGAGACGCAGAAACGATTTACGACAGCCAGCCTGGCTAGAATCCTGGATGAACCATCGGTAAGGCGGTTTATCAACTATTCTTCAAGCAACGTGCCGGCTCCTTGTAAGACGCTAACCCAAGGACTCATAAGGCTTTCTCCGCATTCCGCCTTCTTTTCCAGTTATACCCTCAATCGAGAGGAATGGATTTGTGGAGTCCATTGTTCGGGTGATCTGAGGAGTTGGGAAAACCAGCTCGGTGTCCCTTTGGCGGCATTGTTTGCGTCCAGCTTCAGATCATTCTCCGAAGCCAATCCGAATGACCTGACCCAGACGCAGCCGGCTAAGGGTATGCTTTTCGGAATCAGAACTGGTTCCTGGCTCTTATTCAGTCCGAAGCCGGTCTATCTCCAGGATGCGCTTCGCCGAACCGACGCTGTAAATAGCGGCCTCGATACGTCGGAGCTATTTGTCAGATGCCGAAATCGAGTGTCGGAAGATGCCGACTTTTATGGGTTTGCGACCGGCGAAGGACTGAAGTTCATGGAGGGAGGTCTCAAGCCGTTTCTTCCACGGGCGGATGTTTCTGCCTTGATGTTCACGGCCAAACTCGATGGTTCGAACGTCCATGACACCGTCTTCGCCTACTGTTCGCATCCCCCGCCGTCTGATGACCTCGATCGCAGAGGGTTATTCCTAACCACTGATAAAACACTTTTATACGCTGCCACAAGCTTGGACCTGCTTCGGCTTCGCAGCCTCGCTGACGCACTATCCAAAGAATCGGGCATTGCCCAAACTGCCAAACAGTACTTCGAGGAGGTCAGCCGAACTGGGGTCGATTTTGCGGAGCTCAGCGATATGGTCAAGGGCGTCGAACTGGTTCTTAATCGATCTCCTTCCGATGACTCGATCATCGGGGCATTCCTTGTTGAAACGAAGGATGGGGCTCGTGCGAACGAGTTCCTCAGAATGATTCTGAAGGCAGAGTTTTCCGAGCGTTACCGGCAACAAACCTTGAATGGTTTTACCGTCTACACGTTTCAAAGAAACCGAGAGGGTACATCCTTGGTTTTGGGCATGGTGGGGCAGAATTTGATTGCTACCACCAACGAGGCAGCTTTCCTCGCAGCAGTAAAGGCACTCAACGACCAAAAGGTGGCTCTACCGAACATTGAAGGCACCGGGGGAAATGAAGCCGGACAGGGGATCTCCGGGCTCCGTTTATACGTGGATGCGCCAACCCTGTTTGATCGCGGTTACTCAATGCTGCGGCCGGTGCTGGTGTTTGGTTCGGCGCTCGTGCCGAATCTGGAGCGATACCTGGATCCGACAATGCTTCCCGATGCGCCGGAGATTAGCCGTCACCTCTCTCCGATTGTGCTGACTCGGCGTCAGCTAACGGATGGTATTTTAGACGAATCGACAGGGTCCCTCACCGCGTACGAAGTCAGCTTATTAGCGGTGGCCGGCGCCGTGGGCTTCACGAGCTTGGAGAGTGAGAATTGAGGTGTAGGGGTGATCGAATCGTCCTCGCGCTCGTGCTCGTCCTCATGCTCGGAGGGTCTGGGGTTGGTTTCTTTAAACGGACTCGCAGATCACTCGAGCAACGACACACCCAACATCCGCACGAGCACGATTCGATCACCCCTACAAGACATCTCGTTTGCGCAATAGGCTGACGAAGGCACGGATGGCCGCGCTCGGTTCGCCCCGGCGTTGAACTAGTCCGATGGGTCGCCACATATCGACTGACTCGATCTCAACCGCGTAGAGACTCTCGTTTTCGGTTTCCTCATCGACCGAGGCTAGTGGCACGATGGCAATCCCATTCTCGATCTCAACCGCTCGTTTTACCGTCTCAATATTGTCGAACTCCATGGATCGCCGAATCGTGACACTGTTAGCCCGGAAAATCCGATCAATCGCTTTCCTGGTGGGCTGATCGAATGCGAATGAAATAAAGTGTTCGCCGGAGAGAGCGCTTATCTCAATGCTCCTGCGTTTGGCCAAGCGGTGATTTGGGGGACAAATCAGCACCAATTTATCCTTCCAGTGACTTTCAACCGTTACCCCGCGATGCCTAGCGGGGTAAGCCACCAGCCCCACATCGCTGTTTCCTGCCGCTACGCTTTGGTACACTTGAGCCGATCGGAGATACTCGACACTAACATCGACGGAGGGATAGGTTCGCCGGAAAAGCTTCAAGCTCCGTGGCAATTCATGGAGTCCGATGCTGTGTACGGTCGCAATGATCAGGTTTCCAGAAACGTGGTTCTTCAGCTCTTCCAAACGATCCCCCAAGGTCTCGTAAGTCCTGAGGATTTCTTGGCTCGCTTGCAGCAGAGCTTTCCCTTCTGGTGTGATAGAAAAGTTTTTCTTCCGGCGCCGGATCAGCGCTGTCTTGAACCTTTTTTCTAATGCCCGGATTTGCTGGCTGACGGCGCTCTGGGTTATCGCGTTCAGTTCGGCCGCTTTAGAGAAGCTCGCGGTTTCTACCAAGTCGCGGAAAATTTTGAAGGTTTCGATCTGCATTAGCCTGGATCGTTCACAAATCTGTAGGAGATTTGTGAACGATCCAGGCTATGGCAGAATTATGCAGCTTACGCCGAATAATTCTGCTATCGGATACAACTTTGTAAATAGGATGCTTGGAGACAGTCTTTTACGTCAAGCCGTTAAACAGAGGCTTAGCCTCTTTCTAACGGCTCATAGTCTGCATCGCTCAGCAATGCAGGCGCATTGGTGAACGATGCAGACTAGTCAAAATCTTTCGAAGGTCCTTTCGGCAATAAATGATTCCGCTCGTCAAGCCGGTCGTTCAGCCGAGTCAGTGTCCCTGATTGCCGTGAGCAAGACGCACCCAGTTGAAGTAGTCCAGGAAGCCGTGGATGCCGGACAATTGATCTTTGGTGAGAACCGTGTGCAAGAGGCTCAACCCAAAATAACGGCACTGCCGGCGAAGCTGCGCTGGCATCTGATCGGCCATCTCCAGAGCAATAAAGTTCGCTTGGCTCTTCCGCTATTTGAGCTGATCCACGGTGTAGATTCGCTTGAGCTCTTGGCTCATATCGATCGTGTCGCGGGCGATCTTGGTTTGTTTCCGCGGGTCCTGTTACAGGTAAATGTTGCCGGTGAAGCGTCGAAATTCGGTTTCCCTCCGGGCAAGCTATTGGGGTTTGTTGAAGAGATTGTGAAGTTTGACCGGGTCCAGATTGAGGGTCTGATGACGATCCCGCCATTGGCGCCTGCCCCTGAGCATTCGCGCCGGTATTTTGTCGCGCTTCGCGAGTTGCGCGACAAATTGGCCACAGAATGTCGTTTCCCGTTACCGCAACTCTCAATGGGCATGAGCAACGACTTCCGAGTCGCCATCGAAGAGGGGGCCACGATGGTTCGTGTAGGTACGGCGATCTTCGGCGAACGGCGGCGGGGATGAGCGCCTGCGTTGATTGGAGGGCGAGGCTCCCGAACGTTCAACTTGTTCGGGAGCCCCGCCCTACCGTCGCCCCGTTCATCCCCACGACTCGTCGCGTTAGCTCCTCGAGCGGCCATGGCCAAAACCGCAACATCTCCAGGCACCTACTACTGATTCCCGGATGCAAGACCGACAGACGCGCCAACTGATTAATCCACAGCCGTCCTACGTACAGCTGCCGATGACGCTCTGTGTACCGATGCCGGAAAGATGGGCCGTTCCTTTGAGAATCGATGATCGATTCCGCTGCTAGCGATCCCGATTTCAGTGCGTAAAAAATCCCTTCACCGGTGAAGGGTTCGACTACACGGGCAGCATCCCCAACATAAAAGAGCGTGGGATCATCCGCTTCGACAGGGCGGCGGAATAAGGGCGCCACGGTGTTCCAACGCTGTTCGGGCGCAAGTCCAAAACGCTCTGATATTCGTGAGCGTAGTTCCTCGATCTTTTTAGGCCGCGCCACGATGCACAAATTTACCGCTCCGTCGCCTACGGTTCCTATACCCATATATCCGAGGTCGTTGAGCTCTAGAGCAACATGCGACGGCCGGTCCGCAGAAAAGTAAGTCTGGCACGCGACTCGGTCAGTTATGGTTCGAGGGAAAGCGCCCAGGAATCGAGCTACGGATGAATTTCTTCCGTCGGCAGCCACCAAGAATTTTGTCCTGAGCTGCCGGCGACCCGTCTTAACTAACCAACCGCGCTCGACGCCGGTGACGGGTTCACCTTGCCAGATTTCCGCGCCTGCTTTCTCTGCGTTCAGGAGAAGCGCGTGGTCAAGTACACTCCGTCTGATGCCTGTCTCGGGCGGACCGGCGTTTGGGAATCGGTGTTCGATCTGGCGTCCGCCGATATTAGTGAAAGCTACCCATTGTAAACGAGCGGAAGGTAGCCCCTCGATTTGCTCGGCGACTCCGAGCTGATCGAATACTTCCCAACATCCCGGATTGAGGCAATCTCCGCACACTTTTTCCCTCGGGAAAACCGCTCGATCGATCAACAAAGTCTTTAGCCCGGCTTTGGCGGTGAACGCAGCGGCGGTTGAACCGGCTGGTCCACCTCCGATCACCGCCACATCCCAATCTGTCATACAAACAATTCGCCGATCGCATCCGCCACCATCCGGCCTGAACGGCTCAGGCTGATGGTGCCGGCCCGGCGTTGAAGGTATCCGGCGTCCTCAAGGTCTTGAACATTCGCCGACCACGGCGCCAATAGTTCCTCGGCGATTCCCTGATTCATTCTCAGACCGAACACGATTTTCTCACTAAGTTGTGTCTCCAAACTTAGTGACTCCGAAAATGCCTGGGCATTCCCGCCACGCTTAATTTTCTCAACATAACTGCTGGTGTTAGAAATGTTCTGCCATCGACGCCCCGAAACCGTGGAAAACGCTGAGGGCCCGAGTCCGAGATAATCGTTGCCGCTCCAATAAGCCAGGTTGTGCAGGCATTCCTCGCCCAGCAATGCGTAATTCGAAATTTCGTATTGGGAATAGCCGTCGCGGGTCAGCGTATCCATCGTCACCTCGAACAGGTCGGCATCTTGAAATTCGTCCTGGGAAAGCTGCCCGATAGCGAGTTGTCGAAAAAACTCGGTGTCTTCTTCGTAGGTTAAGCAGTAGGCCGAGATATGTTCCGGGCCCAGATTGATGGTCTGCAAAAGCGATTCTTGCCACTGAGCGGGAGTTTGCCCAGGGATACCGAAGATCAGGTCCAGATTGATTCTTTTGAAACCGGCTCGGCGCAGAATCTGGTACGATCGGAGAGCTTGCGCAGCCGAATGGACTCGCCCGAGCCGGGCCAGTAAATCGCTCTGCCAAGCCTGTACCCCCATGCTAATCCGGTTCACACCCAGCGACAAAAGGAGTTCCGCTTTCTCTTCTGAGACGGTGGCCGGGTTCATTTCGAGCGTCCATTCACGCAAGGCGCTCAGATCAAGCCGTTCCCGAAGCCCGCTGATCAAGTAATCAAGTTGCCGGGTCGACAATGCCGATGGCGTTCCGCCGCCAAAAAAAATAGTGTGCGGTTGAACCCGATCAGATCCGAAGGTTTCCAACTCCAGTAAGACTGCATCAAGGAAGTCCTGAGTTTTGTTCCGGTCCGACGCCTCTTTATAAAAACTGCAATACGGACAAACCTTGGGGCAAAACGGAATATGAACGTAAAGATGTCTCAGGCTCACAGGTTCTAGGTTGGCGGTTTTAAGTTATAAGTTTTACGTTTTCGGTTTTAAGTTATAGGTGCGAGGCGACACAGACGCTCTGTCAACGTTCCGGTTCAACCCAAAAACCCAAAACTTAAAACCTAGAACTTAAAACTTGCGAGTCCTCGTCAAGGTATCCCTAACCGCCGTTTTTGCGACGACGTTCTGCTATGGCGCCGAGAACGAAGCGCCGGCAGCGCCTTTGCCGACCCCTACCCCTGTACCGGCCCGCTCCATCGTCGTTCGGGCCGAAAGCCCGGACGCGATTTTTGATTACAAGACGAATAACTCTGTCGTCGCCAGAATGGTGAACGACGTAGTGATGTCTGTGACCGGCGAAGGCAGCGTCGCTGCTGCCTGGGCGTCCTTGGTAAAGCCGAACGATATCGTCGGAATCAAGGTTTCCGCCAATGGAGCGCCGCTTTTCAGTACCCGGCCGGCTTTAGTCCAGGCGATCGTCAATGGTCTCAGAGAAGCCGGAGTGTCCGCGGACAATATCGTGGTCTGGGATCGAGAAGAAGAACTCCTTAAGAGAGCTGGATTCCATTCGCGTGTCGGTGATTACCGGGTGCTATGGTCCGAGGGCAATTATGACCCTCAAGTTGCCCTCAGTTCCCCTGTATCCGGCCAATTGATCTATGGGGATTTGTTTTTTGTTGGAAAGAATCTCCCCAATTTCAAAGAGGAGCTCAAAGCGGAGGCAGATAACAAAAAAAGGGGACTGCCGGCCAACATCAGCAACGAGAGTCATGTCAGCAAAGTCCTGACCAAAGTAGTGACTAAAGTGATCAATGTACCGGTCCTGGCCGACAACATCTATTGTGGCCTTTCCGGGGCAATGTTTAACATGACTGTGCAAAACGTCGACAATTGGCGCCGTTTGGTGCAACCGCCTGATGAAGGCGAATCGATCCCGGAAATGTATTCTGACCCGAGGATCAGCCAAAAGATAGTGCTCACTATTATGGACGGGCTGGTTGCTCTCTACGCCGGTGCGCCCTTTGGAGACGCGAACTATGCCATCCACTTCGGCACCATTTATGCCAGCAAGGACCCGGTCTCAATCGACGCGGTCGCTTCTAAACAACTCGATAAATGGCGGGTCGACGCCAAAATGGATCCGGTCTCTAAAACGGCGAAATACGTCGAGACCGCCGCTGCGATGCAGTTAGGCAACGCAGAGCTGAGTCGGATCGAAATTCGAGACGTCAGATAAAATCAATCACAGAAGGTCACAAAGAACACAAAGATCAGAGACAGAAAATCCTGTTCGTCTCCCTTACGGCTTTGTTGTGAAATCTTTTATATTGCCTCCACCTGCGAAATCCCGGGCCCGTGAATTAAATCCACTGATTGGAAGTTCTTCTGTTTCTGATCTTCGTGTTCTTTGTGGTCTTCCTGTGAAATTTTGTTTTCGTCTTCGAATCTTGCTGTGAAATGATTGATCCCGAACTTTGGCGCCTGCTCAAGGGCGTTTCGCGTTCGTTCTACCTCAGTGTTCGTTTTCTTCCGAGTCGCATTCGGCCGGCCATTGCTTTGGGATATTTGTTGGCTAGGGCCAGTGATACGATTGCAGATGCCAACTCGCTGGCAGCGGTTGATCGCTTAAAAATCCTCAACCAGCTCCGAACACAACTTTTCATGGTGGACCCGAGTCTACAGCGTGGTCTTAAAGAATGCGCTCAGCAGCAACCGGATGGTGCAGAACGGCAATTGCTGGAGCGAGTTGAAGAGATCTTAGCATTTGCTCGCCAATTGCCTCAGATCGATCAAGACCTGTTGCTGGAAGTCCTCGGACGCATCATGCGGGGGCAAATTCTGGACATAGAACGATTCGATCTCGCGTCTTCACTGCGTGCCCTCCAATCACCCGAAGAGCTCGACGAGTACATTTACCTTGTTGCGGGCTCTGTCGGCGAGTTTTGGACCAAGCTTTGTTTGCAGGCCTGGACGCCCTATGCGCGCGTAGACCACAAAAAAATCGTTACCTTGGGTACGGAATATGGCAAAGGGCTGCAACTCGTTAACGTCCTTCGCGATTATCCTCAGGACGTCCAACTTGGACGTTCTTATTTGCCGGTTACCGGAGCCCTGTCCGAAGATATAAAAATGGCTGAGCCGGTGTTTCAGGAGTGGCGTGATGTTGCCCGGCGCTACCTTGAGTCCGCAGCTCTATATGTCCAAGCGATCCGCCCAATCCGGGTGCGATTCGCTTGCGCGTTACCGGTCCTGATTGGGATAGAAACGCTCGGCAAAATGAAAACCATCCCTCCGTTCGGGCAAAAGATAAAAGTCTCTCGGGGTCGGGTTTATTGGTTAATGGTGCTCTCCCTGCTGATCGCCGTCGTCCCCGGCTGCGACAAACTGGTTCTAGGCTCTAAATTGTAAGTTTAAAGTTCTAAGTTAGAGGTTGCAGGTCGCGCAGCGACTTCGAACCTGGAACTTATAACTTAAAACTTAGGACTTCTTGTACAGACTCAGCGTGATCAGGAAATCGATCGCGTGTTGCAGAGATTCATCCTTTAGTTGCGCCTTGGTGGTTTTGACGGCTTCCTGCTCTTCGTAAGCATCGAGCTCGGGGTTAGTGCCGTTAACCAAGGCCGCTTCATTTAACCGAGGCCGTTCTTCGTCGGTAATGAATGGATCGAGTGGCCCGGAGTCGCTCTGGGCTAAAACCTGATTTTCAACCTCTTGAGGTTCGTTCACCGCGATGTCCGGGACCAATCCACCCGGGAAAATTAAAGGCAGACCCGCGATCTGAACTTCGCTTTCTGCGACAGAAACCTGCAGGTTCCCTAATGGTTCGGTCTTATATTTTACAGCGCGACCCGCGGTGGTTTGGCCTATCAATAACGCCCGATCCTTTGTTTTCAGCACGCCGGCAATGACCTCGGCTGCACCGGCGGTTTGCCGATCGATCAGCACCGCGATCGGTCCGTGGTAGAGCGGGGTTGATTGGCTTGTAAAGCTCTTTGGTTCAGCTCCCTTTGTGATCAGACTGAAGGTTGGTTCACCGTTGCCGACGAACCGACTGACAATGCTATTTGCTAAATCATAATCGGAATCTTCAGAGACGGTGCGAAGATCGATAATCAAACCTTCCACGTTTCTCGATCGTGATTCACCGATCGCATTATCCAGTTGCGTCAAACTGCTATCCTTTAATGTCCCCAATCGGATATAGCTGAACCGATTCGATACAACGTCGTAGCGAAACGGACGCACTGGGGTAGCTCGGGCGAACTCAGATTCGGTCTGCACTCGAACGCCAGGGCCCAACTTTGCAAGCAACAATTTGATAGCGGCCTGGTTTAGTTCGTCGTTCGTTAACGCTCGAGTATCGACATAGTTGGTCCGCAATTTGTCGAGGATCTCTTTTAGCTGGTTCACATCCAGCTGATCGATCAGGCGGGATGACCCAGATTGAGCCGCGTCGCTTGCCGGCGAGGCGGCCGGTGTGGGCGAGGGAGTTTCCACTGCCAGGGCTGCGGAAGCTAGTCCGGCTAGCAATACAGAAACGGTAACAACGTACTTCATCTCTTTAAATTGTAGGAAGCAATAGCCGCATTTTGCACTTAGTCCAATGTGGACGTGTTTTCCTCCTCGTGGAGCGCCGACTCCCCACCGCCCCGAGACGAAGCCGGCGCCCCTGGAGGGGAGCCGCTTTTAGCCAAACCCCGTTTGCTCGCACGTTCTCGAAACCTCGCGCTTACCGATTGGGCTTGTGAGAGCGGGCGGCTCCCGCGAACGTTTCCTGACGCCCCTACAACCCGCGGTGATTCACTTCGTTCTGTATCAATGCAACGCGTTAAGAACGAACCGCATCGTGGGACGTTTCCGGGAGCCGCCTGCTAAACAACTTCTCAGAAATACGACGATTGTTTGCGCGAATAGATCAGGTTACAGCGAATGGGTAAAAGCGGCTCCCCTCCAAGGCTCCGACCGACTCGGCGTCGTTTCGCGGCCGCGGGAAGGCGGCGCTCCACGATTGCCTACCTTTCCCCAATATCCCGCCGGAAATAGCAGCCATCGAATTCAATCATGCCGGCGGCATCGTAAGCTTTTCGGCGTGCGCTGAGAATGGAATCGCCTACCGCGGTAATTCCTAAGACCCGGCCCCCAGAAGTCACAACCCGACCTTCTTGTTCTCGGGTTCCGGCGTGAAAGACCAGCACATCTTTCAAAGCAGCGACTTCAGGCAACCCGACGATCGGTTTGCCGGTCTCGGCGCGATCCGGGTAACCCCTCGACGCCAGGACAATGCAAACGGACGCCGCAGAGCTCCACTGTGGGGTGACCTCGCGCAACCGGCCGGCTATAGTGGCTTCTAACAATTCTACCAGGTCGCTCGAGAGCCTGGGAAGCAGAGCCTGAGTCTCCGGGTCACCGAACCGAGCATTAAACTCTAACACTGCCGGCCCGCGCTTTGTGAGCATCAACCCCGGGAACAGTAAACCTTGGTAAGTGATTCCCTCCGCTTGGATACCGCGCAAAAAGGGCTGAAGTATATCCCGTTCAATAAGGGCGAGGTCTCGGGGAGAGAGCGTTTGCGAAGGACTAAACGCGCCCATCCCGCCGGTGTTTGGTCCGTGGTTACCGTCGTAGAGCGCCTTATGGTCCTGCGCTGTCGGGAACAAGCAGTAGTTCTGGCCATCGACCAGCGCATGCACCGAACACTCGGTTCCCTGTAGAAATTCTTCGACTACGACCCGGCTACCCGCGTCGCCAAATAGCCGCTCTTCCATCATCCGGCGGATGGCTTGTTCGGCTTCTTGTAGATTGTGGGCGATGACCACCCCTTTGCCCAGAGCCAGTCCGTCCGCCTTTATCACCGTCGGAAAACCGAACCTTTCCACCGTCCGAATTGCTTCGTTGGCAGAATCGCAAATCGCAAAACCTGGACTGGCGATCCCGTATCGAGCCATGAATTCCTTGGCAAAACTCTTCGATGATTCGAGTCGAGCAGCCGCTTTAGTCGGACCGAAAATCTTCAGACCAGCTTGTTGAAACTTATCGACGATCCCGTTAGCCAGCGGGTTGTCCGGTCCAACCACGGTTAGATCGATCGCCTTATCTACCGCGAACTGTTTGAGTTGCGAGATATCATCCGCCGGGATCGCAACGGCGGTCGCGAACTCCTTAATCCCCGCGTTGCCGGGAGCGACGTAGACACCGGTCACGCTCTCGGACTGCTGGAGCTTCCAGGCGAGAGCGTGTTCACGGCCACCGCCCCCAACAACTAAGACTTTCATTGTCTAACGAACAGCAGGTACAAAAACTGTGGTCTCGTCCGGCAACTCCTTGGGCTTTAGGATGAACTGGTTAGGAACCCGCTCCACATGGGACTGGCGTGATAACCATTCTCCTAAGCCGCGGAGCGGTACTTTTGATGAATGTTCCGTCGAATACATCATTGGAATGATGATCTTCGGCTGAATCCGATCGACGGTAGTCTTGCGCATCTGGTCGGTGAAATTCGGTGGGCCGCCAACCGGTAAGAACAAGACATCCACGTGCCCGATATCGATCGCCTCCGTTGGCGTGATGGCGTCTTCGATTGCGCCGAGGTCACAGAAGCGGATCCCATCGTTCGACCAAACGTAAGCAACATTCAGCTTAGTCGAAGTGGAATAACTTTCTGAACTGGTTTTGACCCCGTTAATTTTAACGCCATTAGCGCGATTAACGCCGCTTGCCATCGAGCTTCTCAGGATTACCGGCGACCCGGACGCTAAGTCCGTGAAATTTGCGGTCTCATCCTCATGCGTAATCAGGATAATATCGGCCGGTACCGAGCCCGGCTTTACAGGATAACTTAGGACCGCGGGATTAAATGGGTCGGTTAAAATATTGAGCCCGAGAGACGACGTGATCAGGAAACACGTGTGCCCGAGATACTGGATCGTGACTTGTCGCGGCCCAATCGGGTGCGCTGGTTGTTGTCCTTCGCGCTGACGGCGATGATGCTGGCAACTGGCGAGAAGAAGAATAGCGAGGAGAAAAGGGATGCAGCGACGCATTCGTTGTTCTGTGAGAGAATAAGTGCAGAGACTGGCACAGGGGGGCAACGCCGTCAACGTCGCTTGTCCCCGGAGGGCGACACGGGTGGGGCGAAAACTCGACGCGCCGAGTTTTTCGCCCATCAATCACTTCTCACTTCTCACCTTCATATCCCTTCGGTACTTCACGAATGCTTTCTTGTTCACGGCGGAGAATCCTTGGGCTTCAAAGAACGCGTGCGCTTGCCATCGAGAGCTGTGACTTTGCACCATGATTTTCGAGCAGTCGGCTCGATAGCAGAAGTCCACCGCGTAACGCATCAGCTGGGCTCCGTACCCTTTGGCGCGACAGCGTTCATCGATAACAAAATTCTCCAAGACGGCGTAAGGTTGCCGGTTGTGCATCGGATCCAGACAAAGCGTAACGAACGCCGTGCCGACTACACCCTCTGGTGATTCCAGTATCCATAGAAAATTGTGAAGATCGCTCCGGATTTGTTCGATACGATCGGCACGCACGTCAACCGTAACATCCGGAGCAACCGGCCCCACTAGCTGGCGATACAATCGAAGAATCGCCGCCGTATCGCGGGCGCCGGCCTCGCGGATTTGCAGGCCGGACTCGTTGATGAGGGTATTCATTGCGTCTTGGCCTGATCGTAGAAGTAATCAGTAATCAGTGTGTCAGTAATCAGTTCTGAAATCCGGAAGAAGACAAAAATACTGATTACTGACCGACTGATTACTGATTACTCCTACGATCAGGCCAAGATGACAACCGAAGGATTAGACCGCTAAGTGCCTAGCGGCAAAAAGAAAGAGTTTCTGGGGGGAAGCAGTTGTTTATTCTTCGACCGGCTTCGATAGCGCCTTGATCATCAAGACCAGTGAGACCGCGGCTGTGACTAGGCAGAAAGCGAGCCAGAGGTAGCGCGTCTGAGAGTTCATCGGTATCATGGTCGTCATCACCGCTCCGAAGAACGACAAAAACGACCCGACCGCGAACCACAAGAGTTTAAGCACCCCTCCGGTATCGTGAGAAAGATGGGCCAACAGATTTTCTGCTGGATCTTTTTTTCTGCGACGTCCCGAGCTGATAACCGGTGATTGAGTTTTATCTTGTTGTTTAGCTTCCATGTTCCCGTCTTTCCCTTCACACGAGGATCGGCGCTGCGCAACGATGAAATCGTTTCAAATCCGGTTGCCATGTCATCTGCGGAGCGCTTTAATAAGTCCTATTTGTCCCATAAGGTCTTGTCACACCGTAGGTTGGATGAAGGTGGCTCCCATCCCGGTGTTGGTCCCAACGCTTACTAGCCGACCACTAGTTATTGAAGAGTCCACGGCCGCATCAATCCGAAATTCCTTTGCGTCTTTGCGCCCCTTGGCTGACGTAGCTGGAGGGGAGATGGGGCGACCTGTCCGCCATGGTAAAGGGATATGGGAGGACAGAGGAAGTCCGCTTTGCGTGAGATTTTTTTGATCCTGCACCCACGATGATCGTAATAAAGCAAGCGACTCTGGCCGATCTCGCGACTGTTTCGGGCATTCTAAAAGAAGCAGCTGACTGGCTGCGAATGACCGGCCGCGCGATGTGGCGCGATGATGAACTCCATCCGGATCAAATTCATCAGGACGTTGCCGCCGGTCTATTCAATCTCGCCCATCACGACGGCGAACCCGCCGGAACCATTAAGTTCCAATTGGAAGACCCACGTTTCTGGCCAGACTTCCCAGAGAACGATGCCGCTTACGTGCATCGAATCGCCGTGCGACGCCAATTCGCGGGCCAAGGCGTTTCGAGCAGGATGTTGGAGTGGGCGGCGAGCCATGCTGCCGGTTTAGACCGTTCTTACCTTCGTCTGGACTGCGAGGCTGACCGCCGGGAGCTCCGCACTGTTTATGAACGATTCGGTTTCCGCCTTCACAGCTACCGCGACGTTGGCCCGTATTATCTCTCGCGCTACGAATACGTGATCAACGGGCAGTAACCTCGTTTCGTGCTCGTGCTCGACGGACAGAGTGGGAGCTAAGTCATTTCTAAGGTTGTAGAGGGACGCCAAACCAGTTTGCTCGGTCACAATCATTTTCGACCACGAGCACGAGCACGAGCACGAGCACGAGCACGAGCACGAGCACGAAACGCCGAACGCCGAACGCCAAACGCCAAACGCCAAGCCATCCGGCCTTTGCGCGCTACCCAACACGTGGTCACAAAAACCGCAATTTCTCAGGCGGCCGAGAATACCTTCGCGAAGGTCCCCAAAATCAACGCGCACGAGGTCGCGCCGGCATCTAGCGTACCTTTCGAGCGCTCGCCCAGGCGGCTGGCTCGGCCGATTTTAGCAACTAACTCACGGGTAGATTCTTTTCCTTGTTCTGCGGCGTCAGCCATCTGCTGAAGCGCTTGAACGAACTCTGATCCGGCGCCGATTGCACTTTGGTATTTTTCTTGGGCGGGGACCAGGGTGTCCATGATGGTCTTGTCCCCAGGTTTTGCGCCGCCGAGATCTTCAACGCCTTTCCGAGCCGCAGCCAGCATGGCGCCAAATACTTCAGCATCGATAGCAGGCTGGTTTTTGGCCTGAATGCTCATCTGAATGAAAAGAGTACCGTAGATCGGGCCCATGGCGCCCCCGATCTCGCTCATCAAGGTTTTGCCGATCAGGGCCAGTCCGTCGGAAACGGAAATGTTCTGCTCACCAAGACGGGTTTTGGCGATAGCAAACCCCTTGCTCATGTTGATGCCGTGATCGCCATCGCCGATTGCCCCATCAATCTCACTGAGATAAGCGCGGTTTGTCTCGATGGTCTCGACCAGGGCTAAGACCAGTGGGCGTCCATCTGCTGGAGGGTAAGATTCGCTAGCCATTTCGTTGTAACTGGGTGAGTCCCATGCTCTCGCATTCCACGTCTACCAATGTCTTCAATTCGTCGTCCAACTTCATTAAAGTAATGGTGATGCCCATCATCTCGAGAGAGGTGAAGTAATTCCCAACGTAGGATCGATAAACGTTGATTCCGGACCCTTTCAGCACGTCGAATATTTTGCTGTACGCGATGTACAACTCCATGACCGGAGTAGCTCCCAATCCGGAGACCAGGGCGACCACGTCATCGCCTGATGAAAATGGCAGGTCGGGAAGAATATGATCGAGCGAGAGCTTAGCGATTTCGTCGGCTGACTTTAAGTCGGTCACTTCGACACCGGGTTCCCCGTGATGACCGATACCGACTTCCATTTTGCCTGGTTCGATCTGAAAATTTGGTTTGCCGACTGCCGGAATGGTACAGGGGGTGAGTCCGACGCCGATGCTCCGGCAGTTGTCGATTGCCTTTTGAGCGGCCGCGATGACCTCATCGAGGGATCCCCCGAGCGCAGCTTTTGCTCCGCCAACTTTCCACATCAGCACTTCGCCAGCGACACCCCGGCGTTTCTCCCGCTCCGCTTTGGGGGCTGAAGGCACATCGTCGTTCGCGATCACGGTCTTAACTTGGATGCCATCAAGTTCAGCGAGTTGTTTCGCCATTTTTACATTCAAGTTGTCTCCGGCATAATTTCCATAAAGACAGGCAACGCCTTTGCCGCTGTCGGCGGCCTTGAACGCATCCAGAAATGCTTGAGCGGAGGGTGAAGTGAAAATTTCGCCGACCGCAACGGCGTCGCAAAGATTTTTCCCGACGTAACCGATAAACGCCGGTTTATGTCCCGAACCGCCGCCGGTCACAATACCGACCTTGTTTGCGACCGGAGCACCGGCAAATTTAAGGACACGCGGGTTCTCGGTTTTCGCCACCAAATGCGGATAGGCTTTAGTAAAGCCTTGGAGCATGTCTTCGACGACAAGCGTTGGGTCATTAATGATGCGCTGCATAAAATAGAAACGGGTTTGCGGAACTCTGAGAGGAGGCGTTAACCGCCTTGGGATAAATCCAGTCGAGACCTTAAACACCGGTCCGACGGGGTTGTCAAAATTTCCAGTTTACGAGTTTCAATCAAAATAAATGATTTGTTTGACTAGTTTTACTAAAACGTTGTAGTAAGCCGTTTAAATCGTACCAAATTTAATTTAATCCCCAGAACCTATGAGGCGCGTTTTCGTTTCTCTCCTGTCGCTTGGCTTAATGACGGCTGGCTCTTTGCCAGCCCAGACCAACCACCTCGATTTAAAAGGCAAACAAATTAAACTCGCCATCTTGGGCGTCGCCGGCTGGCTTCCCAGTAAGCTGCCCTCTGATATGTTTCCCGAGTTCGCCAGGTACGCCAAAGAAAAGTATGGCTACGATGTTACTTGCACGTACGCGGATGCTCCCTTTGGCGCCTTATTCCAAAAAGCGGCGGCTTCTCTGGCTACCAAATCGAACGAGTACAGCTTGATTGTGAGTGACAGCCAATGGCTAGGCGCATTCACAGAGCCCGGGTGGATCGTCAAACTCGATCCGATCATCAAGAGCGATCCGGTTCTGAGCAAGCTGCAATGGTACAACCCGGTTTTAGAGACGTCGTACATGGAATACCCGGACAACTCCGGGCAACACGTGGCTTTGCCGCAGGAGACCGATGTCGAAGCGTTGTTCGTGAGAAAAGACCTCTTCCAAGATCCTAAAGAACGCGAGGCCTACAAACAGCTGACTGGAAACGATCTACCCCAGACCTTTGAAGATTGGGAGAAGGTCGATTTCGACGAATTCGCTAAGATTTCTAAGTTTTTCACGCGGCCGGACAAGAATCTGTACGGAACCGTGTTCCAACACTCCAAGGAGTACGATTTCCAAAGCATGTACGTGTACCCATTCATGTGGTCCATGGGAGGCGAGTTCTGGGATCCCAAGACGCATGATACCGAGGGCTATCTGGATACCGATATAAACGCCAAAGCGATGGAGTACCAAAAGACCTTCGTGCAGTATGAGCCACCAGGAGCGCTCAATTACGGCATCGCAGAAAACATCGACGCGTTTACGCAGGGCAAAACCGCTACCTCCATCATGTGGGCGGCAGTTGGATTGGCGATGATCACCGATCAGAACCGGGACAAGGTCATGGTGGTCCCGCCGCCCGGCATCAAACAAGCCGACGGAACGATCAAACGCCTTTACTGCATCGGGGGTCAAGCCTGGGTCGTTAACAACTAGGCCACGCCAGAGCAGAAGCTGGCCATCTTCGACTTTCTGAAATTGTGGTATCTACCGGAGACCCAATTGGAGTTTGCGAAGAAGGGGGGAAACCCGGCGGTTAAAGAAGTGTTGGAAGATCCGAGCTTTGACGCGATCAATCCGTGGAACCGGGCCATGAAGTATATGATCCCATTCAATCGCGACTTCTATCATTCACCCAAGTATGCCGAGCTGCTAGCCATTCAGCAGGAAGCGTTCTGCAGCTATGTCACCGGGGCAATGAATGATCCGATGAAAGCGTTGCATTGGGCGGCGGCCCGGCAACAGCAAGTCTTTCACGAGTTGGGCGATACCAAGAAGAAAGCGAATCCTGCTTACTTGAAGTTGCAGTTGAACTAGGAACGATGTGGTAGGGATGAGCAGGAGCTCATCCCTACGAAAGATTTGGGTATGACATGCGTAGGATCGAGAACTCAAAGCTTTATCCCTGGTTACTGCTGACGCCGACGCTCATCTTTTTCGCTATCTGGAACATCATGCCGTTGTTCTGGATGGTGGGAATGAGCTTTTACAACTACTCGTTGAATCTTGGCCGGCCGCCGCGTTTCGTCGGATTCGATAACTACACCGACTATCTGGATAGCGTGGATGTATGGCTGGCCATGAGCCGGACCTTCACGTTTGTCATCTTCAGCGTCGGTTTGACGACGCTGTTTGGGGGGATCTTGGGGGTATTGTTTTGGCGCAGCAGCAAGATGCCCGGCCGCCGGCTGGCCTTGACCCTGCTTTTCTCGCCAATGATTTTGACCCCGGCTGCGATCGGCACTTTTTTTCGACTCAATTACGATCCGACCTTTGGGATCTTTGGCTATTTCACGCGACTATTTACCGGACACACCCTCGATTATCTGGGTACCGAAGGATGGGCTTTTGTCGCTTTATTGGCGGTGGATGTGTGGATGTGGACGCCCTTCATGCTCTTGATCACGTTAGCCGCGCTGGGGTCAGTTCCTTCCGCGGAATTAGAAGCGGCTGAGGTAGACCGCCTCAGCATTTGGCGGCGGTTTCGTTATGTGATTCTACCCCATGCCCGGTTCATCATCATGCTGGGCATCATCCTCCGGACCATTGATGCGTTCAAGGTGACCGATCTGGTCTATCAGCTCACTCGAGGCGGTCCAGGCGGAACCACAGAAGTGATCGGCGTTATGATCTACCGAAAAGCGTTCGACGCGCTTACCATGGGATGGACCTCCGGTTTGGCGGTGATCACCTTGCTAACCGCCATCGCTTTCACTGCGATCTTTCTTTACATCCTCAATCTGCAAAAGCGCAGGAGAGCTCTCAAATGAACGGGCAAAAGGCTGTGGCCAACCGCCACTGGAAAAGCACTCTTTATTACACGGTTCTTTGGATAATCGTTCTGATCTATTTTTTCCCGGTCCTCTGGATCATTCTATCGGCTTTTAAGACGAAGAACGAGTTATTGGCGACGCCGCCGGTCTGGTTTTTCCGGCCCACGCTGGAAAACTTCATCGGCTTGTTTCATCGCGACAATTTCTGGCCCACCTTCTTTAACAGTTTAACCATTTCTTTGTCATCGGTTGGGATCGCCATCGTCGTCTCGTTCTTGGCGGCCTACGCCTTATCTCGATTCAAGATCGTCGGAAGTGATTTCATTCTGTTTTTGATTCTATCGATCCGCATGGTGCCGGGGGCGGCCGTGGTGGTGCCGGTCTACCTCATGTACGCGGCTCTGGGATGGAAGGATTCCTTTTGGCCGATGACGTTTTTCTACGCGATGTTCAGTATCCCGTTTTCGCTTTGGATCTTGAAGGGATTCATGGACGGCGTTTCCGTCCGTTTTGATGAAACCGGTCTGGCGAACAACGCTTCCCGCTTTCATATCATTTTCAAAGTCATTCTACCGCAGGTGAAACCTGGCTTAATCGCCGCCTTCGTCTTCAACATGATTTTCGTTTGGAACGAATTCCTCTTTAATTTCATTCTCGGCGGCAAGCAGACAACCATGATACCGACCTTGTTGGTATCCGATTCGGTGCACGAAGGTGGGGTTGATTGGACTTTCGTGGCGTCGCTTGGCGCCATCTACCTGGTGCCGCCCGTGGTTGCCCTTTATTTCTTCCAAAAATATCTTTTGGTTGGCATGACGTTTGGCACTGTTCGAGGAGAGGTTTAGGTCTATGGGATTTTTCCGCCTTCCATTTGCCAGCCAGCTTCAAATCGTCCTGCTCGTAGGGATGATTCTGGCTTTTCTACTGATCGCCCAGAACCAATCTGTCGATGTCTATGGGTATGGCCTTCTTTTGTTAATCGGGTTTTCGCTGCTGCAGGTGGTTGCTGGGAATATTCCACCTCAGACTCGGCTGTTCGGTACTCTGGTCCGTCTGGTGCTCGGTCTAGTCATCGTTGCCGCTGTCTTCGCAATCGGCATTCTTTTAGTTCCGTATCTGGCTCAATTGGGCCGCGGTGATTGAGTAAAGGCAAGGCTGTGAATGTTTGAAGTAGAGCTGGAAAACATAAGGAAAAGCTACGGCTCGGAATCGGTTCTCGACGGAGTGAATCTTCGATTTGAGCGAGGCCGATTCTCGGTTGTTCTGGGCTCACCGGTTTCCGGTAAGTCCGTTCTGATGCGCCTTATTATGGGCTTGGAACCGCCGGATAACGGCCGGGTGATTTATCGGGGACAAGATGTCACGGCGCAGCCAGCCGGCCTCCGGAATTTCGGTTACGTTCCCCAGTCGTTCGCTTTATACCCGCATTATCGGGTCTTCGATAACATCGCCTATCCACTGATCCTTGCGAAGAAGAAGACGGATCTCCAAGCCCGGGTTGAAAAGGTAGCCAAAAAGCTGCGAATCGATCATCTGCTCTCGAAGTACCCGAACCAGTTGAGTGGCGGAGAAAAGCAACGCGTGGCCCTGGCCCGGGGGATGATAAAGGATTCGTCTGTTTTCATTCTCGATGACCCTTTGGTAGGCTTAGATTTTAAACTCAGAGAAAGCCTATTTATCGACCTCCGGGATATGCTTTCCGAGGTCGAGGGAAGTGTGATTTACAGCACGTCAGATCCACTCGAGACATTGGCTTTAGCGGATGATGTGTTCGTGCTCGATGATCACCGAATCATCGAGTCAGGCAGTCTCGATCAACTTTATGAGGAGCCTCGGCAGGCAAGGACCTTACAGATTCTGGGCGCACCGCCGGCGAACTTCATTGAGGCTGAGTTAACTGGTCGAATTTGTCGTACGCCCCTAGGTGAATGCGAAATCGACGTGACTGAAGAAGCGACAGCCACACGACCGGTGCGGATTGGTATCAGGGCAGAAGACATCCGATTTCAGGATTTTGGGTCATCCTATCTGCTGGGCAATGGACGGGTGTTATTGAGGGAGGACCTTGGCGCCGAGACTCTGTTGTATTTTGAAGCGGGCGGATCGCGCTTCGTCGGATTTTGGTCAAACGGGGAACCGGCGCCGATACAAGAAGATCAATTTGAATTCGGCGTAGACCCGAACTCGATGCACGTATTCGATGCTGCAAACGGAACCCGGGTTACGGGAATAAAATCGGCTGGAGCCTTAGTTTAGGAACAATGAAGAATGGCTGAGGTCAAATTAGCGGGTATCACGAAATCTTTCGGCAGCTTCAATGCGGTAAAGGATGTCTCCTTACACTTTCCTGAACACACCACGACGTGTTTGCTGGGTCCATCCGGGTGTGGAAAGACGACACTCTTACGAATCATCGCCGGACTAGAAACGCCTACCTCGGGCACGATTTCAATTGGGGATCGGGACGTAACTGGATGGCCTGCGCGTCGGAGGGACATAGCAATGGTGTTTCAATACCCGGTAATTTACCGAGGTTTAAGCGTGTTCGAGAACATTGCTTTACCGCTACGCGAGCAAAAGCTCTCCAAGCAGGAACTCACCGCTCGGGTCGAGAATGCGATCGGTCTGTTGGGATTGGAGCGGAGCCTGAAAATGGATCCTGAGCGGTTCGACAATGGAACGCGGCAGAGAGTAGCCTTCGCCAGAGCAGTGGCGCGGCGATCGTCAATCATCCTTTTCGACGAGCCGATAACCAACGTCGATCCGGAATCGAAATTTCGTCTTAAACAAGATCTGAAAAAAATCACCGAGCGAGTGCGCCAGACCATCATTTATGTCACGCATGATCAGAACGAGGCGATGACTCTGGCGGATCAGATTGTTTTGCTGAAAGACGGCGAGGTTTTGCAGCAGGACGCGCCGCGACAGATTTACAATCATCCCAAACAAAGCTTCGGCGGTTGGTTTTTGGGTAGCCCAGGAATGAGTTTTCTCGAGCACCCATTTAATCCTGCCGAAGGGGGCCGGTTACAGTCAGACCTGTTCCCGTTCCCGGTAAAAATAGCGGAACCCGAGTCGGTGCCTGGCTCAAATCGAACCGCGCTTCGCCTAGGTATACGGCCTGAACATTTGCGAGTCTTAACCTCGCCTGAAGCGGACTCGGTGCAGGGAACGGTGCTTAAAAAATTCCGGGGAGTTGCGGGGCAGTATCTGGTGGCGATCAAACTGAGCAAACATCTGGTTTGGGCGAAAGTCCGTCACGAAGTCGGTAAAAGCCTCGGAAACACCGTTTGGCTGAGGTGCCGGCCAGAAGCAGTGACGGTTTTCGATGAACACGATCAGGCATTGAAGGCTGGACTAATAAAGGACTCGCCGGAGGCTCGTCCTAATGAGAGATGACCGATGACAAATGTGGAGCGGTAATTGCGCGATGTGTCATCTGTCATTGGTTATTTGTCATTCGGATGAGCATTAAGCGAGTCCGCCCCTAGAACATGTCCAAAGTCGTTTCTCTCGGAATACACATTGTTGATGTGCTAGGCCGTCCTGTGGCTTCGGTGCCACCGGGTCAAGGCTTGGCGCTGCTCGACCTGATTCGTTTCACGGTTGCCGGCACGGCGGCGGGTACCTCGATCGATATGGCCAAGCTCGGCCTCGAAGTTCTCACGATGGGCGCGATCGGCCGAGATGAGATCGGTGATTTTTTGATTGCCACGATGCAGCGGTTCGGAGTGAACACAGACAACCTAGTGCGCAAGGCAAACGCACAGACTTCTTGCACGATGTTACCCATCCGGCCAAACGGCGAGCGGCCGGCGCTGCATGTTATTGGAGCCAACGGCGAGCTGACCATCGACGACATCAATTTAGATGCAATCGCCCAGGCAAATTATCTCCACGTTGGTGGGGCGCCTCTTATGCGGAAATTCGACGGTAAGCCCGCTAGCCAAGTCCTGAAGTTTGCCCAGGAGAAAGGGGTCGTCACGACCTTCGATCTTCTAGGGCTTCCTCAGCCCAATCTCGCTGAAATCATCGAGATTTGTCTTCCGTACATCGACTTTTTTATGCCCAATTTTGAAGAGTCCCAAATGATCTGCGGCTTGAGCGAAGTGGAGGAGATCTTGGGCTACTTTCTGGATCGAGGCGCACGGCATGTTGTTTTGCGGCTTGGCGAGAAGGGCAGCGTCATTGCCTGGCAGGAGAATGGGAGTGTGAAGCAAATCAAGGTGCCGGCGTTTGAGGTGCCAGTAGTGGATTCAACCGGCTGCGGCGATGGATACAATGCCGGCTTTATTAAGGGTTTATCGTTAAAATGGGACCTCGAACAATGTGGTCGCCTGGGATCGGCTTGCGGTGGTCTGGTTATTCAGGGCTTGGGCTCCGACGCCGGTATAGAGGATTTTGAGCAGGTTCTCGAATTCGCCCGAACGGCTCAAATAAAAGCTTGATCTCGCCAGTGAGCAGAAGTCCTTTGAATTTAACGACCCGATCCCAAAGATTGAGTTGGTCATCGCTTCCCTAAGACCCAATGGCTTACCTCGAGATCACTCAGCTGGATAAACACTACGACCGGTTCCAGGCGCTAAAGCAAATCAACCTGTCCGTTGAGAAAGAAGAGTTTATTGTTTTTGTGGGTCCTTCCGGATGTGGAAAAACGACTCTACTGCGGACGATTTCCGGCCTGGAAACGCCCACGGTCGGACAGATCACGTTGGACGGTCGAGATATTACCTACGTCCATCCCTCGAAAAGGAACGTGGCGATGGTTTTCCAGAACTACGCGCTCTTCCCGCACCTGAGCGTATTTGAAAACATCGCGTTTGGGTTGCGCTTGCATGGCTTGTCCAAAGCCGAGATTGAGAAACGAGTGCAACGTGCGGCCGCACTGCTGCATCTGGAACCGCTGTTGGCTCGTAAACCGAAGCAGCTCTCCGGAGGACAACGCCAACGGGTTGCCATCGGAAGAGCGATTGTGAAGCAACCGAAGCTATTCTTGTTCGATGAACCGTTGTCGAACCTGGATGCGAAGTTGCGGGTGCGGATGCGAGTCGAGCTCTTGAACCTGCACTACGAAACGCGGAACACGGCGGTCTACGTGACTCATGACCAGGTTGAAGCGATGACGATGGCCGACCGAATCGTGATTTTAAATGATGGTCGTGTCGAGCAGGTGGGAAGCCCGGTGGACCTGTATGAGCGACCCACGAATAAATTCGTGGCTGGGTTTATCGGTTCACCGCAAATGAATTTCCTGGAGTTAACGGTTGAAGGGCGACGCGAAAACGGTCTGGCGTGCGTCGCCGACGGGCTGGGCAAGCTCGTACTGCCAATCCAAACCGAGGCAGCTATCGAAGGAAAAAAGGTGACTTTAGGAATTCGGCCCGAACATGTGCAATTGGCCGCAACCGAATCCAGCGTTCGGTTGCCTGCAGTAGTCAACATCGTGGAAAATCTGGGCAGCGAGAATCTTCTCCACGCCGAGATCGCTGAGAACCAATTGCTGGTAGCGAAGATTGCCGGCGGCTCTGCTCCTGAAAGAAATCATCGGTTAACGCTCTTTCTGCCCGCCGAACATTTGTACGTGTTCGATGAGCAGGAGAGTGTGGTTCCGATCAGTCCGCTGGTTGCGTCCGGAATCCCGCGTTCGCGGGAGAAGGCGGAAAACCCCTTAAAATGACTTAACCCTATCTATGCGGAGGAAATTGTTATGAGTGCTATTGCTGAGAAGCTGCCAAAAACAATGGCGGCAATAATGTGTCATGGGCCGAAGGATTATCGACTTGAAGAAAGGGCTGTGCCTAAACCCGGTCCTGGGGAAGTGATGATTCGCGTCAAGAGTACTGGGATCTGCGCCAGCGATATCAAGTGTTATACGGGCGCTGCGCTTTTCTGGGGCGATGAACATCGAAAAGGCTACTGTCAGGCGCCGGTTACACCCGGACATGAATTTGTCGGTGAGGTGGTCGCTTTAGGTGAGGGAGCGGCCGAGAAATACAAATTAAAGATCGGCGACCGCGCTATCAGCGAACAGATTGTTCCCTGTTGGGAATGTAAGTATTGCCGGATGGGCGCGTACTGGATGTGTGCCGTTCACGATATTTACGGGTTCCGCCAGCGCACGTTCGGATCCTGGGCTGAGTACATGCTGTTCCCTGCTGGGTCGCTGAATTACAAAGTTCCGGAAACGATTCCTTGGCATCACGCGGTTTTCATTGAGCCACTTGCTTGTTCCATCCACGCGGTCGAACGCGGTGATATCAAGTATCAGGATACGGTGGTGATCGCTGGTTGCGGACCGCTCGGACTCGGGATGGTTGCAGCGGCGAAAATGAAAGGGCCGGCCCGGATCATCGCGCTGGACCTGAGCGACGAACGCCTGAAAGTGGCTAAAGACACCGGAGCGGACATTGGGATCAATCCGAAAAAGGAAGATGCCATCGAAAAGGTCCGTGAACTTACCGACGGCTACGGCTGCGACGTTTATATCGAGGCGACTGGCCATCCGAGTGCAGTCGAGCAAGGACTGCATATGATCCGCAAACTCGGCACCTTTGTGGAGTTTAGCGTGATGCGGGAAAAGGTGACCGTCGATTGGACTATCATCGGCGATACGAAAGAACTGAACGTCCACGGCTCCCACTTAGGTCCTCACTGTTATCCGGTTGCGATCCGGATGATCGAACAAGGGCTCTTGCCGATGGATGAAATTGTGACTCATCGGCTCGGCATGGGCGATTATCAGAAGGGGATCGATATGGTCATCTCTGGGTTAACGTCCGTTAAGGTGACCTTAGAGCCGTAGGCACTCGACTCGTTAGGGATGAGCTCCTGCTCTTCCGGTCGGGTCTAACCAGGGTGTACAATAGGCGAGTCGGTCGCAAAGTACGGGGGAGCGCGAGCTCGTCCCTACCGAGTGCGGTCGTCTCGCCTATGGAACCTTGCTCCTATGAAGCATTTTCTCTTCCCCCCTGTCGAATTTTGCTGCCCCTGTTCGACTTGATCATTGAAAACTGGCTAGAACCAAATCAACCGATCTACCCAGGAGAAAGAAACCTGATATGCAATACTTGTTACTGATCTACGAGAACGAGAAGCGCTTTGCCGCTGGATACGACCCGGCGGAAATGAAGGAGTATATGGCGTTCGGCGAGACCTACCGGAATGCAATTAAAGGGGGTAACGCCTTACGAGCGACCACCACGGCCACCACGGTTAGAGTGCGTGACGGCAAGCGTCTCGCCACGGATGGGCCTTTTGCCGAGACCAAAGAGCAGTTGGGTGGTTTTTACTTGGTCGAAGCAAACAACCTCGATGATGCCATTGAGATGGCCGGTAAAATCCCCGGCGCCCGCTTTGGCTGTGTCGAGGTCCGACCGATCGAGACGTTCTCGTGAGTGAACTCGAAGACGTCTTTCGTACGGAATGGGGGCGGATCTTGTCCGCCCTTATTCAAACGCTGGGCGACTTCGATCTTGCAGAAGAAGTGCTGCAGGAAGCTTTCTCTTCGGCCGTGGTCCAGTGGGCTACGGGCGCACCGCGTAATCCGCGGGCCTGGCTCTATGCGACGGCCAAACATCGAGCAATCGATATCATCCGGCGCCGGACCAACTTTGCGGAAAAGCAGACAGAGTTGGTAATTCGGGAAGAGTGCCGCACTGGCAATTTCATTGAAGAAGACTCTGCTGTGCCTGACGAACGCCTACGATTGATTTTCACCTGCTGCCACCCCGCGCTACCGGCCGAAGCGCAAATCGCACTTACGTTGCGCACCCTATGTGGTCTGACCACGGAGGAAATCGCGCGCGCTTTCTTGTTACCGACTGCCACGATTGCCCAACGTCTGGTCCGCGCGAAAACCAAGATTCGGAAAGCAGGCATTCCCTATCGAGTCCCCTCAGCCCCTGACGTATCCGAACGCTTAGCCGTTGTGATGGCGGTCGTTTATCTTGTATTCAACGAAGGCTACTCGGCCGCATTAGGGGATACGCTTGTACGTCAGGAACTTTGCGCTGAAGCGATTCGGCTAGCGCGATTGCTGCATGCCTTACTACCGGAGCCGGAACCAGAGCTGGATGCCCTGTTGGCTTTGATGTTGTTGCATGACTCTCGGCGTAGCGCTCGAGTGCAGGCTAACGGCGAGCTCGTACTTTTAGCCGAACAAGATCGTACGCGTTGGAACCGCGCCCAAATCGACGAAGGTTGTGCTTTGATTCAATCAGTGTTTCAGCGCGGCCCGATCGGCGCGTACGCGATCGAGGCGGCAATTGCCGCTTTACATGCTAGTGCTCCACGTGCGGAGGAGACAGATTGGAAACAGATCAGCACCCTGTACGGGAGGCTATTCGCGCTGCATCGTTCGCCGGTGGTCGCGCTTAACCGCGCAGTCGCGCTGTCCATGGCAGAAGGGCCGGAAGCGGCGTTACCGTTAGTGGACGCTCTGCAGTCGTCACTTGAAGACTATCACTTGTGGTACGCAACGCGCGCAGACCTTTTACGCCGTATGGGACGAAAGACTGAAGCCATTAGCGCGTATCAACATGCCTTAGAGCTGTCGCAAAATGAAGTGGAGAAAAAGTTTTTGAGCCGGCGGTTGGACGAGTTGAGTACGAACTCTCCCGGAGGGACTGACTGACGGTAGCCTGGCATGAAATGCTGACCACGAAGTGGTCTGAGAGAACAGCCCAGGTCTTTAGGCCTGGGAATGTGTTGTGAACGAGCCCGCCCTGCAAGGGCGACCGAACCGCTCTCGGAGGCGATTCTGTGTTTGTCATCATTGGATGGGTTAGGATGGAGCTAATCAGGTAATTGCCCGTCTTCTTTCTCGTGTGATGAGTACGCTTCGTCAGGATAATGCATCACCCCTTCTCGGCCGCCCCTTCGAGGCGGACTTTGTGGGGCGTCATAACCCATGCCTAAAGACCTGGGCTGTTCTCTTAGACCACTTCGTGGTCAAAGACATTTCATGCCCGGCTACCCTGAGTCAGCCCTCCGGGACGATCCCTTCCCCCGTGCCAAAGCGAACCCCACAGAAACAACACCAAGCAGCAGATCAGGAATAGAATAGCCGCGATCGGCTGGATCGTCAGAATCCAAAGACCCTTCTGGTTCGGCAAAAAACTGGTGCGAGCGACTGCCAGCACCATT
The DNA here is from genome assembly GCA_019239825.1 of Verrucomicrobiota bacterium. Lineage (GTDB taxonomy): Bacteria > Verrucomicrobiota > Verrucomicrobiia > Chthoniobacterales > JAFAMB01 > JAFAVN01. The sequence continues at coordinate 25,583 of JAFAZK010000341.1, read as the reverse complement.
AAAAGACAAACTACCACTAGACCGGCGCGCAGCCAAAGAGGTCGGGAACTAGCCAAGGCATCGATTAACATCAGCACCACAGCAGGTGCGAGCAGTATATAGGTTTGGAGCTCAGTCGCCGGCCCGCAAAGTGTCATCCAGATACTTACCAGGGCCAGTATGCCGGCCAATAACCGTTCTTTGGGCCAAGCTTTCCAAGTACCAATCAAACAGAACAACGCGATCGCTCCGCCGCTCAGCATTTGAAAAGCGCTATACAGAAACCCTGGAATTGGGAGATGCCCAAATCGCACCAAGAGAAACCAAAGGTCCAAAGGCACATCCTTTATCGGGTAAAGGCGGCGGTCATCGGTTGAACGCGTTGAAATCCATTCGTGATATTGCTGGGAGACGTAAGACCAGTGTTGAAAAAGAAATGGCAGGATCCCAAGTACGACTAACGCTAGAAACAGCCGCCAGCCTAATCTCCGAGGCGCCATTAGGAAGAGAATGAGGCCAACTGCGAGCGGATAAATCTTGAGATAGGTGGCGGCTGCAACGCAAAGAGCGGCCACACCCCAGCGTTCGCCCGGCACCGCCGCAACCGCTAAAAGCACGAGACCGATTACGGCTGGGTTGGCCTGCCCGGTATCCAAATTGCCGAGTGCCAGCGGCACTAGCAACAGATAGACGATGCCATGATATTGCGGTTTTATACCGGGATAGATGCCGCTACTCAAGAGGGCGCGGATGCCGAGCAGGAATATCGCGGCATTGAACCAGGTCCAACAGAGATTGCCCCAGCCCGGCGGCAGCAATCCGAAAGGAGTAAAGAACACGGCTGCCAGCGGGCTGTAAACGAACCCTCTCCAATCGCCATACAAATGCTGAGCGTGTAGCCAATGGATCCCCGCAAGGCGATACACGGTGAATGCGGTGGCACGATTTGGATTGGCGAGTGTCCGCACGGCCAACCCCAGGAAAATGATTATCCAAACCGCCAATGCAGCGATGTTCCACGCGCCTAAGCTCTTAAGCCGACCTGATAGCCCGGCCGAACGACCTTCCGAGACTGCGATCATTGGCGGCAATTCGCGGGCTGGTCTCTATCTGCTTGGCTGACAGACGGCAAAACCCATGCTATTTCGGGGACACGACACGAGTAGGCTACCGATAAGGCGTGCGAATTAAGAAAAGCGTGAAACATTTTATCTTCGGGAGACCGATGCCAGCGGGAGCTGGCATCGGAGAAAACCCTGCATAAATGGCTCTTAAACTCGATACTCGCAAGCTTCAGATTATTGACCGTATCGTTGGCGTTCCGCTCTGCGCCAGTCTAAGCTTGGTGCGGCGATTGACAGCCGGTCGGTTTGCACCGGAGAGAGCCGAGGTTCCGCGGAAGGTGCTGTTCATCAAACTGGCTGAGCAAGGTTCGACCGTACTCGCGTATCCCGCCATCTCGCGAGCCATACAACTTGTGGGTCGCGAAAACGTGTTCTTTTTGGTTTTCGAAGAAAACCGATTCATCCTCGACGCGATGCGGCTCATCCCGCCAGAAAACGTGATCACCATTCGGCATAAGCATCCGTTCGAGCTCGCCTGGCAAGCCTTACGCGCGCTGTTGCGTGTCCGGCGAGAACGGCTGGATGCAGCAGTGGATCTGGAATTTTTCTCTCGCGGATCGGCTATCCTAACGTTCCTATCCGGCGCCCGGCAACGAGTTGGGTTTCACACTTTCTTTGGCGACGGTCCCTATCGCGGCGACCTGATGACGCACCGGCTGTCATACAATCCCTATCTGCATACGAGCCAAATCTTTCTGTTGATGGTAACGGCGCTTGAACAATCTGTGCCGCGATCTGGTAAGCTATCCGTCCCGGTGCCTCAAATTGAGAAATGGGTTCCCGATTTTGAGCCCGCTCCCGGCGAACAGGATCAGATCCGAAGCCTGCTTCAGCGCGAGACCGGTAATAACGGTGAACCGCAAATTGTGTTGCTGAATCCGAACGCGAGCGACCTATTGCCACTGCGCAAATGGCCTGCGGACCGGTACGTATTGCTCGCACGCCGCCTATTGGACACGTTCCCGGAGATCTATATAGGGCTTACCGGAGCACCCGATGAGGCAGGACCGATTGAAGCCATGGTCCAGGAGATCGGATCGCCTCGCTGCTTCTCGCTCGCAGGAAAAACCACATTGCGACAGCTACTGGTGCTCTACACCCTCTCTGAATTGCTGATCACCAACGACAGTGGGCCTGCTCATTTTGCGGCCATGACTCAAGTTCATACGTTAACGCTGTTTGGCCCAGAAACGCCGGCGCTCTTTGGCGCCAGGACCCCTCGAGCGATCACGATTTGGCAGGGGCTGGCGTGCAGCCCCTGCGTCAACGCTTACAATAATCGCCAGAGCTCGTGTACCAACAACGTGTGTATGCAGAAGATCACAGTTGATCGCGTCTTCGATGAGGCCAGCAAAGTATATCTGGCACGGTCCGCTAAGCACGAGGTCCTGAGATAGGCCTGCCCTGAGCAAGCTTCAGCGCGTCGAAGGGTCAGCGAACGTGGTATTCGATACCTTTGATGACGCCTTCCTCGAATCCTCCACGATCGAGATGACCGGGTTCACCAGTGAAAACCAGGGTGTACCCGTACGGCGCTTTTTTTTGTCCGTAAAAGATCAACTCACCGGTAATCCTAATCCGTCGCGAATCGATCCAATCTCCTAGCCGGCAAGATTGAGAGACTAGTCTGCCCGATACTCCAGCTTGTCGGGATAACTCATCGGTCGGTAGATCTGTGTCCGGCTGCAGCGCCTTATGCCAGCCGCTTCCATCCATATAGGCTGCTTCGACTCCTGACCCTCGGGTGTAGCTAATGACAACAACCACTCGGCGCGAATCGGGCGACCACTTCGCATCAACACGCTGAACACCTTCTAAATTGCTCGTCAGCGTTAGGGATGGTGAGCCTCCCGAGTTTACCACTCGGACGGCATCGCCAATTTCCAAGACATACGCGCCATCGGGCGCTGGTATTTGCTTATGTTCGAGTGTGCTTTCGGCCCAGCCGAAGTTCGCTATGAGTGCAGTTGATAGTACGCTGATCAGGCTAGTTCTCATTTATTCGTTTCTCTGTTATTAGTTGCTTCCACCTGAGATGGATTTGGTACCGGAATAAACTTGGACGGTTACGTTCGGGTCCCCGACGGTGTTAGAGTTCTTTTGGAACTGGATGCCGACACCAGTGGCGCATGCTTCCGAAATCTCCCCGGTGCCGCCCGCAGGACCCACGTCTTCAACGCGGGCCCACATGCTTTGCCCGGTTTCGTTGTTAGTAACGAGCGCCCAATCACCGATTTGAGCCCCGCTCGCTGCCATCTGTGCCTGTGACATGACCACGTAAGCGTAGTCTGCGGAGTTTACTGGCTGTCCATCGATCTGGCCGGATGTCTGAGCGTTCCAAGTCTGGTCATACCCTTGCTCGGAAGGATCCCCGTCCGTATCGATCTTGGCTAAACTATCGGAGGTGAATGATGCTGCACCAAATTGACTGGTGTCTTGAGGGGAACCAAAACCAGAGCCAGCGCTTGCATTGTCAAACGACTGGTTTCCGGAGATTGCATTCCCAATCTGCAGGCCCTGCGTCACATCGTTTTGGGTCGGGGTACCGGAAGCCCCATCACTCGGTGAGCTGATGCTATCATCGCACCCCGAAATACTCGCGATGAGCAGCATAGTGACGCTCCAGGTGAGAACAGATCGCACCGTTTTCCTTCCAGCATTAAGTGGTTGCTTGCCGTGGGCGCGCCCGAAGCAGGAACCCGAACAGTTGGTTCTGGGCACCGTATTTTTCGATCCAACTCTCGAGTGTGCCGAGACAAGTCCACCCACCGCCTTTTCTGAAGTCAGGGCCGTACATCTGGTGGTCGGACCCGAGAATGCCAACCGATCCTAAGAATACGGGGCCGTCTGGAGCGCAAGTCGTTGGATATACCAAGATCGAGCCGACCGGTGCCGCGTTCGGGCTAACGGGAATCGCATCCGATCGCTCCAGCTCCTGAAGGATTCCTAACGTGCTATTCGATTTGAAAGTGAAGCCAGCGAGCGGACCCAACACGGTGTTAAGCGCGGCGCCAATAGGATAAATATCCTCCACAGATGCGGTGTCCGTTGCCTCAGTTGACATCGATCGGGTTATTCCCAGCAGCGCATAGAACTGGGAGAGCACTTCTGGAGCGACCAAGCTTTGAGAAAGGGCGAAGTCAAAAGAAGTATCGGCAAACAAGACCTGGGGCGGTTTGCCGGACGGATCGGCAGTGCCGCCGGCTATCACCAGAACGCCACGGCTAGCTTCGTGCTCAAGAACAAACAATTCATAGGCGGTTTCGTTGGATGCTACTTCTCCACAAAAGACGATCCGGCCTTCGGGAACCGCGTTCTGGACGAAGGTGAGCAAGGTTTGGTCGAGACCATTGGCCATCGCTGCTGATGCGGCGAATGAGAGCAGGAATAGCCAAGTGTAAAACATAATATATGAGTGTTACTTTATGTGATTTACAAAATCAAATAACAAAGTATCTATTAGTTATATTGATCGACGTGACGCCCATTTTGTCCGAAACGGACGAAATGCCGCGAAGCGGCTATAGAGAACAGCCCAGGGCTTTAGCCCTGGGTCCCGTGGGTAGTGAAAAGTGCCCTGAAAGTGGCACCCGATAGTGGGCGCGGCTCGCGGACTAACCCGCAAACCAGCCTAAAGACGCGCTTCGGTCGCCACTTTCAGGGCGGAATCACACCGCGCCTAACCCAGGGTTAAAACTCTGGGCTGTTCTCTATAGCCGCTTCGCGGCAAAGCGGGACTTCCGTTCTAGGCACTACGTGCCCAGGACCTCTGCGAGCTCAGTCGAGTCGCTACCTTCGTTTATCCCCTACCGGACAACAGAACTTGCAAGCAGGCACAAAGCGTCTTCCACGGTGAGCGCCTACTTGATCGCGCCCATGGTCAGTCCGCGGACAAACTGTCTGGAAACGATGATACTGAATATGATTACCGGAAGAGCAATCATCGTTCCGGTGGCCATGATCTGCCCCCAAGGCAAATCGTAGCCACTCATAAAACTAGTCGCTACCACTGGAGCGGTCTGAGCGTATTTCCGGGTGAGCACTAACGCGTAAAGCAGCTCGTTCCAGGAAAAGATAAAGCTGAAGATCGCTGAGACGGCGATGCCGGGCGCAACCAGCGGCAAGCCAATCTTCCAAAAGATGGCGAATGAATTGTACCCCTCTAAGGTGGCAGCCTCATCGAGTTCCTTGGGGATATTGCGGAACTGATCGGCGCAGATCCAAACCACGATGGGGATATTAAAAGTGAGATAGATCAGGATCAGGACGATCTGGGTATCCAGAAGCTTTAGATTCCGAGCCAATATAAAAAACGGCAAAGCTAACACGATGGGGCTCAGCATCCGGTTAGTAATAAACCAGAACCAAAGGTCCTTTTTGCCTTTGAACTCAAACCTGGCAATGGCGTAGGCGGCCGGTGTGCCCAGCAGCAACGAAAGCGCAGTGGTGCTCAGGGCTATGATCAACGAGTTTTCCAGGCTGAGAGCAACATCAAATTTCGTTACTGCCCGCTGATAGTTCTCTAACGTGGGCGAGAACAAAAATTTCGGGACAGGCGACAGAATATCCTGCTGGTTTTTCAAGGATGTCACCACCATCCAGTAAAAAGGAAAAACGCAGAACGCGATAATCACGAGGAGGACGACGAAATGCCAGATGTGCGGCTTCGGTCGATACCGAAGTACTTCGCTCTTGGCATTGGAAATAGGGCTCTCAGATTTCACGATAAATAAACCGAATATAAATCCTGGATAGAACGATGGTGATGACCAGGAGAACAATCGCTTCAGCGGAAGCCATTCCTTGTTCAAACGAACGGAAACCGATTCGCTGGATGTAAATACTAATTAACTCGGTGGCAGCTCCGGGTCCGCCGCGAGTCATAATAAAGACCACGTCGAACATTTTGAGGATATCCGCGGTTCGCAGAATCAAAATCGCGGTGAGCCCAGGTAGCATAAAAGGTAGTTGGACCTTACGCAATACGTGCCACCATTTATCGGTCTCCAGCTTGGCCGCCTCCTCGATTTCGACCGGGACCATGGTCAGGCTCGAATATAAAACCAGGGCGCAGAATGGGGTCCATTGCCAGCAATCCATGATGGAGATGCTGATGAAAGCCAGATTCGGGTCAGCCAGCCATTCCAGTTTGTGCCCGAAAAGCATGTTCCAAAAAAAGTTGTTTATTCCAAAGTCGCCGTTAAAAAGGAGGCGTCCGATCAGCCCGACGACCGCGAATGTCGTGGCCATAGGGATGACCAGGGCGACTCGGGTAATATTTTTGAGCCATTCGTGACCCGGCCGATGTAAAAGCAAAGCGATGGTCAGACCGAGGACTACCTGAATCGGTAGATTGATGACCAGGAATAGGAAAGAGCGGCCCAGTGCGTTGCGGAAAGACTCGTCGAACAGGAGGTCGCGGTAATTTGACAGCCAAACAAAAGGAGCGTCGAAAATCGGCCACACCCCAAGAATAGCGCCTTTGAAATGAGCCTTGGTTAAAATGAACTGCTGAAAAGATGTCCAAAGCGCGAACAGCAAAGGGATGATACCCACCACCAGCAGGACGATCATTGCGGGCGCTACAAACCAGAACGCGCCGGTGGAGTAAGACTTCCTTTCTTTGGCCATACTTAGCTATCCAAACTGATCGAACCTATCGAGAATGACAAATGACAGATCGCCCACATTCCGAGCACGCTCTGATCTGTCATTTGTCATTTGTCATTTTTAGCTGGCCCCGGTGGCGCCGGGGCCAGCAATCGATCATTATTGCGCTAACTTCTTTTTGCCGTCGTAGTAGCCGGCTTTTGCAAGCACGTCTTCGACGCGTTTTCCGATTTCTTCAGAACCTTGCTTAACCGAGACATTTCCGGTCATCATGTTGGTACCGACTTCCGCGACGATTTCGGAAAGCTGCGGCCATTCGGCAAATCGAGGCCGGAATTCGGGAACACCCTGTTGCCAGGATTCAACCATTGGTGAAACGAAGGGATACTTCTTAACCAGTTCGGGATCTTTGTAGACCGACTGGCGACCGCTGACGCCACCCTTTTCGACGTAATCTTTAGCGGTTTCCTTGGAGGTCGCCCATTGAATAAAGAGCCAGGAAGCTGCTTTTTGATTGTCGTTAGCCTGCTTGGCCACGGCTAAGCTGAAGCCTCCGAGCGCTGGTTTGCGGCCGGCCGGTCCTTTTGGCTCCGGGGCAACGCCCAGGTCATCCACGATCTTGGACGACTTGGGATCTACCAAGGTAGAATAGAAGGCGGACCACTCGGTGATCATCGCCACCTGACCTTGAGCTAGCCCGTTCACGGCTTCGGCGTGATCGACATCCACGATGCCTGGGGGCATGTATTTGATCAGGTCCTCCCGAAAGTTGAGACCTGCTTGGGACTCGGGACTCATCAGGTTTGATTTGAACTTGGCATCTAACAACGAGCCGCCCCACGGCCAAATGAAACGCATGAAGCTATCACAAGATTGGGTTTCTCCGCGCCGGGACTGAAGCGCGTAACCGTATTTGCCGTTCTGGGTGAGCTTGGCTGCGTATGCCTTTAGGTCGTCCCAGGTTTCCGGTGGTTTATCGAACCCGGCGTCCTTCAGCATCTTTTTATTGTAGAAAAGGAGGCCGGAGTAGTTATCAAAAGGCGGTCCGTAAACGACACCGTTCCAAGTGCCGAATGCATTCAACAACAGCGGGAAGAAATCCGATATGTCATAGTTAGGATCGAAGATGTTCGGGAATTGCTTCTTCAGATCATCGATCGGCACGATGTAGTCCGAATCGGCGAACGTGCCGATCCACACTAAGTCAACCAAGGCAATGGTGAGATCACCATTGGACGAGAAGTCACGGACTTCTTTTTCCAAGGTGCTCTCGTAAGGAGTCCACGCGTAATTTACTTTGATTCCGGTCTTCTGTTCGAACTCCGGAAGCATTTTCTCGATGGCATGGTACCCGGGGCGATCAAGGAAGATCACCGAGATCTGGGTGCCCTTGTAAGGCTTGGCGGCCTCCTCAAGGCTCCAAGCGCCGGCGACACCGGTACCTAGTGCGACACAAGCCGCACCAAGCGCCAATTGGCGGATGAATTTTGTCATAATGGATGGGGTGGGAGATGGGATTTGGAATGGATATTTCTAGGGGAATACGATTTTGATATTTTAAAGGGGCGGCGCTTAGCCGTTGGTGCTGGGACGTCTTGATTTGTGCTGGGAAACTGACTTGGTCTTTTGCGGCAAGCGACCATCGATCGCTTTGCCATCTACACCTCCTTTCTTTAATGGCGCGGTTGATCCGCGAACTTGCAGGGTTGGAGCAAGAATCACATTCTCCGGTGGCTTAACCGAGTCTCCGGCTTGCACCAGATCGATTAGTAGTTCGACAGCTTTGCCGCCGATCTCTCGGGAGGGCTGCGCCACGGTCGTGAGCGGTGGAACCAGAAACCGGCTTACCGCGATATCGTCGAAACCCACAATCGAGATGTCCCGCGGAATACGAAATCCCGATTCAACCAGTTTTCGCCAAGCGCCGATGGCAACGATATCGTTTGTGGCGAATATCGCGGTCGGCCGCGGTTCCAACTGCAATAGATCCGTGATGCGTAGTCCGAGCTGTAAGTCCTGACGGCCTTTTACCTTGTAGGCCTCCGGGACTTCTAATCCGAAGCGCCGCAACTCAAGTTCAAAACCTTCGATACGTTCGGCCACGTTCTCGACACTCGGCTCACCGCATAACAGACCAATTACCCGATGACCCAGTGTCGCCAGATGGCGCGCAGCCAATCGGCCGCCAAGAAAATTATCGGTGCAAACTGAGTATTGATCCGGAACGCGGCGATCGACGAATACGACTGGCACCGAGATGTTTTTTAAGGTCTCGGCGACTCGGCTTTTTTGAGAGCAATAGACGAGAAGAATACCGTCGACTTGGCGGCTGACCAGGTGCGCAACCTGAGATAGCTCGCGCTCCGGGCTGCGTTCCGAGATGCAGAGCAAGGTCTGGAACCCTTTTTCCCACAACTTGTTCTCCATCACGGCTGCGATCTCGCCGAAGAACGGCGACGTGATGTTCGGGATCACCACGCCAATAGAATTAGTCTTTCGCAGCCGTAAATTACGAGCGCCAAGGTTAACCCGATAATTTAAGGCGGCGATTGCCTGTTCGACATTTTTAGCCGTGGCCGCCGATAGCGGCGCGGTTTGGTTGAGATAATGCGAGACCGTACTAGGGGCGACGCCGGCAAGTTTAGCGACACTCCTAATGGTGGCTTTCATGTTTGGGGCGAGGGGGTGGAGCGAAGGGCGCGATTTTGAAACGATTCAACGACGATGCAGATCTCCATGGTTTCGTCCTCGTCCTTCGTCGTCGTCCTCGTCCTCGAGATTTTTGCGGCTCACCGCATCGGGGTTACCAACATTCGAGAACGAGAACGAGTACCAGAAGCGACTTATTTTACGGGACCAAAAGAATCTTGAGCGACTTATCTCCCTTCTTCATCATCTCAAGACCTTCCTTGTATTGCTCCAAAGGAAGCTGATGGGTCACGACTCCTTCGGTCGGAATGCGGCCATCCGCGATCCCTTCGATCACAAACGGATATTGATAGGGGCCGAGATGAACCCCGAGTATATCCAGCTGTTTGCGGTCTGAGATGATGCTCCAATCGACAGACACTTCGTGGGAGAACACACTGAACTCGACGAATCGGCCCAGCTTGCGGATCATCTGTAACCCCTGCACGACGGCATCGGGATGCCCGGTCGCTTCGATGTAGACGTCGCACCCGTATCCGCCGGTCATTTCTTTAACGATCTTTACGACGTCGTCTTTGATTGGATTAAAGACTAGATCAGCGCCGAATTTCTTGGCCAACTCTAGCCGTTCCGGTTTGGTGTCGAGGACAATCAGTTTCTTCGGATTCCGTAGCCGAGCGCATCCCACCATGCCGAGACCGAGTGTCCCGGCGCCTGCGAGCACCACTACGTCGTCGAGCTGGATATCGGCCCGTTTCACACACCAGGCAGAGCAAGCAAACGGCTCAACCAAGATGGCCTTCTCGAGCGGGAGATCCTGGGGCACCTGATGGTTAATGGATTCTTTAGGGTAACGCATGTACTCGGCGAAACCGCCGTTCACGTTGTTTTGGAATCCATACACATCGTGCTTCTCGCACATCCAATACTGGCCCGACTTGCAGAACCGGCATTCCCAGCATGGAACGATCTGTTCGGAAATAACCCGGTCGCCGAGCTTGAACTTCCCTTGTTTTTCGACGTTCTCGCCTAGCTCGACTACATGCCCGACAAACTCGTGCCCCGGTATCATCGGCGCCTTGATGTACTTGGGTTGGCCGTTTCCACCCCAGAAGGATTCGGCGCCCACATAGGATTTGATGTCGCCCGCGCAGATCCCACAGGCTTCAACTTTTACAATAATGTCGTCGGCGCCTGCACGAGGCACCGGCACGGTCTCCAAGCGGTAATCGCCAGGTGCATGAGCGACCACCGCACGCATAGTTTTAGGTAGATCCTGTTTCGCCGCACTAGTGCGGGAAGCAGAGGTAGGAACTTCTATTGTTTGGGGGTTCATAGACAAATCTCCGTTTGTTATTTAGAAGAAACGAAAGGGTCCGGTATTCAATACCTTATCGCGGAACCGGGGCCTGAACTTCATTATTGTGTCCGGCTTGGTTGGTCACTGGTGTGGGTGGGTAGCTACCGTCCGAAAGCCGCTCTCCGGTTGTCGGATCGAAAAGGTTTAGATCTTCTTCATTGAACTGAAGAAAGACCGGCAAGCCCGGCCGGTAACGGCGGGTGACCGGAATGCTCGCCATAATCAAAACCTCGCCGTAGCGGACACCAACTCGGGTTTCGTCTCCTAGGTCTTCGACGACCGTGACCACACCGGGGACCGACCCGCCCGTTTGGGTTTGACTTACCCGAATGCCCCACGGACGGATGCCGAGCTTCAATTCTTTTCGCGAACCGACTAGCTTTTGTACGGCTGGCGTGATGGGGAGAGCGAAATCGGTGCCCGGAATCACCAGGCGACCGGCATCGGCCACCACGCTGCGGAAGATGTTCATGGGGGGTTCGCCTAAAAAACCAGCCACAAATTCGTTCGCTGGATGGTTGAACACCTCCAGCGGAGTATCGAATTGCTGCAATACCCCTTCGTTCATCACCGCGATGCGATCGGCGAGCGCCATCGCTTCCAACTGGTCATGAGTTACAATGATGGTCGTGAACCGCTGCTCTGCGTGAAGTCGTTTGATCTCCGTCCGCAGCTCGACCCGAAGCCGGGCGTCGAGGTGGCTGAGCGGTTCGTCGAGTAGCAGCACGGATGGCCGTCGCACCATGGCTCTGGCCATATTTACCCTTTGCTTTTGACCGCTGCTTAAGGCTGCAGGTTTGAGATCGAGCAATTCTTGAATTTGAAGCGTGCGAGCGATCTCATCCACCCGCCGATTGATCTCTTTGGCGCCTAACCCGTGCGCCCGCAGGTTAAAGGCCAAGTTGTCCCGCACTTTCAGAGGGGGATAAAGCGCGTAATTCTCGAACGCCAAACCGACACCCCGATCTTTTGGGTGTAGATCATTGACGAGTTTATTCCCGATACGGATTTCCCCGGAAGTCACCGATTCGAGTCCGGCAACCATCCGTAGAGTAGTGGATTTCCCGCAACCGGACGGTCCCAACAGAGCGATAAATTCGCCATCGCGAACAGACAGGTTTAGTTGATCGACGGCGGGTGATTGAGCCTGCGTGTAAAGCTTCGTCAGCGTTTTTAAAATCAGTTCCGCCATGGTTAATCGTCTCCTTCGGTTCGCATCGAACGAACCAGATAACGCGTGCTCTCGGGATCGAAGAAAATCAAAGAGGCTGAGGGAACGGTGAACTCTATCCTGCGGTCTACTTGAAAGGTTTTGTGGCCGTCTACTAAGGCGCGGACTCGTTGGCCGGCTACGGAATCGATGGTTAGAACCGACTTAGTACCCAACGGTTCAAAGCTGTAGACCACACCGTGGAGACTCGAGTTGCCGTTAACCCCTACCGTAACGTCGGCCGGACGAAAGCCGAGCTGGACATTGTCGCCGGGTAACTTGTCCAGAGCGGAGCCGATCTCAGGAGTAATCGGGAAACTCCAATCTTCACCCAAGGCTTGGACTCGAACCGAAGTTGACTGCCGGCTACGAATTTTAGCTTCAATTAAGTTGATCTCCGGATCGCCGAAGAGTTGGGCCACTTCGACCGTTGCGGGGCGAAAATAAACTTCTTCCGGGGCACCGACCTGCAGAATCCTGCCCTGGTTGATTACGGCGACGCGGTCGCCCAGGCTCATCGCTTCCAGGTAGTCGTGAGTGACGTAAATCGTGGTGGTGCCCAATTGGCTGCGCATTTCTTTGAGCTCTGCCCGCATCGAATGTCTTAGTTTTGCGTCCAGATGGCTCAACGGTTCATCCATGAGGAAGACATCTGGCCGGCGCACCAGAGCTCGGCCTAGAGCGGTTCGTTGCCTCTGTCCATTGCTCAAGGCTTGGATCTGCCGGTCCAATAAATGGTCGATCTTCAGCATGGTCGCGAAGTGATGCACCCGTTGGTCGACTTCCGCCGCCGGTAGACGATGTTTGGGGCTACGCAACGGGAAGGCCATGTTCTGATAAACGGTGAATTGCGGGTACAACGCGTAGCTCTCAAACACCATCGCCACGTTCCGATCGGCCGGCTCCAGCGCATCAACGGTTTTGTCCCCGATCCGGATCGACCCACGGTCCGGCGTGACGATGCCGGCGATCAAATTCAGCGTTGTGGTTTTGCCGGCTCCGGCCGGCCCAAAAACCGTCAGAAACTCCTGGTCTCCTACCTCTAATGAAACGTCTTCTACGCCACGGCGTTTACCGTAAAACTTGGTGAGTCCGCTTAACTGGATGCTTGCCATACGCTGGGGCGATAAATTCTTAACCCTTCACCGCGCCAAAAGAGAGGCCGCGGACCAGATGTTTTTGGATCAACAACGCCAGAATAACCTCGGGTAATGCCGAAATCGCCGCGGCTGCTGCAACCTGTCCGTAGTGAACGGTATCGGAGGCGAGGTAGCGTAGTGCGATAACCGTCGAGGTTTGCACGTTATTCGACAGTAGGAGTGGGAACGTGAACGAGTTCCACGCGAAAATGAAACAGAGCAGACCCGCCGCAACCAGGCCCGGCTTCACTAACGGCAGGAGCACCCGCAAGAAGACCTGCCACCAAGTGTAGCCGTCCAATTGAGCCGCCGCTTCGATATCGGGCGAAATATCTTCGAAAAAGCCGCGTAAGATCCAGATCAAGAGCGGGAGAGTGATGAGCTGGTAAACCCAGATCAGCCCGAAGTAGGTATCGTACAATCCTAGCCGCTGATAGATCAGGTAAAGCGGGAGAATGACGAGGATTTCTGGCGCAAAACGGAAAGAAAGGATCGTAAAGGCGATGTCCTCTTTTCCTTTGAATTGGAACCGAGCTAAAGCGTAGGCGGCCGGAACACCAACCACGAGAGAAACCAGGACCGCTGCCACGCTGACGATCAAATTATTAAAGAAAAACTGCATGTAATCCGAATGCAGAACCGTGGCGTAGTTCTCCAGCGTGGGCGTGAAAATGAAAGTGGTCGTCAACATCTGGCTGTCCGGCTTGATCGACATGATGAACATCCAGAGTAGCGGAAAGAGTGCGAAGACCGCGTAAGCCAGAAGTAGAAGGATCTGTAGTCCCTTGCCGATCTTGGCGAGTGGTGAGCGAGATTGAGTCATCCTGGAAACCTTCTTTCTAAGCGACGCCGGCGGCACGTTGTTGTGCTCGTCTCCAGAATCCGATCAAAATGAAACTGACGAAATAGACTAGCGCCCAAAGGAACAGCATCATGGGGATGGCTTCGGCCAGACCGTAGAACGGGAATGCCCGGTTATAGGCCTGCAGAGATAAGCTCATGGTCGCATCCCCGGGGCCACCTTCGGTTAGAGCAAAGATAATGCTGAATTCTTGCAGGGAGAGCATCAGGCGAAAAACCAGGGTAATCAGAAGGACCGGCGCCAGCATGGGCAGGGTCAGGTTCTTAAATACAAACCACGGCGACCCGCCATCGATCAGCGCGGCTTCGTACGGCGATTTCGGCAGCGACCGAAGGCCGGCCAGCACGAGGATAATAACAAACGGCGTGTAGACCCAAGCGTCTACGACCACCAAAGAAAACATGGCGCTATCTGGTGATGCTGCCCACTTGAAGTCGCCCAAGCCGATCATTCGCATCGGACCCACCAGAATGCCGACCGATGGATTCGTGATCAGCTTCCAAATCAGGGTGCCGATGACTGGAGCGATCATTAAAGGGAAGATCAAAACAATCCGGAGAAACCGGGCAACGATGTTCTCGTCGTTCAATAGCAATGCCACGCCCACTCCCAAAAGCATCTCGACGGCCGTACATAAGAACGCGTACTCAATGGTGATCAACAGCGAGTGCCAAAAGTCCGAGCTCTGCAACATCGACAGATAGTTGTCGAACCCGATGAAAGAAACGTCGCTGCTATTGAGACTGTAGTCGGTGAACGAGAGACAGATCGCCGCGATGAACGGGATAAAAATGCCGAGGGTTAAAATCAACGTCGGGGCTAGGACCAGATACGGTCGAAAGCGTCTCCTCCGAGCATGAGCAATGCTCTCTTTCGAAGCGGAGCCGCCGGGCGTTAATGCCGAGGGTTGGGTTTGAGGTGAACTAACGGTGGTACTCATCGGCACGTTCCAACTGCGGTGATTGAAAGCGCCGGCTCCCTCCCCCAAAAACATTACGGGGCCAGCGCTTTCAAATTAACAAGAACTAATCACCAATCACTGTTACTACCACTTTTCTTAATCCCTACTGGCTGGCGGTCTTCGGTGGTTGGTCAAGTTTCAGCTTAGAGGTTTTCGCCGTGATCCGTTTTGCTAGATCGGTCATGGCTGCCTTGGGATCAGCGCCTGACAAGACGATCTTTTGCAGGGTTGCCGCCCACTCTGTCGTTGATTCAGAGAAGTAGGGCTGCGGCGTGAACTTAACGCTGGTATTGGCGATGATGGTGTTAAACGTGTCCAGGTAGCCCGGCATCTTGGACATCACCGCTTGGAAATCCGCATTGTCCCAGATTGATTTGCGGGGAGGGTCGACCACGCTCGCATTGATCGCAGCCCAGGTGCCGTGTTCTTTGCCAGTGAAATACTGGACGAACAACCATGCTGCTTTCTTGTTCTTAGAAGATTTGTTTATGGCGACTTGCCAGATCCATTCGTTCGCACCAACTGGATCGCCTTCTTTCATAACAGGTGGCGGCGAATAAGCGATGTTTCCGGCTTCGGCGGAACCACCCGGCACATTCTGAAAGTAACCGAGAATGTCAGCATCGAAGAGCATCGCCGCTTTGCCTGCGCCGAAGTCCGCACCGCATTGATACCAGGTGTAAGAAGACCAAGCTGGTGGACCGGCGTCCTTGACCAGTTGAGCAAACGCTTTTGTTACTTCGACCGACTTCGCGCTGCCCAGATCTGAGACCAATTTTCCATCCTTGATCTCGAAATCTTTAGCGCCGGCATTCGTGAAGGTCGTCATGTAGCCGGGGTGAATCGTCGCCCAGTTCCGGGTGCCGCGAACCGCTACCCCATAAGACCCGGGACCATTCCAGCCCTTCAGTTGCTTGGCTAACTTATAAAGTTCGTCGAAGGTTTTTGGCGGTTTGAGGCCTTTCTCGTCGAAGTACTTCTTGTTGTAAGCGACGATGTTTGTCTCGAATCCGAGGGGCAACGCCCATTGTTGCCCGGTACCGGTGGCATGTCCGGGGACCAGGTCCCAGCGGCCTCCGTTGCGGACTCCTTCGTAAATGTCTTTATAATCGTAATCCGCATTTGTTTGGCTCGGGTCGTTCAGATAAGTGTCGAGCGGCTCCATGTATCCTGCGGTGGCGTAATCCCAGAGCTGATAAGTGCCGGTCATAAAAACGTCCGGCGTCCCATTCTTGGATGCGAGAGCTGCGGTGAGCTTATCGAAGTAGTTTTCCTCCGGTGTTTCTGAGGTTTCTACGTCAATCCCGGTGAGATCTTTGAACTCCTGTAGCCGCTTAATGATGGCATCGGCGTAAGGATGTTTATTAAGCATCACCACCAGTTTAGTACCGGAAGCTTGCTTCCAATCGAATGCGCTCTGTTGAGCTCGGGCGCTATCCGCGAGGGGTAGAGCCAGACTAACGGCCGAGACGACCGCGAGAGAACTGGGCCATGTGAAACGAATTTTCATGTCCTAGGGGTTGGGTGAACGAAGCCAAGCTATCTGCACAAATATGCAGGAGCTGATACTTATGCATAGGTCGAAACAGGCCAAATTCAAGCGTTTTTGAAACGATTTCATAGAACGCTCTAGATCTTGTTTTTTTGCCGCGTAGCGGCAACAGATTTATAGCCCAGGGCTTTAGCCCTGGGAGCGTCGCACCCAAACACGCCCTGAAAGCGGCGTCCGAGGCGTACGTTCGCTCCAGCGCATCAGTATATCGAGTATAGCTATGTTCGTACGGCTCACCGAATCAACACGACTATCCCGAGCAAGCCTCATCGGTCGCCACTTTCAGGGGCTCATTTGATCCGATTACCCAGGGCTATTTTGTCTTAACCGCTTCGCGGTACTTTGCGGACATCTGCAGTTCCAAACTGGCGAGACTTGCTACTCATGTTCCGCACATTCCTCATTTGTTTAAATGTGGCGGCGGCGTCTCTGCGTATTGGGCGATGCCGTTTCCAAAGGACCAGTTTTCACGCGATGTTTCCAGCAGATTGATGAACACATCTTCTTTTCGAAAGCCCTGCTCAGAGGCAAGAAACTCAGCCACGGTTTTAAATAGTGCTTTCTTTAGTTCCACGGTCCGGCCCGAGGCCAAAGTAATCTGAATCATGATGATGCCGTCGGTCCGATGGATGTTTAGATAGTCCGGATCGTAAACCAAGTCGCTGTTGTGCTCTGTGATTACTTGAAAACGATCGCCTTTTGGAATTCCGATTGCTTTTACCAACGCGCGATGGACACAATCGCCGATACTCAGACGCTCTTTTTCAGAGCGATTACCTTTAAGCGAGATTCTAACGAACGGCATATGATTCTTTCTTCAGCTCTTTTTGGCTTGGTTAATCACATTTACATTTTTTAACCGATGAAACGACTCGATGGCTTCGTATTCTGCCAGCCCGAGGCGGTCGTACTGTTTCGCGGTAGTTCGATTGATCTGTTCCGCTTGTTGCCAATCTTCGCCCGCTTGCGTCTGGGTAAAGGGCGTCTGGCTGCGTTGTGAACGATGATGATAAAGACAGTCTAACTTGATCGCGAGTTCGGCCGGACTCAATGGTACCGCCATATCAATCTCGTGCGGCGGCCAAGGTCGTTCATTTGAGGCGTAAATCCAGATCTGACAATTCGACAACCAAGATTCTTCGCGGCAGCTCTGTAGTGCGGCCGAAACCAGCTGAAAGGTTATCCCGGTCACGCTGCTGGGATCCGCCCCGGCGCCTGTTAAGTAAAACTGGTGTGGTTGGCGTGACCGCATCAGAGTCGTGATCAAGTCGACATCTGGCGCGCCCCAACGAAATTGCCGGTATCGGCCTTGTTCGTAGAAAGGTAAATCGAGGAAAGAGACGCGATCCAGCGTTAGGCCAAGAATTTGGCAGGAGGCGCGCGCTTCGGCTCTGCGGATCAAACCTTTGAATTGCCGAAGTTCGCTGCTGTCCTCATCGAACGGTGCTTTGCTGTCGGTTTCTTTGGCCAACTTTTCCAGTTGTATGCGGGAACCCGAACCAGATACCGCGAGCTCATGTAAAAGGCTGAACGCCATTCTCGCTTCGCCGTCCGGCACGCTGAGGTTGCCAGAAGTCAGGTAGGCTAAGGTGACTTCATGCCGCTGATTGACTAACCGGTGAATGGTTCCAGCCATCCCAATCTCGGCGTCTAACGGTTCTGGGCTGAGGATCAGCACACGTTTGAACGGCGGCTCGGCTGGGACGGGCCGATTGCTATCGTCGGCGTTTGGCTTTCCTCCCGGCCAACCGGTGATGGTGTGTTGGAGCTCGTTAAAGATTCTGATGTTAAGGCTGTAAGCGGAGCCTGTCTCGACTAAGAGCGAAGCGAGAGCGTTCTCGGTGTAGTCTTCGTCCTGGAGTCGTAACACCGGCTTCTGGCGGTTCTCGGCTAGCCAGGTCACCGCCTTTCGCGTCAGCTGCCGATCCCAACCGACCGGGCCCACCTTCCATGGAGTCCGAAACCGGGTGAGCTCGTTTGCTGCTGCCTGGTCGATATAACCAACGCAGTCGGGATGCTGTTGCAGAAAACTGGCGGGGACACTGTCGGTCTCGGACCCCTCAATCGCGGCGCGCAGAATCGATGCTTTGGATTCACCCCAAGCGATCAACCGGATCTGGCGCGCTTGCAGAATTGTGCCTATTCCCATGGTGATCGCATAAGCCGGTACGTTGGCTTCACCTCGGAAATCGCGGGCCGCATCCCGCCGAGTTAACCGATCGAGCGCAACCATTCTGGTTCGGGAATCACGCGTCGAACCGGGTTCGTTGAATCCGATATGCCCGGTCCGGCCGATCCCGACGATCTGGATGTCGATCCCGCCCGCTTCGGCGATTTGGGTTTCGTAGTGCGCGCAATATTCGAAGACTTTGTCTCGCTCGACTAATCCGTCCGGCACATGGACTTGGTTCGCGGGGAGGTCCACGTGGCGAAAGAGTTGTACCTCCATGAAATGGCGATAGCTCTCGGGGTGGCTTGGAGGGAGACCGTAATATTCGTCTAGGTTAAATGTGATTACGTTCTTGAAGGAAAGCCCTTCTTCCCGATGTAGCCGGATGAATTCCTGGTAAAGCTTTACCGGGGTCGAGCCAGTGGCTAATCCCAAGACCGCAGGCTTTTTCTCCGTTTGACGTTGCCGAATAAAGCCGGCGATGCCCGCGGCCAACTCACGGACCGCAGTTTCTGAGTCGGCGAACACTTTCGTCTGTATCTTCTCAAACTGTTCGGCTTCGATGGGGAGGTTTGGCATAGGGAGACTTTAATCAACGCGGGCTGCGCCAACAACGAGCGAGAACAAGCGAAATGGTCATTCTTTGGTGGGGCGAGGCTCCCATTTGATCTACGATGTTAACGAAGCCGCGGGCGTGCTCGATCCCAACGTGTGGTTATACCGGAGCCCGCGCCGAGCCGCGGTATTCAGTGCGGTTGCTAATAAGCGTTCCGTTTTGACCGAACGCACCCCCATTCTCGTACCCAAACAAAACGTTGCTGCAACACTCAGACCCGCGGCTCGGCGGTCCAGCGCCCTAAGAAGGTCAAGTAACTTCACAGCCGTCAATTCTTCGCGGGACCCTGGGACATTAGGGAGCCTCGCCCTACCAAGTCGGGCTATAGCTGGACCAGCTTTATCCTGCTTTGTATCTGCTCAGGTTCGAGCTTATCGAAAGAGTCAAGGAATCGAACCCGGAAACTGCCAGGTCCTTCGGTTTGAGAATGATCAGCTGCGAGTTCGCCCGCCAAATCCATCACGACCATCGCTGAAATTGCGGCAGAGAAAGGATGCGAGCTTATCGGTAAGAAAGCGGCAATTACCGCGGTAGCGACGCAGCCCGAGCCCGTTGTTCTTGCCATTAACGGATGGCCGTTCTCGATCGCGATCACGTTGTTCCCGTCCGATAGATAATCGGTAGCACCGCTTGCTACGACGACGGTCCCGGTTTGCCTAGCGAGTTGACGAACCACCGCAGGCGCTTGCTCTAGGTTTCCAACCGCATCAACCCCGCGCGCGGCGGAGGAGAGACCCGCCAAAGCGGCGATTTCCGCCTGATTTCCGCGAATAACAGTCGGCGTCGCCATACTCAGAAGCCGGTCTACTAGTTTCCGTCTCATTTGGGTCGCTCCCACCGCTACCGGGTCTAGAGCAATTGGAATTCCTTTGGCTTTTGCCACGGCCACGGCTATGGCCATCGCTTCACTGCTTCGCGGAGTCGGCGTCCCGATGTTTAAGTTGAGCGCGCCGGCGATACCGACCAATTCGGTGATTTCTTCAAACGCGTCCGACATGATCGGGGAAGCTCCCAGAGCCAGGAGCGCGTTTGCCGTAAACTCGCGGACGACCGAGTTGGTTAAAGACAGCACCAAAGGTGTTGTCTCCCGTAACGTTCGGAAATCTGTCCAGATGCGATCGGCGGCGTTGTCCATTCGAATAGGGAGCGGCAACGAAAATCGAACGCCACACTTAACGGCGTCGTCAAGACTCCTGACTTCGCCAACGATCAGTAACTAGCGATCTGATGCTAAGCCTACTTTGAGCCGAACATCTAACGAGTGGGGAACGTCAGTTCGCGGCGCTCCCGGCGTTCCCGCTCGTTATCGGCGTTATTTCCCGTGTTGGATTAGTTCGACCTCGTAACCTTCGGGAGCGTCGATGAAAGCGATCATACCACCTGAGCCGGTCTTGGTGGGTCCATCGCTCAGAGGGTAGCCCTTTGCGGCGGCGTGTTTTGCGAACGCTTCGAGGTCATCGACTTCAAAGGCCAGATGGGTGATGTCGGACCCGACGTTTACTGGGCCGCTCTCGTCGAATTTACAAAGCTCGATTTCTTCTTCGCTGCCGGGTGTTTGCAGGAATACCAATTGCGAGCCGCGCGGCGAGGTATGCCGGCGTATTTCTTTCAATCCTAGGACGTCCGTGTAAAACGAAACGGTCTTTTCAAGGTCGGAAACACGATAACGAGTGTGGAGAAGCTTCTTGACCATGTGGAAAAATGGCACGCACTGAGAAAATTCCAACCTTTCGAGGTAGGAAAGCTACCGGATTCCGTCGGATAAAATGCGGATCTGAAGCGCCGTGCTAACCACTCCATTCTTACGCTCCTGCGTCCTTTCATGGCTGCTCTTATCCGGGCAGGCCGGTCCTTTTTGTCTTTACGTGAGATTTCCCTTTTTTTTGCGTTCTTTGCGCCCTTTTGCGGCTATTTTTCTGCACAATCTCTATGGTTTACATCGGTATCGATAGTGGAACTCAGAGCACGAAGTCCATCGTGGTTGATGCAGAGACCGGCGAAATTCTGGCCTCTGCACAACAGAAGTATGACCTCATTCCGGACCTCCCTCCGGGTCACATGGAGCAAGATCCGCAAGAGTGGATCGATGCCACCGACGCCACTATTCAGGAATGCATCCGAAAAGTCGGCAAGCGAGCCGGGGAAATAGAGGCAATCGGCGTTAGCGGACAACAACACGGATTGGTTGTCCTCAACGCCTCGAACGAGGTAATCCGCGCCGCGAAACTCTGGTGTGATACGTCTACCTCCGAACAATGCCAGGAAATCATCGATGAATTCGGTGGAGACGCCTCTCTCATCAAGCTTCTCGGGAACACGATGTTGCCGGGCTGGACAGCGCCGAAAATTCTCTGGCTTAAGCAACACGAGCCGGAAAATTACGAGTCCGTTTCCAGCATCTTACTGCCGCACGACTACATCAATTTCTGGCTGACCGGGGAAAAGCGAATGGAATATGGAGACGCTTCCGGGACGGGATTGATGGACGTTAGAACTCGGCGTTGGTGCGAGCCCGTCGTGGAGTTCATTGATCCGAACTTGGAGGAGAAGTTGCCGTCTCTTGGGTCCTCTCGGCAGGCAGTCGGCCTGCTGCGGGAAAATCTTCGGCAGAAATGGGGCCTGAAAAAGTCACCCGTCGTTTCCGCGGGAGGCGGGGACAACATGATGGGCGCAGTCGGTACCGGAAACGTGAAACCTGGGGTGGTGACCGCAAGCCTAGGTACTTCCGGAACCATTTACGCGTTCTCGACTACCCCGGTGATTGATTCACAAGGTGAGGTTGCCGCTTTTTGTGACAGCACAGACAACTGGTTGCCATTGGTCTGCACAATGAACGTCACCGTGGCCACCGAGCACGTCCGCCAGTTGTTCGGATGGGATATCGCTACGTTTGATAAAACGGTTGGGTCGGCACCGGTTGGAAGCGATGGGATTCTCTTTCTTCCTTATTTAAATGGGGAGCGCACTCCGAATCTGCCTAATGGTACCGGCGTGTTTCACGGATTAACCGCGTCGAATTTTAAGCCGGCCAACATGGCTCGTTCGGCAATGGAGGGCGCGACTCTCGGTTTGGTGTATGGGCTTAACCGGTTCCGTACGTTGGGAATTAAGACGGCCGAAATTCGGCTGACAGGCGGCGGCAGCCAAAGCGCGGCCTGGAGGCAAATTTGCGCAGACGCTTTCCGAGTACCTGTCGTTTGTCTAGCCACGGCAGAGGGCGCCGCTTTAGGCGCCGCTTTGCACAGCGCCTGGGTTAATAGTCTCGTCAACAACAAGTCGAGCAATCTACAAGAGTTGGTAGCTCGAGCGGTCAAGATCGATGAGAAATCGCGGGCGCAGCCGAATAAGGAGAACGCAGACCTATATGAAGAGTTGTTTGGTCGCTTCAACGGCCTGACCCAGCGCCTGGCGACGGGAGGTTACCTGTGAACGGCACACTATGAAACTTGTGGTCGCGGCCACCGGAGCGAGCGGAATGATTTATCTCCAGCGGTTGCTGGACCAAATCGATTGCCAGCAAAATGATGTTCATCTCGTTCTTAGCGCCTACGCGAAACAGGTCATAGCCGACGAGATTGACAAGTTGAGAGTGCCGGCTGCAGTACAGGAATATCCCGAGCGGACGATGAACGCACCGTTCGCCAGCGGTTCAGCCTTATTTGACGCCATGGTGGTCGTACCTTGCTCCATGGGTACGCTTGGCCGTATCGCTTCCGGTACTGGAGAGACACTAATTTTACGGGCAGCGGACGTTTTTCTAAAGGAAAGGCGGAAGCTGATCCTGGTCCCAAGAGAGACTCCGTGGAACCTGATTCACGCTAGAAATTGTTGCTCGTTGCTGGAAGCGGGTGCCGCCATTTTACCGGCTAGTCCGGCTTTTTATAGCCGGCCTCAAACGATAGAGGAAGCTGCTGACACCGTGGTCCACCGGATTCTGGATCAGATCGGTTTGCCGCCGTCGAAAACCTTTCGCTGGGGAGAAGCTGAATAGTCCCCGGTTTGCGATTCGCCTTTCACGGCTGCTTGCGGTCAAACTAGCGCGACTAGACATCGAACAGCCCAAACCAGATCCTAGACCTTTCTGCGGTCGCCCGACCTGCCTCGGTAAACCACAAACTTGAATCACGAAGCGTGAACCCAATCGACTTGCATGTCCATGTCTTGGGCAACGGCCTCGCCGGTTCAGGCTGCCGGGTCCAGCGAGTTTGGTGGCAGGAGCCGTTTGTTCAGATGATGGCGCGTGGCGTCGGGGTCGACGTTGGGCCTGCCGATCCCCGTCTCGATGAAGTTTACGCACGGCGGCTGGGTTCATGGTTGGACGAGTCCTCGCTTGGGGGCGTTGTCCTGCTCGCGTGTGATTACGTGCATCAAGACGATGGCGTCTCTCGCCCAGACCTTTCCCGGATTTATGTCCCCAATGAATATGTGCTAGAGCTTTGCCGCCGAGAGCAGAGGTTTCTGCCCGGGATCTCGATCCATCCCGCTCGAAAGAATGCCCTCGATTTGCTGGAGGCCGGAGTCGAGGCCGGGGCCGTTCTTTTGAAGTTGTTGCCTTGCGTCCAGATCGTTGATCCCGCATTGGCGCGGTATCGTCCCTTCTGGAAACGGATGGCAGAGCTTCGGTTACCTTTATTGGCCCACACCGGCGGCGAATTTTCGCTGCCAACGTATCGGCCGGACCTGTGCAACCCCGACTGTCTCCGCGCGGTGTTGGAACAGGGGGTTACGGTCATCGCCGCACATTGCGGAGCGCCCGCGTTGCCTTGGCACCGGGATTTCTCCGGTGATTTTTTGGATCTTCGTAACGCGTTTCCGAACTTGTACGGGGATATCTCAGCGCTCTCTCAGTGGGTGCATTTTAAGACCCTCACCAGGGTGCGGGAAAATCCTCAACGGATCCTTTATGGTAGCGATTACCCGGTTGCGACTTCCGTTTTTTGCTCGCGGGCCTTTCGGTGGATTTCATCTCATGAAGCGGAACGGCTTTGGAAGACCCGCAATCCGCTGCAACGGAAACTTGAGCTTACGCGGCTGCTCGGATTTCCCGATACGATTTTTTCGGGCGTCTATGACGTGCTTCGCCAGACACCGGCACTAGCCAAAATACGATCTGGAGAGGATGTGCTGAGCGGCTAGGTGATTTTTCTAGGCGTCAGCCCTTGCGTTAATCGAGCTTGTCCAGGACGTTACCGCAGGTTTTATACGGGCGGTTAAAAATAATCCAAAAATTCCGTTTGCGTCGCCCGATTAGGCTGCTAGTTTCGTCGCCCGCCCGAGATTATGGGAGATGTAAAAGGGAAGGCGGGCAGGGCCCTTAGGATTACTCCTGATTGTTCCTTTAAGATCATTTAAGATTACTTAGAGGACTAGTCAGAATCGGTTGGAAACCGGCAAAGAACGGTCCGACTGGTTGCCTAATAGCATGTGAAAGAGCTTAGCTTGCCTTTGCTTTTTTGCTTGTTGAGTGGCCCGCAAACGGGTGCCGAGAAAAAGTAGTAGATGGCACAAAAGTTACCGAAAATAACTTGACCGTTTGGGAAGAGAGATTAGTGTGAAAGTCTCCGGTGATTACGGGGCGCACGAATTAAGTGCGGTTGTTCTTATAGTTTAAGGGACTTCAAATTGACTCAATTTTGTCCCGGTTGAATAGAAGCTAAAATTCCTGTTTGGCCGGATCCAAGTTGAGTTTTTTTGTCGCCGTAAGCCTAAGACGACATTAGTTCTTTGAGAGTTTGGTTCTGAGTTTATCGGACATTTGATAAACACTCAGAATGGTGATGTCAGCGAAGACTGTGTTGTGCGTTATAACGTCAACATTTTTGGTTTTAATAGTTTTCATTGACCGACAACCTTACGCTCTCCGGAGTAATCCGGAAGAGTGCGAAGAACGAATTGGTCAGAATCTTTTATGTCCGGCATAAGCCGCCGGACACCTAGCTCACGTTAGGAGATAATTTTAACGGAGAGTTTGATTCTGGCTCAGAACGAACGCTGGCGGCGTGGATCAGACATGCAAGTCGAACGAGGTTAGTCTGGTAGCAATACTGGGCTGACCTAGTGGCGAACGGGTGCGTAACACGTGACCAACCTGCCTGAAAGTGGGGGATAGCTCGGCGAAAGCCGGATTAATACCGCATGTGATCGCAAGATTAAAGCAGCAATGCGCTTTTAGAGGGGGTCGCGGCCTATCAGCTAGTTGGTGAGGTAAAGGCTTACCAAGGCAGCGACGGGTAGCTGGTCTGAGAGGACGACCAGCCACACTGGAACTGAGACACGGTCCAGACACCTACGGGTGGCAGCAGTCGAGAATTTTTCTCAATGGGGGAAACCCTGAAGGAGCGACGCCGCGTG